>NZ_VFUG01000013.1:0-134244 GCF_006440615.1 Mesorhizobium sp. B2-6-2 | reverse complement strand
AATCTGCCACGGCTCGTCCTCCTGTGATGAGGATCGGCTCGGACCGCCCGAGCAACCCTCGGACGCGCAGTGTAGGGTGAGCCACCTCACCGGCAGAAGCGGACATACGGTCTTACACTTGACCGCAACCTTCGTGAGCAGATGCTGATCGAGAGTAAGACCGTATGTCCGCTTCTGCCGGTGAGGTGGCTCGCCCTACACTGCGCGTCCGAGGGTTACTCGGGCGGGCCGAGCCGATCCTCATCACAGTAGGACGAGCCGTGGCAGATTATAGGGGAGCAAGATTATAGGGAAGCATTTGTCGGACTCGATGTCAGGTGGACCTTCGCCGACTTCCACTCGGGTATTAGAACGGCCGCCGGCAGCGGCTTCAAGGCGGCCCGCTCGATCTCCTCGAACAGTTCGCGGCGGCTTTGGCCGACATGGCGCATCGGCCGATTGTTCAGATTCTCTAGCAGTTAGGCGATCGCCGCGTTGAGCTCGGCGTTCGAGAAGAAGGATCAACGACGCCGCGACCGCGGGCGGACACCAGAACTCTCCGGGCCTGACAAAATGCGCCACAGCTGCTTCGCCGGAACGTCGGCACGCAGCTTTGTCAGAGCGCGCCGCGCTGCAACGGCTGCAGCGTTAATCGTTGAATCTTAAACTAAAGCTTAGCGAATCTTTGCAACCGCAGGCCGCCGACAGTGATAACTTCACCGCCAAATCTGAGGTCCGGGAGCGATAAGGAGCTGATGCTTTTTACGCTCGGACCACCGCATAGCATGCAATAAAGGTCAGGGCCAATGACAAGAAGAGCGCTCATCATGGTTGAAGGCCATAGGAGTATGGGTCTGCTATTCGTCCAAGCGGCCCAGCGTCTTGGTCTTCATCCAATTACCCTGTCGGCTGATCCAGCTCCGTACGGCTACCTTGCAGCAGAAAGCGTTGATACAATCCCTGTCGATACAGCCAATCTCGATGCGCTGATCCACGTATGTTCCCGGCTGCGTGCGACCTATAAGATTGCAGGCATTACGGGCGCCGAGGAAGAGATTTATGCGATGGTTGGCAAGCTCTGCCGGCACTTCGACCTACCGGGCCCGGACCCCGAATCGGTTGAACGATGCTGTGATAAATTCCTTCAACGTCAGCTCCTCGCTGAGGCTGGCGTGGCAATGCCTGCTTATCGCTTGGCAATGAACACCGCGGATGCAGAAATCGCTGCCGCCGAAATTGGCCTCCCAGTGATTCTCAAACCGGCCGTAGGCACCGGCAGCAGCGGTGTCCGATTGTGCCGCAATGTGGACGAAGTAGCCGAACATACCACCTATCTGTTGGGCGGTAAGTACACATGGCGGTCTTCCCCGAGAATACTCGTGGAAGAATTCGCACAAGGACCTTATTATGCCACCCATATTATGGGAAATGAGGTTATTGGGATTGAGGCTGCTGACTTCGACCGTCCACCCCATTTTGTCTTTCGTGAGGGCATCTATCCGGCACCGCTTACTGGTCACGAGCAGAAACGCATGGCCGATGTATCGCTGAGCTGTTTGCGCGCTCTCGGCCTTGGCTGGGGGCCAAGCTTCGTTGAACTCCGGTGGACGAAGGTTGGTCCAGTCGTCATTGAAGTCAATCCGCGCCTTGGTGGCGGTCCTCAACACATCCAGCTGGCTGACGGTGTCGATCTCATTACGGAGCACATCAAGCTTGTCATCGGCAATGAATGGAATTTGCGCAAAACGCACTCAAACGTTGCGGGCTGGCGGAACCTACTTCCCGACCGCGATGGCACCCTCGATTGGATCGACAACGGCAGTCAGGCCGCTGCTGTACCAGGTGTCGCTGAGGTCAAATTCTATGTTGAACCCAACAAGCCGATCGTCAGGAAAGGTGATTACCGAGACTCTCTCGGATCTGTCATGGCCGTTTCGCCCAACCTTGCTCAGACCCAGGCAATACTTCAGCGTGCCGTCGACTTAGTTAGCTGGTCGATCACACCATTTCCGAGTGTGAATGAACAGGAACAGCCTGCAGCCCCTTACTCCTAGCGCAGTTAGGTAGCGCGGAGCGGATGGAGTGTGAATCGTCCGGGCTCTTTTTTCCAGGCCTTGCAGATGATCGATATGCACCGGAACAAAGCTGTTGTCGCACTTGCCGCCAAGATGGCGCATGTCTGGGTTGTCCTGACCAAGCGCTCTTCGAACGCAGGGACCCCTGCTTTCGTCTGACGCTCCGGCTCCATTGCAATTCTCGGGAATGATGACGAAACAGTGGCGCTGACGCTATTGTGGCAGGAGTATCGCGCCGTCCATCCCGACGGCTACGGCTACACCTGGTTCTGCGAGCACTTCGCCGCTTTCGAACGCCGGACGAGCGCGACATTCAGCAATCGGCATGCGGCGGGCGCGGTGATGCAGACGGGCTATTCCGGGCACACGGTCCCGGTGATCGATCCGGCGACCGGCGTCATTTACCGGCGCAGATTTTTGTCGCGGTGCTGGGCGCATCCAATCTGACCTTCGCCTTTGGGAGCCTCATTCAAAAGCTGCCGGACGGGATCGAGGGCCAGCTACAAGCGACCCCAGCCCGCGTGTCGGACAGGCTCCTAGGCCATGCCCTGCTGTGCAGCATCACCACCGAGGAATCGACTAATTCCGTCGTGTAACAGATCTTGCATGAAAAACTCACAAGTCTTCGCGATCGCAGGTATCTGACTGTGGTAGATTAAGCCGGGGTACAGCAAAAAGCTGTGATGTTGCTTTTACGCCTCAGACGCCCAACAGCACACAACATCGGAGTTAACAGCCATGGCGAGAAGAGCGCTCATCCTGATTGAAGGCTCAAGGAGCAATGGTCCGTTATATATCCAGGCGGCCCAGCGTCTAGGTCTTCATCCAGTTACCCTTTCAGCCGATCCAGACCGGTATAACTATCTTGCGGTGGAAAACGTTGAGGCAATCCGGGTCAATACAGACGATCTCGATGCGCTGATCCGCGAATGTTCCTGGTTGCATGCAACGTACGGCATTGCTGGCATTACTGGGTTTGCGGGTGACGACGAGTCGGTCTATGCGACAGTTGGCAAGCTCTGCCGGCATTTCAATCTACCAGGACCGAACCCCGCATCGATTGAACGATGCTGCGACAAATTCACTCAACGTCAGCTCCTTGCGGAGGCTGGGGTTCCGATACCTGCATATCGCCTCGCAGCGAATGCGGCGGAGGTTGAAAGCTGCGCTGCGGAGCTCGGCCTGCCGGTAGTTCTGAAGCCTACGGTAGGCAGCGGCAGCATCGGTGTCCGATTGGGCCGTACCGTCGAAGAGGTGGCTCAATATACAGCCTTTCTGTTGGGCGGGAAGCACGTATTGCAGTCTTCGTCGAGGATACTGGTCGAAGAATTCGCACAAGGCCCCCATTATATTGTTCATATAATGGGAAATGAGGTGTTTGGGATTGAGGCCGCTGATTTCGACCGCCCACCGCATTTCGTCTTCCGTGAAGGCATCTTTCCAGCACCGCTTGCTGATGAGGAGCATGAGCGTATCGCCAACGTTTCGCTGAGTTGTTTGCCAGCTCTCGACCTTGGCTGGGGACCAACGTGCGTTGAACTCCGGTGGACCAAGCGGGGCCCGGTCGTCATTGAAGTCAATCCGCGTCTTGGTGGCGGTCCTGATGCGGTTCAGCTGGCCTACGGCGTCGATCTCATCGCCGAGCACATCAAGCTTGTCATTGGTAAGGAATGGGATTTGCGCAGAAGGCAGTCTCACATTGCTGCCTGGCGGTGCCTGCTTCCTGATCGCGATGGCATCCTCGATTGGATTGATGGCGACAGTCTGGCGGCTGCTGTACCAGGTGTCGCCGCGGTCAAATTGTATGTTGAACCCAAGACGCCGATTGTCAGGCAAGGTGATTACCGAGACTCGCTAGGATGGGTCATAGCTGTTTCCCCGCGCCTTGCTGAGACCGAGATCGCCCTTCAGCGTGCTGTCGATTTAATCAATTGGTCGATCACACCGTTTCCACCAGTTGGGGACTAGTAATAATCTTCAGTTCGTTCTTCTGGGCCGGAAGCGAAGGTGCGGCAGATAGGAGATAATGAAAGCTTTATCGCAGTAGGGGAGAAGTATTTTCTGATTTTACCAAGTCCTGACACGGAATCCAGGATCGGGGAGAGCAGCAAGGGACTTCAGCGCCTAGTTGTGCCCGCCACAAGTCTGGCCGCTAAGCAGCGACGAAGAGCTTCGCGTGAGATTTGGACCTGCAATGAGCGGTGCTTCTGAAATATGAGCCCGTACATCAAAGCCGCGGCCCGTACACTTTGGCCAGGGTTAGGAAATTCGTTGCGATTAACGGAAGGCGAAGCGCTGATGCCGCCACGCGCGCACTTTCGGTAGCTGTGAGCAAGTAGTTGTCGAGACTGGACGGCCTTGTTGGCCGGCCTTTCGGCGTTGATGTCATTGAGGAAGCGAATGAACTACTGGTGGCGGTGCCGCTGCATGTTGCGGCCGCGCCGTCGAGCAAGTTGGTCACGGCAAAGAGAGCGGTGGTGCCGTGCTACTTCTAGTCATGCGCCATGGTGCCCCCGCCTCCCAGCTTCATGGACAGGCCAGGCTGGGGCTTCGGTCCGGCGCCTGGATCTGCAAAATTTCATCAGACGGCGGACCGACGTAAAGCCCGAGACATCGCGCCGTTTGTCGACAAATGTCGGATCGTTGGAGAGCTTGAACTGCCGCGAGCGGTGTGGCTGAAGACCATACGCCTTCCCGATGCGCTGGCTGGCGCTGGCGCTGATGTCGGCTACCTTCGCCATCATGGCGGCCGTCCAGCGCGTCGTCTCGGCGGGCGGGTCTTCGAGCGTGAGCGCAACAACGCGTTCGGCGACATCCGGGCCGAGCGGGGGGTGCGCGAGGGCCGCTTCTTGTGCGCAGCAGTTTTTCAAAGCCTTCCTCTGCGAAGCGCTCGCTGTCAACCGCCAGACGTTTTGGACTTGCCGGTCCGCCGCATGATTTCGACGGTGCCAACACCATCGGCGCTCAACAGCACGGTCTCGGCACGCCAGACATTCTTCTGCGGACTGTTGCGGTCGATGACCAGGGCGGTCAGCCGCCGATGATCAGAAGGCGAGACGGCTAGAGATATTCTACCGCGCATGATGCACAGGCAGCAGGTAATTCTACCCCAGAACTCTTATGTCAGGCGGAGACCATTAGGTGCCTTCAGCAATACCAGCGTGCATTAACCGCGCCTATCAGTGAATCTTAAAAAACGACAGCATCCCGAAACAAGGGAGTTCATAGAAATCTAAACCAAGGAGCGCGCATTCAAAGGTTATGGCTCAAACTTTGTTAAGCTTCCGTAAACTATAAAGTGCCAGCCCAGAGAGGAATCTTCCGATGTACACCCTCGAAACGTCCCACCTCATCCTAAGGTGTCCGTCGCATTGCGACGAGATTCTTCTGCATGGACTGCATAGCGATCCGTTCGTGGTAAACGCCATCAGAGACGGAGTCTCTCCGACAATAGAGCAGACGAAAGCTGAGCTTCTTCAGTTCATCAATCATTGGCAGCATCATCGTTTCGGCTATTGGATAATCGATATCAAAGACGAGGGTAAGGCCAAAAAATTCGCTGGTTACTGTGGACTTGTACGGGGAGACTCCGTAGAGGAGAGCAACGTGTAAATTGTAACCCGCCTCCACCTTGCTGCCTCCGGGAAAGGCATCGCGGTCGAAGCTGGGAGAGCGGTAGTGCAATTTGCTTTCGACTATTTAGAAATTAATAAAGTGACTGCGTTCGTTCGCCCAGGTAACACTCGCTCGCTCATCAAAAATCTGAAGATTGGGTTTCACTACGTAGATGACATAGTGTTCGAGAAAGGGACTAGAAGGCGCCTAGAGGTTTCTCCTAAAACTGCTGTAAGATCCGACAGTTTACGTGTGTTTGATTGCAGAGAGACGGGAATCACTCGAAATCCGTAGCGCTACGCCCGGCCCGCATTGAACACAGTCGCACGATTGGTGGCGGCGCCTCCTTCTCGTACTCGGTCGTAGCCATTCCCCGCTGTGATTGAGGCCCGGACAACGCCAAATTAGTAGACTAGATTGTCGCCGTTCGATCTCCGTCCCGATATCATCAATTTCGCGATCCATTCGGCGTCGCTGAGTGGCCAGAAGGCGATCTGCCCCTGCTTTCGGAGCGGACCAGGAAAACTCCCTGTTCCGCAAGGTTAGCATCCAAGCGATGAAGGCCGCTGTTCTTCATCCATGATATCGGAAGATCCGCCGGAAATCGGCGCGAAGACCTAACACGCTGCGTCTTACTCTCGGTCAGGCCGAATTGTATCGCCGGCCGCGTGCCGCTTCGCAGATCGGCGCTGCGTTCGACAGCTATCCATCTCGCTTTTAGATGACGACATATACAAACTGCATTTGACGACCGCTTGCGAGTGATGCTGATTGGTAGGCGGAAAGTCGTCATAAGAGCCTGCAATTGGGAACGTCAGACTTTCCGAGATTTGCCCACAGGCGCGGATCCGCCTCGCCACTAATTTAAGGGGAACTGGAACATGACAGTCTCTCGACGCGACCTAATTAAAGTGGGCTTGGTCACCGGAACGGCTTTATCAATCCCTTCGGTCCTGCGGGCGCAGACATCGCCAGCCTCAGCGCGGACGGTGCATATGGTGAAGGGCGACCTGCGTGTGTTTGACCCGATCTGGACGGCGACGAACATCACCGCCGACCACGGGGCGGCGATTTACGACACGCTGTTCTCGCTCGACTCCAAGTTTATGCCGCGGCCGCAAATGGTAGGGAAATGGGGCGTTTCAGACGACAAGAAGACTTATACATTCGAATTGCGGGAGGGGCTCAGCTGGCACGACGGCACCCCCGTGACCGCGGCGGATTGTGTGGCCTCGATCCGTCGCTGGGGCCAGGTGCATCCCGGCGGCCAGCTGATCATGGCTCGCGCCAGCGATATCTCGACGAAGGACGGGAAGACCTTCACGATCGCGCTCAAGGAATCGCTTGGGATTTTGATCGATATCCTGGCAGACCTTACGCCGCCATGCCTTTTCATAATGCGCGAGAAGGATGCGAATCGCCCCGCGACGGAGCAGGTGACCACGAATATCGGATCGGGCCCGTTCAGGTTCAATGAAGCTCTTGCCAAGCCAGGCGCGAGCATCACCTATGATCGCAATGAAAAATACGTTCCACGCAAGGAGCCGACCGAGGGATTGGCCGGGGGGAAGGTCGTCAATGTCGATCGCGTCATCTGGGATGTTATCGCTGACCAGCAGACGGCAATGGCGGCTTTGCAAGCAGGCGAGGTCGATTACGTAGAGTCGCCACCAGCCGATCTGTTCTCGGTGATCGAGGGCGATCTCAATCTTGCACTTCAGGTTCTGGACAAGCAGGGCTGGGACGTGGTGCTTCGCATGAACTTCCTGCATCCGCCGTTCAATAACATCAAGGCGCGCCAAGGGGTGCTTCACCTCATTGATCAGGAAGCGTTCATGCGGATCATGTACCCAGACCCAAAATACGTCGACACCGTCACTTCGATATTCGGCAAGGATACGCTCGTGTCCAACGAGGAGGACACGGGATGGTACAAGAAGGGTGGTGACCCGGAAAAAGCCAAGCAGCTATTCAAGGAGGCTGGATACGCCGGCGAGAAGGTGGTCATTCTCGATCCGACCGACTGGCGCGAGTCCGACAATGCCTCGCAGTTTCTGGCAGCTGAACTGCGCAAGATCGGCATCAATGCCGAGCTTGCGCCTATGGATTGGGGCGGACTGACCGCGCGCCGAGCGAAAAAGGACCCCGTTGAGAACGGCGGCTGGAGTATGTTTATCACGGCCGAATTCGATTATTCGCTAGGTAATCCGCTCGCCAGCCCCCTTCTCCTCGCGAATGGAGACGACGCTTGGTACGGCTGGCCGAAGAACGATGAGTATGAGGCGCTGCGGGCCAAATGGGCAGATGTCGCAACGCTCGATGAGCGAAAGGCACTGGCCCGCAAGATGCAACCAATCTGGTGGGACTTTGTCGGCGACGTGAGGTTGGGAACATATGTCTCGCCGGTCGCGCACCGCAAGTCACTCACAGATCTCATCGGCATGCCGCAGATAGTCCCCATGTGGAACATGCGGAAAGCCTCCGCCTAATGGCGGCCTACATCCTGCGCAGATTGGTTTCGGCGATCGCTGTCATGGTGATGGTCGGGATCTTCGTCTTTCTGCTGCTCAGGATGGCGCCCGGCGACCCGGCAGCGATCATCGCCGGCAAGTCGGCGACGGCCGACATGATCGCCGGCATCCGCGAAAAGCTCGGCCTGAACGATCCCATGCCGGTTCAGTTCATGCATTGGGTGCGCGACATGCTGGGCGGCGATTTCGGCACCTCGATCTTTGCGGGCCGACCCGTTCTCGATCTGATGTCGCAGCGGCTTGAGCCGACCCTTTCGCTGTCGATGCTGACGATGATCCTTTCGGTGACGGTCGGAGTCTCATTCGGCATTCTTGCCGCGTGGCGAACCGGCGGGCTCATCGACCGCCTGCTCGCGGTCTTCTCGGCATTTGGCTATTCGGTCCCGGTCTTTGTCATCGGCTATTTTCTGATATATTTCTTCGCCATCAGAACACATTGGCTGCCGGTTCAGGGCTACCTGCCGATCGAGAGTGGCCTCGGGCCGTGGTTCGTGCATCTGGTGCTGCCCACCGTGGCGTTAAGTCTTGGCTTCATTGCGTTCATCGCCCGGGTGACGCGGGCGAGCATGCTTGAGGTGCTGTCGGAAGACTACATACGAACGGCGGCCGCCAAGGGCGCTTCGTCCTATGCCATGCTTATCCACCACGCCCTCAAGAATGCCGGCGTCCCGATCCTGACGGTGATCGGCATCAGCTTCGCCTATCTGATCGGCGGCGTGGTCCTCACCGAAACGGTGTTCAACATACCCGGCATCGGCCGGCTGGTCGTCGATGCTATCAGCAACCGCGACTATCCGATCATCCAGAGCGTGCTGATCGTGACCTCGGGTCTATACGTGCTCATCAACCTCACGGTCGATCTGGCCTACACCCTGATCGATCCTCGTATACGGTACTGATATGACGATTTTGTCGGCACCAGTTGAAGATGTCCCGGCGAGGCGACTGCGCCTGTCTGATCTTCCGCGTCTAGCAAGGCGTCATCCGCTCGTCCTGACAGGCGGCGGCCTACTGGGGCTTCTGATCATCCTGACGCTGGCGGCGCGGGTTTACGCCGGCGATCCGGGGAACATGGATCCGTTCAAGCGGCTGCAGCCGGCTTCCGCCGAAATGTGGTTCGGCAGCGACAATCTCGGGCGGGATGTGTTTGCGCGAACGATCTTCGGGGCCCGCATCTCGCTCCTGGTCGGGCTGCTGTCGGCGGCGAGCGCTTCCCTGATCGGGCTCCTGATCGGTGTCATCGCTGGTTACAGCCGCAGCTTCGACAATGTCGTCATGCGGATCATGGACGGGCTGATGTCGATCCCGACGATCCTGCTGGCGATTGCGCTCATTTCTCTAACAGGTCCGGGGCTCGGCATCCTGATCGTCGCGATCGCGATCCCCGAGACCCCAGCCGTCGCACGGCTGGTCCGGTCGGTGGTGCTGGGGGTTCGCGAGCGCCCCTATGTTGAGGCCGCGCTGTGCGGCGGGGCGCGCCTGACAAGGGTGCTGTGGCGTCATATCCTGCCCAGCACTATTCCGGCGCTGATGGTGCAGGGCGCTACTGTCTGCGCCAGCGCGATCCTGACGGAGGCGGGGCTCAGCTTTCTTGGCGTAGGCGTTCCGCCCGAGATTCCGAGCTGGGGCAACATGATCGCCAGCTCGCGGCTTTATCTCGCCATCGCGCCGTTGACGATCTTTGCCCCCGGTATCTGCCTGGCCGTCACCGTCCTTGCCGTCAACCTGCTCGGGGACGGCCTGCGCGACCTGTTCGATCCCCGCGCCAGGCAGAGGCGCTGACACGCAGATGCATCAAAGGCTAGGAAACGACCTGCTGCTCGAGGTGCGAGACCTCGAAACGCATTTCTTTGGCGAAGACAGCGTCACCCGTGCGCTGGGCGGCATCAGTTTCCAGGTCAAGAAAGGCGAGACGCTCGGCGTCGTCGGCGAATCCGGATGCGGGAAGAGCGTGACGGCCCTGTCGATCCTTCGCCTGTTGCCAAAGCGGGGCGCCAGGACCGTTGGCGGCGAGGTCCGCTTCCAGGGTCGCGACCTGCTTGGACTGTCCGATCGGGAGATGCGCAAGATCCGCGGCGACCGGATCGCCATGATCTTCCAGGAGCCGATGACGAGCTTAAACCCGGTCTATACGGTCGGGCACCAGATCGCCGAAGCGGTTCAGATCCACACCAAGGCTTCCCGCCCGGCGGCCATGAAGAAAGCCGAAGAGATGCTACGTCTCGTCCGCATCGCGGACCCTGAGCGTCGCGTCAACAACTACCCCCATGAAATGTCGGGCGGCATGCGCCAGCGCGCCATGATCGCCATGGCTCTGGCCTGCTCGCCGGAACTGTTGATCGCCGATGAGCCGACGACGGCGCTCGACGTCACCATCCAGGCGCAGATCCTGCGGCTGATCGTCGATCTGAAGGAGCGCACGGGAACGGCCGTGATGTTCATCACACATGACCTCGGCGTCGTCGCCGAGACCTGCCAGCGCGTGATTGTGATGTATGCCGGTCGTATCGTGGAACAGGCCAACGTCATCGACCTGTTTGCGCGACCGGCGCATCCTTACACTCAAGGGCTTATGCGATCGGTGCCCGACCGGCGGCGCGGCCGCGAGCACCGCCTGCCGGAGATACCCGGCGTGGTGCCAAACCTGCGCGAGCCCATTGTCGGCTGCAGCTTTGCACCACGCTGCCCCTTCGCGATCGATATTTGCCGCGAGAAGACACCCATCCTGCGTGATGTCGGGTCGAGCCAGGCCGCAGCTTGTTGGCGCGCCGAAGAGGTAATGGGCGCATGAACGGTCCTCTGCTGAAAGTCGAGAATCTGACCAAGCATTATCCGCTTGGCTCGGGCCTATTCAAGAAAAGCATTCCGATGATCCGGGCGGTGGAGGATGTATCCTTCAGCGTCGAGGCGGGGGAGACGCTGTGCATCGTCGGCGAATCCGGCTGCGGCAAGTCCACAGTCGCGCGACTGCTGATGCGGCTCGTCGAGCCGACCGGCGGACGCGTGCTGATCGAGGGAACCGATATTGCTGGCCTCACAAAAGGCGCGCTGCGCGCCTGGCGCCGTCGCATGCAGATGGTCTTTCAGGATCCTTACTCGTCGCTGAACCCGCGCCTTACCGCCGGACAGATCATCACGGAACCCGTCGAGAATTTCGAGCGCCTCAGCCGAAGGCAGCGCAACGCACTCGCTGCGGATCTACTCCGAAAAGTCGGAATGTCGCGCGAGATGATGCACAGGCTTCCGTCCGAATTGTCGGGCGGTCAGCGTCAGCGGCTCGGCATTGCACGCGCCCTGTCGCTCAACCCCTCTCTCATCATCGCCGACGAAGCGGTGTCTGCCCTCGACGTCTCCGTGCAGGCACAGATCCTGAACCTGCTCCTGGATCTCCAGCAGCAGATGGGCATCGCCTTTGTCTTCATCTCACATGACCTTGGCGTCGTGGAGCATATCGGCCACAGCGTCGCGGTCATGTATCTCGGGCGGCTCGTGGAGCTTGCGCCGTGCGAGGCGCTCTTTGCCAAGCCGGTCCATCCCTACACCGAGGCTCTGATCGCGGCAGCACCGGTCCCGGATCCGACACGCGTTCGGCTGGAGGCGCCCGTCGAGGGTGAGGTGCCAAGTCCCATTCATCCGCCTAGCGGGTGCGCGTTTCATCCGCGCTGCCCGCTCGCGGTCGAACGTTGCCGTGTCGAAGTCCCGGCTTTGGTGCCTATGGGAGATGGGCGGGTCGTGGCTTGTCATGTGCGCGCTCCGCTGCAAGACATCCTCCATCTAATGCCTGTGCCGGGGGATCATTCGCTCGATCCGATGGTTATGTCAGAAACTTTCGCCGCTCGAACATCTCGAGAGCGCCGCTGACATGACCACCCAATCCAATGTAGCGAAAAGAAGAGAAGAAGGACTATGGAAGAAAATTCACACGTGAGCAGTTCTCATCTGGTCCAGCAGGACGGCAACTACGATACGGTTGGTTCAATTCAAACGAACGTTGAAGATGGCTTCACGATGGTAGCAGTCGGCGACCTAATCGTGTCTCGAGCGGTGACAAAATCTCAAGATCCCGGCTTCGGCGCTATCGTCAAAATCCTTCAGGATGCTGATGTCACTTTTGGCAATCTGGAAGTCAACATCTTTGACAGCAGATCTTTCAAGGGATATCCCCAGGCTGAATACGGCGGCGCGTATCACCTCAGCTTGCCGGAGGTCGGACCCGACTTGAAGGCGATGGGGTTCGACATCGTGGGCCGCGCGAACAACCATACTCTTGACTGGGGCATTGAAGGCATGCGCGAGACGAGCCGGGTGCTCGATGAGAGCGGTGTTGTCCATGCGGGGACGGGCGAGAACCTTGCACAAGCTGGTGCTGCGCGTTTCTTCGAAACGGCACGCGGTCGCGTGGGGTTGGTGTCGTTGGCCACAACATTTGCGCCAATGTTTCGTGCGTGCGATCCCGCTGGCGAGGCCCCTGGTAGACCCGGCCTCAACCCGCTTCGCTTGGCGCAAAACATCGTGGTCCCGTCGGATATGCTGAAAAATCTAAGGCAAGTGCGCGATGGATTGCCCGTTTATTACCAATCCGAATGTGAGCCAACATGCGTCGTGATCGCTGGAGTGACCTTCAAGGCGGGCGACAAGGCGGGATACAGCTATGAACCCGACTCGCGCGATGTCGCCGACATCCTGCGGAACGTTCGCCGCGGCAAGCAGTTCTCTGACTTCTGCATTGTCACCAACCACTGCCACGAGCCTGGTAATTTGAGCCAAGAACCGCCAGATTACGAGCAATCCTTTGCGCGCAAAATGATCGACGCCGGAGCGGACGCGTACGTTGGACACGGGCCCCATCTGCTGCGAGGCATCGAAATCTATCGGGGCCGGCCGATTTTCTATAGCCTGGGTAATTTCTTCGAGGACGACCTTGGGACCCCGACCGGCGCCGACATGTTTGACGAATATGCTAAGGACCCGCGCGTCCATACTGATGCGGAGGTGAAGGTCGCCGAGATGGCAAAAGGGTTCACAGACCCGATCTTCTATGAAAGCATTGTCACGGTAAGCCGTTTCGAGCGGAACCAACTTGCCGAATTGCGGCTATATCCCATCGAACTCGGCCACTCCAAACGGTTTGCCGACCGGGGAATCCCTCAGTTCGCCTCGGCACCTCAAGCCAAGGCCATCCTAGAGCGCCTACGGATTTTATCCGAGCCGTTCGGGACCGAGATCAACATCGAAAACGATGTTGGAGTGATCAGATTGACCCCGGCGCGCTGAGGGCTCGACCAAGTTGCCGCATCTGATTGGGCATTTACATCTGCTGAAATAGAGGACGTGGCAGGCTCGGTGGTGCTTTAGAATCTGCAGAAGCCCTACAAGAACCCGCCTCGTGGCCAGACACGATGGCAGTCCTTTGTAGGCACAGGTATCAACGGTTCACCGCTCCCGTTTTCTCTTTTTTGGACATCGACTAGCCGTGGTCCCAGCTAAGCGGCCTCCATCTAAAAGCGCGATGGCACCGTGCCGGACATTATATTGGCGAATTGACGATCGTGTGGCGCATACTTCGAGCGCGGGAAAATGCAAATGCATAACGGCAACCGAACCCGGCTGCCAGATCGCCTGAATACTCGCAATAGGTTGAACAATGAGCGAAGCACCACATCTTACGTTTGATCTCGAGACGCCCGGCGTGAGCAGGGGGCATCTTGTTGTCCCGGGAGGCGCCGACTCCGGAGAGCTTTCGCTTCCGATCTTCAGTCTCAATAAAGGTGAGGGACCGCGCCTCCTTGTCACCGGCGGAAACCATGGCAATGAACTGGAGGGGCCACTTGTCGCGCGACGGCTTATTGAGTGGCTGCCAGAAGCGCAAACCTGTGGAAGGGTTATCGTCCTACCGGTGCTCAATCCATTGGCCGTGCAGGCATGGAGCCGCAATACTCCGCTCGACGGGTTGAATCTCAATCGCGTGTTTCCGGGCCGCGGCGACGGGTCAGTGACCGAACGAATCGCTGATGCGGTGTCCCGCGTATTGTTGCCAATGGCCGACACGATATTTGATCTGCACAGCTTCGGACCAGCGTGGGATTTTCCACCGGCCGCCACGACGCATCCGATTGCCGATCGCGATCTCATGGCCAGGACGGTGAGAATGGCGGAAGCGTTCAAATTGCCCGTGACTTTGGTCTGGGAATATAACGACACGGTTGGAATGTTCGATATCCTGGCCCAAAACCAGGGCAAGGTATTTGTTTGCACTGAATTTGGTGGCGGCACGGTAGGTGCGGATAATCTCGCGATCTTCGAGGCTGGAGTGCGTAACGCGCTCATCGCGCTCGGGTTGGTCGAGGGCAAAGCCGAATATCCAACATTCCTTGAAAAGAAATCCGGTCAAATACTTGAAACTCGTCCGTCCGACGAGTTGAAATCGCCTGCAACCGGTATCTTCGAACCTCGCTGCTCGGTGTTGGACGAAGTGAAGCAGGGAGCTCTCATAGGAATCCTGCATCCGATGGATTCGCTGTCCGCTAAGCCCATTGGTATCCGCGCGCCTGGAACATCCATCGTCTTAGCCATCCGATCGGGCAGGCATGTGCACGTCAACGAAGAGGTAGCAATCGTCGCGCGACCGCAGAAGATCTAAGATCAAATGCCGACCGGCCAGCGCCCCGCCGGCCAGCAGCGTAACGAATTTTATCCCCTCAGAATGAATCGGGTGACTGAATTGCAGATCAAAGACGTGGTCCTTGCGCCTGGCAACGGTGCATTCTTCTATGATGATCAAGCTGCCATCAGGTCCGGCGCCGTCCAGGATGGTTTCATCTATGTCGGCGTACCGACAACGCCTGGGTTCAAGTCGATTCGCATTCCAGCATCATCGCTCAGCGTCGGGCTTGTCCTTGCCGACGACACCGTCGTTTGGGGCGACATGATGAACGTCCAGTACTCTGGTGCCGGCGGACGCGATCCGCTCTTCGATCCGAATCAAATCTCCGATTTGTCGTGGCGGGTCGTGGTCCCGCGGCTTCTCGATGTCGATGCATCTCTTTATCTGGATGCCTGTGCGAAGGTTTTCGAACCCTACGAACATAAGCCGTTGCCACTCGCGATTCAGTATGGCGTCAGCCAAGCTCTCCTTCGCGCGGCCGCCCATCTTCATCATACGACGATGGCGGAGATCATATGCAATGAATTTGATCTGCCTCTACCGACACGTAGGGTTCCGATTTACTGCCAGAGCGGAGATGCTCGCGAAATCAATGTTGACAAGATGATTTTGAAGGGCGTGGATGTTCTTCCGCACGGATTGATCAACTCGCGCCAGAAATTCGGCGTCGACGGTCAGACCTTCATGGAATTCGTCAAATGGGTTGCAACTCGGACAGGTGAAATCGGCCACGCAGGTTATCATCCGGTCTTGCATTTCGATGTGTATGGCTGGATCGGCCAGGAAATCGGCCTGGAGCCGCGACGCGTTGCCGACTTTATCTGCAAGGTTGCAGAAACCGTTCCGGATTTCACGCTCAATATCGAGTCGCCGGCGGATTATGGTTCCACGCAAGCTCAAATTGAGAAATATGCCCGGATCGTATCGATCCTGGATGACCGGGGATCGGGCGCCCGCGTTGTCGTCGATGAGAGATGCAATACGCTTGAGGATATTCTGCTCTTTGCTGAAGCGAAGGCCGCGCACCTTGTTCAGATAAAGACGCCCGATGTCGGCTCCATGGCCGACACGGCTCGGGCCGTTCTCCTTTGCAAGGAAAATGGGGTCGGAGCGTATGTCGGCGGGAGCTGTACCGAGACAGATCTCTCCGCCCAGGGTTCGGTCCACGTATCGGTGGCAACCCAGGCCGACATGATGCTTGCAAAGCCGGGAATGGGTGTCGACGAGGCATTCTCAATTGTCGGGAATGAACAGAACCGGTTGCTGGCGGTCCTGAGGCGTCGGAATCAAAACGAAAACGTTGGATGAAAAGCACGGTGTCGCATGCAGAACTCTCTTGAGGGGATCACCGTCGTAGCGGTCGAGCAGGCCGTGGCCGCACCCTACGCATCGTCACGCCTTGCAGACGCGGGCGCCCGGGTCATCAAGATCGAGAGGCCCGAAGGTGATTTTGCCCGAAACTACGACAAGTTGGTCCAGGGACAGAGTGCTTACTTCGTCTGGCTCAATCGGGGCAAGGAGTCGGTCTGTCTGGACCTGAAGTTGGAAGCGGACCGCGCAGTCCTGGACGCGCTTATTACCGGTTCGGACGTCTTTATTCAGAATCTGAAACCGGGCAGTACCGAAAAACTCGGTTTTGGATCTGCCGATCTCCGCCGACGTTTTCCGCGGCTGATCACCTGCGATATCTCTGGTTTCGGGGACACAGGGCCATATTCCCATTTGAAGGCATATGATCTCATCGTCCAGGCTGAAACAGGTCTATGCGCGATCACGGGCAACCAGCAAGGACCAGCGCGTGTAGGGGTCTCTGTTTGCGACATCTCGGCGGGCATGACCGCGCATAGCGCCATTCTTCAGGCGCTGTATCACCGTGAGGTCACTGGCGAAGGGACAAGCATTCAGGTGTCACTGTTCGATTCCGTCGCCGATTGGATGAACGTGCCGGTTCTGCAGAACGACTACAGCGGCTATCACACAGTACGCGCCGGCGTGAAACACCCGTCGCTGGCTCCGTATGGCGCCTATCGTTGTGCCGATGACAAGGAAGTCATTTTTTCGGTTCAGAACGACCGCGAGTGGGTGAATTTCTGCGAGAAATTCCTGAAGCAGCCGTCGCTTACACGCGCACCTACTTTTGCAGACAATATGGAGCGGCTCGGACACCGTGCCCAACTTGACGAGATTATTGAAAGGCGGTTTTCCGAATTGTCCTGCCACGAAGCGATGCAGGAGCTTGAAGCGGCCGGTTTGGCATATGGGCGACTGAATGAAGTCGCGGATATTTCAAAACATCCCCATGTTCGCAGGGTTGGAATTGGCACACCTGAAGGAACTGTGGAGACGATAGCGCCGGCCGCAACCTTCAACTCTGAGCACCCGTCGCTGCGTCCAGTTCCAGCTCTTGGCGCCCACACGGAGAGCGTCCGCAAGGAGGTTTCAGCGCGTTTGCACGAAAGAGCTGTGTCAGCATGACCGCGCCGCTTGTCGGGAGCGACGCACTCGGGAGTCCGTGCTTGCTCCGGGCAAAGCACCGGCAGCCGGCCGGCAACCTCACTGGCATCGCTCTCGCTAATATCCGCGAGGCGAGTCCATGATCAAGGACAACCGTCCAGCCGCCGAAAGCTCGCTTCCCGTACCGCGCTGGAGATCCCTACTCTTTGTTCCCGCTCACGTTGCGCGTTTTGTGGCAACGGCCCATCAGCGGGGTGCTGATGGCCTCATTCTCGATCTCGAGGATTCCGTTCCGCAGGAGCAAAAAGGCGAGGCACGGCGGCAGCTTCCTGAATCTGTGGCAAAGGTGGGCAGTAAGGGCGCATCGGTTTTGGTCCGCGTGAACCGAGGTTTGCGCGTCTTGGCGGCCGATCTCGATGCAGCTGTGGTGGCCGGTGTCGATGCATTGGTTCTCCCCAAGACGGATTCGGCAGAGTGGGTTTTAGAGATCGCCAATGCGGTTTCGGAACTTGAACGGGAAAGAAATCTTCCCGTGGGACGCATACGTTTCCTCGCCCAGATCGAGACGCCTGGCGCTTTGCGAAAGCTCGCGACCATTGCGTCGGCGCATCCAAGGATGGTCGCAATGGCGCTTGGTCCTGAAGACTTCAGTGCCGCTGTTGGCGGCGTCCCGGGATTTGATCTGCTCCTGGCCCCGAGCCTTGCCGTGCTGTTCGCTGCCCGTGCGGCCGGATTGCTCCCTTTGGGCTTTATTGGAAGCATGGGCGAGTTCTCGGACACCTATAAACTTCGTGAAGCCGCGGCGCATGCGCGGCGGCTTGGCTTTGCCGGAGCTTTGGCGATCCATCCGGCACAAGTGGCCATTTTCAATGAGGCCTTTTCGCCGAGCGCACAGGAGCTCGAGTGGGCCCGTCGTGTTCTCGCGGCGCAAAAAGATGCGGCAGGGCAGGGTCGAGGCGCTTTCGCCTTCGAGGGAAAGATGGTCGATCCGCCGGTGATTCGAAGGGCCCAAGAAATTGCCGCCGCGGGTCCGGACACCGACTTGGACGTTTGAGTCTTGTGCGGCTGATTTAGAGCCGACTGGGTGCGCCGTGGCACAATTATTGCTGTCGCGCCATCGCATTTCGAGATAGATTGCCGAAATTGGAGTTCGCCCTCGGAAGAGTACCCGTGGAAATCAGACAATTAAGATACTTCGTCGGCGTGGTCGAAGCAGGCAGTTTCACGAAAGCCGCGGGCTTCCTTAATGTCGCCCAAAGCGCGCTAAGCCTGCATGTGCGTCAACTGGAGGAAGGCTTCGGGACTCAGCTGCTGATACGTGACAGGACTGGCGTGAGCGTCACAGCGTCAGGAGCCAAATTGCTCGAGCGGGCACGGGCGATCCTCAAAGAAATTCGACTTACTGAGGTGGAATTGACCAACACAGCTTCTTCCCCTGCCGGGGAGGTAACTATGGGCATTCCATCTGGAGCGGCTCGCGTTCTGAGCGGGCCGCTGCTTGAGGCAGTGAGGAACGAATTGCCCAAGGTGTCCCTCAAAATGGTGGAGGGTATGACTGGACCGCTAGAGGAGTGGATGGCTGCTGGACGCTTCAATCTGGCGGTTCTCTACCGCACCGCGGACAGTGTAGGGCGGATGACGGTGCTAGCGCGCGAAAACCTTTGTCTGGTGGTTCCGTCCGGTGAGCCACCCTTCGAAGATGCTATATCTCTTGCTGACCTGCATGCATTCCCGCTCGCGGTCCCCATGCGCAGCAATAACGTCAGACGTTCAGTCGCTGACGTCGTCGCACAACACGGTTGCGCGCTGGACGTCAAGTTTGAAGTGGACTCGCTCTCAACGATCATCAACATGGTTATAGACGGAAAGGCTTATTCTATTCTCGCTCCGTCCGCGGTTCAGAAAGAAGCCTCTCAAGGGCTGGTCCGGACCGTCAAGATCGTTGATCCGGCGATTACCCGATCCGTCGTGCTTGCTGTGAATCCGAAAGATGAGCGTTCTGCATCCGTTTGCGCGGTACGTAAGCTCATCACCAATGTGGCCAGAGAACTGATTGAGAGCCGCGGCTGGGCTGCAGTGGCTGCTGAGCCGACCTGATAACCGTTCAACTACGAAGCTGGGACATGACCGCTTCCCGCCATCAACATCAGATCGATCTGGATTCCAGATGGATTTCGGCACTAATCGATATTTGACCCTCCGCGACCATCGCGATGAAACTGGCTCAAGCGAGTTCAGTGTTTTTGACATCGAACGGCGCTTGTATGGCATGAATATTTCACTAAGTGGAGCGCGCGATGTCCGACGCTAGGAGCCACCACCTCTTTATCAACGGCAAATGGCGAGCCGGCGGTAGCAGAGCCACATTGCCGGTGGTTAATCCGGCGACGGAGAAGGTATTTGCTTCGGTGGCCTCGGCGACCGTGTCGGATTTGGATGAGGCTCTCGCTTCGACAGAACGGAGCCGCAAGGCGTGGTCCTCGCGGCCAGCCAAACATCGTGGCGAGATCCTCGTAGCAGCCGCCAGGATTCTAGCAGAGAGGGCTGGAGCCGCGGCCAGGGACCTGTCGGCCGAACAGGGAAAGACGATTGCCGAAGCGACAGGTGAGTATGTGCGCGCTGTCGAAACGCTGGAATGGAACGGCAGACATGCCGAGGAGCTGTCGACCCCGATTCCGATGGGTCCGAACCGGATGGTCGTCCCGGAGCCCCTTGGCGTCGTTGCTGCCTTTACCCCTTGGAACTATCCGGCCGTTCTCATCGCCCGCAAGCTCGCCCCTGCGCTTGCGGCAGGCTGCCCGGTGATCCTCAAAGGGGCTGAAGAGACACCGAGCGTGGCAGTCCATATTGTTGAATCGTTGCGCCAAGCAGGCGTTCCGGACGGCGTGGTCAATCTGGTCTTCGGTGTGCCGGTGCATATATCGCGGCATTTGCTCAGTTCGCCAATCGTGAAGGTTTTAACTTTCACCGGTTCAACCGCTGTTGGAAAACAGCTGGCCATGCTCGCGGCGAATAATTTGCAGCGCTGCATCCTCGAACTCGGTGGGCACTCCCCGGTTATTGTGTGCGAGGATGCCGACCTGGCAAAGGCCGTACCGGCTATTTCGGAATACAAGTTCGAGTGCGCGGGCCAGAGCTGCAATGCGCCCAGCAGGATTCTTGTCGCGCGGTCCCTCTATGAGGAATTTCTGTCCCGGATGACGGAGGCGGTCCGCAAGATCAGGATCGGCCTACCAGACGACGCTGCAACGGACATGGGTCCGATGGCGAACGCCCGGCGAATAGAAGCAATGCAGCGCCTGACCAAGGATGCGGTCGAACGAGGCGCCCGCATCCAAACCGGTGGCGCCCGCCTTGACCGACCGGGCTTTTACTGGCCGCCAACCATCCTGACGGCCGTACCGAAGGAAGCGAGAGTGCTTCATGAAGAGCCGTTCGGACCGATCCTCACTGTGGCGCCGTTCGATGCGCTCGAGGAGGCGATTGAGGAGGCCAACGCCACCGATTATGGCTTGGCCGCTTATTTCTTCACGGACGCTGCCAATACGCAGCGAAAGCTGATTAATGGCCTTTCGGCAGGCGCTGTCAGTGTGAATTACCTGAAAGGGGTCTCGGCAGACGCGCCCTATGGGGGAGTCAAGCAGAGTGGCTACGGATATGAAGGCGGCGAACAGGGGGTGCGAAGCTTCCAAATCCTCAAAATGGTCAACGGTCTCAGCTCATTTGGATGAAATCGGTGGGAAGTAGAACACGGACCATCGCCGGCAAGGATATCACAAGGAGCGTTGCCGACGCCCTTCAGTACATCTCGTATTACCATCCTCCAGATTACATCCGGTCTCTTTCGCAGGCCTACGTGAGTGAACAGAGTCGAGCGGCGAAGAATGCCATCGGACAGATCCTGGCTAATTCCCGCATGGCGGCCTTCGGACGGCGGCCGATGTGCCAGGACACCGGTCTTGTGGTGTGCTTCGCCAAGGTCGGTATGGACGTCCGCATCAACTCAGCAGCCAGTTTCGCAGACCTCGTGAATGACGGTGTCCGTCAGGCATATCTCGACCCGGACAATCCGCTTCGGGCATCAATTGTTGCCGATCCGCTTGCCCGACGGATGAACACCCGTGACAACACGCCGGCAGTCGTCCACGTTGACCTTGTGCAAGGTAACAAGATTGAGATCACCATTGCGGCAAAAGGCGGCGGTTCGGAGAACAAGGCCCGTTTCACCACTCTGAACCCAAGCGCATCCGTTGCCGATTGGGTGGTCGACACGGTGGCGACCCTCGGCAGCGGATGGTGCCCCCCCGGCCTGATCTCTGTTGGCGTCGGTGGTAGCGCTGAAAAGGCGATGCTGCTGGCCAAAGAGGCCATGAACGAGCCCATCGATATGGTGGAACTGATTGCCAGGGGAGCGTCCAGCCCAGAGGAGGGGCTGCGGATTGAGCTTTATGAGCGGATCAACGCGCTTGGTATTGGGGCCCAAGGCCTTGGTGGTCTGACGACAGTCGTTGACGTCAAGGTTGCGACCTATCCTACTCATGCGGCGTCCAAGCCCGTTGCCCTCATCCCGCAATGTGCCGCCAACCGGCACCTGAAGTTTACTTTGGACGGCTATGGACCCATCCGACTCCAGCCGCCCGATCTGAGCGAATGGCCCGAAATTGGAACGGACGAATTGAGGCCAGCCGGCGTACGCAGGATCAATCTTGATACGCTGGCGAAGGAAGAGACAGCATCGTGGCGCTGCGGGGAAACCCTCCTTTTATCCGGAACGATGCTGACGGGCCGTGACGCAGCCCACAAGCGGATCGTCGAGTTGATCGACGCCGGCAAGCCGCTTCCGTTCGATCTGCAGGGACGCGTTATCTACTACGTTGGACCCGTCCGCGCGGTGGGAGATGAAGTCGTCGGACCGGCTGGGCCAACGACCTCCAGCCGAATGGACGATTTTACGGAAAAGGTACTAGCCGAAACCGGGCTTTTCGCGATGGTGGGCAAAGCGGAGAGAGGGCGGGCGGCAATACAGTCGATTGCAAGATACAAAACGCCGTATCTCATCGCGGTGGGAGGGGCTGCCTACCTGATCTCAAAATCAATTAAGTCAGCGCGGCTTGTGGCCTTCGAAGACCTTGGCATGGAAGCTGTCTATGAATTCGAGGTGAAGGACATGCCTGTCATCGCAGCTGTCGATGTCGAGGGAAACTCCATTCATGATTCCGGACCTCTTGAGTGGCGAAAGCGCATGGCTGCGGACAGCATCGCACGCAACATCGGCGTTTGAACCCTTCGTGACCAAGAGCCGGTCGTTCCAACCCAATTCCAGTGTCGGCAACGGCATAAGAGCTGAAGTCATGAAGGCAAAACCCAATCCTCTGCGCCTGGACGCCTGGGATATCCGCATTCTTTCAGCGATTCAGTCAGACGGTAGGATTTCAAAAAGCGAGCTTGCGAAGCGCGTCCATCTTTCGGCGTCGGCTTGCTCGGAACGTCTCCGTGCACTCGAGGCCGAAGGAATTATTGAGGGATTCTACGCACGGCTCAGTCCAGCCCTCATTGGCGGCATGGTCTTTGTAATGGTGGAGGTCGTGCTGGACCGTCATCGCCTTGAGGACCAAAGACACTTCGAGGTCGCGATCCAAGATTTTCCCGAAATCTTGGATTGCTGGGCAATTGGGGGAAGGATCGATTATCTGATGCGCGTCGCAACACTTTCCATGGCTACCTATCAAGATTTTATGGAGGGGCTGCTGCAGGCAGGGCTGGGGATTGATCAATATTACAGCCTTGTGGTGACCAAACCTGTGAAATCGAATGCACCGATCCCCTTGTCCTCACTAAGACAGCGGTAGACGCCCAGGCCTGATTCCGCGGGTTTGGACCTCCATTCCGCGAATTCCGTGGCGAAACACGCGCATTCCCGTGAAACCCGAAGGAGCGCTTCCCGTATAAGAGGCAACTGGTCGAGCCTGCCCGTAATCAACGGGAGAAGAGGGATGTGCGCGCCTGAGATATCTTGAAACCAAGCAACTGCGAGAGACGGATCCATGGCTGCCAAAGAGAAGTTCAAGTTCAAAATCGAAAACGAAAATTACGATTGGGACAACCGGTTCATAACCGGCGCCGAGGTGCGAGGCGTAGGCCCTGGCATACCGGATAGCATGGACCTTTATGTGAAAAGGCCAGGCCAGCCTGGCCAGTTAGTTGGGCACGAGGACCCGATCGACTTGCTGCCACCGGGGATCGAAAAGTTCTACGCGCAGGATGCAAGTTCCGAAGCCGGAATTGAATAATGCCCCTGTTGTTCGATTCTGATTACGAGACACTCCACAAAGCCGGCGTCAATTTTGAAGAAGAGGAGGGCGCCCGTTTCCTAATATTCAAAAGATTTCCGCTGCCGAAAGGGGTTTACCTGGCAGATGCAAAATCTGCAAACGCTGTCGATGTGTTGTATGAGATTCCGCAGAATTACAATAGCTCGGGTGGGGACATGTTCTGGGTTCACCCACGACTTCACCGGGCTGACGGCAAGCCAATACCAAATACTGGCGGACCTGGTTCCAATGAGGATTCGCGTACGCACAAGGCGACAGTGTTTTGCCGGTGGTCCAGACACTGGCATAAAAATGCCTGGAAGCCAAAGGTCGACGACGTCCAGACAATTATGGACCGGATCTCATGGGCGTTTAAGTACCCGGACGCGAGGCGTTCATGAACGGATATCGGATTTCGATTATCGGTTCCCTCGACGATAGGCTCAAGAGCTGGTTGACCGGGCACCCCGACCGTGACGAGCGGGGCGCGCTCGTCCTCTTCCGCAAAATTGAGAGAACCGTACTGGGTCTGCCGCCGTCAACGCGTTTTGTGGCCGTTGACGCGATTGAGATGGATGGCGACTGGGTGCTGGACAGCTCCCCGGTGCACTTGCGCATCAATCTCCGCAAGTTCCAAGATATCTACTTTCGCTGCGAGCAGGAGCGGCTTGAGCTGGGGTTTGTCCACAGTCACCCAAGGGGCGCTCTGGATTTCTCGACGAAGGATGATCAGAACGAACAAAGCATTCTGAGGGGATACGCTGGCTGCAATGGCCCTGAGGTATCACTTGTCGCGATGATTTTGGCCGACGGACATTGGCGTGCCAGAGTTCGGACGGGTGCGGCCCCTCACGGAGTGGCTGACGTCCGGCATGTGTGTGTGCTCGGGACGCAGCTGTCAGTTCACATCGGCAAGAAGGTCGATGCTGCACCATCGGAAGTGCTAAAGCGACAAGAAGCTGCATTTGGCGAACCATTCAACGAGAAGCTCAGATCGTTGCGCGTAGCAATCGTCGGAGGAGGGGGAACAGGGTCTTCAGTCGCCACACTTATCGCTCGCGCGGGTGTAGGCGAACTCATCATTGTAGACGGCGATTTGCTCGAAGCTAGCAATCTCAACCGCGTTCGCGGATATCGCCGCTGCGATGTAGGCGAGAGCAAAGCTGCTACGTTAGCCCGATATGTTCGGGATCTGGGCCTGAGAGTGACTGTCGTTGCCATTGAGGGGTATGTGAACGAGTCTCCAGAAGCGGTCGATGCCATTTCCAGCGCCGACTTGGTGTTCGGTTGTACTGATGATGTCGCTGGGAGAGAAATTCTCAATCAGGCGGTTTACTATTACTGCCAAGGACTCATCGACTGCGGGCTCACAGGCAATATTGGTCTTGACCAGGACCGTCAGCCGTACCTACGTGATCATAGAGGGCGGGTTAGCACAGTTCTTCCCGAATCTGGTGGGTGCTTAAGATGCCAAGGCGTCGTCACCGAGGAAAAGCTCGATTACGAGAGTGCACTGAAGGCGCGTCCGGAGCTGGCGGAGCTGGATCCAGAGACGCTCCGGGAAGAGTATTATCTGATCGGGGGCGGGGAGCGGGCGCCCGGAGTAGGTCCCTTCACCAGTGCGACCGCCGACATGGCCGTAGCGACCTTGTTTGATCTGGTGCGCCCCTATCGGCGGCTTGCGAGCGACATTCGCCGCGACAATATATGGTACGATTTCGTGCACATGGTAATTTACAGCAATATGCCAAAAGACAACGCTGGTTGTTTTTGCTGCGGTCCAGACGGTTTATTGCTCGCACGCGAGAATGGCTACCGGCTCGGTATGCCGTCACTCGGCAAGCTGTGTTGATTCGCATGTGGTCTTGGTTGTTAAGTTTCCTACGGTGGGCAGAGGAAATCATTCTCGGTCCACGTGGTCCAAAAACACCGGCGGACCGAGTTCCTTCTGAGGCATCGCTCGCGGACGTATCTTTCGCTCGCAATGATGTGGTTGAAAAAACGCCGCCGAATGACGCGGTTCGGCCGGGACAGTTCATAAGCGTCGTGCATAAAGGCCGACCATACTGGGCACTCTTTAGGTGTCCCTGTGGGTGTGGCGATGTGGTTTCATTGCCAACCCACGCGCCACATAACCCCAGGTGGCGCATTGAGGTGAGCGTGGAGGGCCGGCCAACGTTGCATCCCTCCGTTTGGAGAACCAAAGGATGCCTAAGCCATTTCTGGCTCAGCGACGGGAAAGTCTATTGGTGTGAAGACACCGGTGTCGAGCCTTGGCGAGCCCGACCAGACATATACGCAAGAAATCTCTAGAGTGGGTCCTGGAGCCGCGGACGCGTTTGCGGTAAGGCCCGCGCGGCTTCACCGGGCGACGCACCCTTGTCATGGAGATGGGCCGCGCCACCGCGGGTCTCGGCAACGGCCTTCATCGGGAACTGTCCCTCGGCTGCAACAAGCGCCGCAAGTCGGTTTATTTTGAGTCCGACCCGGCCAGCGCGTCCTTGAGGATCTCCACTTGCATGGTCTTGCGGCCGGGAAGCCGCTCGAGGTCGCGAACGTGCTCTTCAAGCCCCGCACTTCTGAACTCCAAAGATTCGTCAGATCCCACCGCAGCCGCTGCAATTCAATCCGTCGATATTCGTCAGCCGCCTGTGCTTGAGTATATCTAAGCCTCCCACATTAGCCGACTGTCCGGTCCAAACGGGCCCAGTCCAGGCAAAGGTACACCAGCTCAGTTGATTTCCACGGCATCTGATCCCGATTCCGCGAATTCGTCTGCAAAAAACATCCATTCCCGCGAAATTCCAGCGGTGTTTCCGGTATACTGCTTGCCAATGAGCTGGCCGGCCAAATGCCCCCGCCATTGTATCGCGAGGAGAGGGACATGCGCTTGAGCAATCTGGGAACCGAGCAACTCCGGGAGAAGGATAGAAGCTTCGTCTTTCATCCTTCTACGCATCTGGCCAAGCACAGCCGAGGCGAAACGCCAAATAGGATCATGGCCGGTGCGGAAGGCGTTTATATCTGGGACACCGAAGGCCGAAGGAGCCTCGACGGTTTCGGAGGCCTCTACTGCGTGAATATGGGTTATGGATGCACGGAGATCGCCGAGGCTATTGCCAGGCAAGCGCACGAATTGCCGTTCGCACACGTCTATGCCAGCCAAGGTACGGAGCCGGTCGCCCTTTTGGCAGAGGCCGTGGTCGAGTATTTCGGTCAGAACATGCGAAGGGTCTATTTTGGCCTCTCTGGTTCCGACGCTAACGAAACCAACATCAAGCTGGTCTGGTACTATAATAATATCCTCGCCCGGCCCGAAAAGAAAAAGATCATCTCGCGAAATCGCGGCTATCACGGATCTGGGCTGGTCACCGGTAGCCTGACCGGCCTTCCGTTTTTTCACAATTTCTTCGACCTGCCTCTGGATTTGGTGCGCCATACCACCACGCCACACTACTACCGCCAGGCGCGCATCGAGGAGAGCGAGGAAGCTTTCTCCCGGCGCTGTGCCGATGAGCTTGAAGCCTTGATCCTGGCTGAAGGACCAGAAACGGTTGCAGCCTTTATCGGAGAGCCGGTACTTGGGACAGGAGGTATTGTGCCGCCCCCCACAGGGTACTGGACGGCCATTCAAGCGGTGCTCGATAAGTACGATATCCTTCTGATCGCTGATGAAGTGGTCTGCGGCTTCGGGCGGACCGGCGAGAAGTTCGGTTCTCACCTGTATAACATGCGTCCGGATTTCGTGACCATCGCCAAGGGGCTGAGTTCCGCCTACCTCCCCATCTCCGGGTCGATCATTGGCGACCGAGTCTGGTCGGTTTTGGAACAAGGAACTGAGAAGCACGGCGCACTTGGCCATGGATGGACATATTCCGGTCACACGCTTTGTGCTGCGGCCGCGCTTGCCAATATTCGACTGCTAAAAGAAAGAAACATCCTGGAACATGTGAAGGATGTCGGACCGTACTGGCAGGCCCGCATGAAAGCCGAACTGGCGGGACATCCCATCGTCGGCGAAGTTCGCGGAGTGGGTATCCTATCCGCGGTAGAGATGATGCGGGACCCGAAACAAAGGATACCATTCGATCCTGACCTTCAGGTCGGGGTGCGCACTGCAGCTGCTCTGTTTGAAAATGGTGTGATCGGACGGGCCATGCCGCATGGCGACATCCTCGGCTATGCGCCACCTCTGATCATTACCCGAAAAGAGATCGACATCATCGTCGGTGCGACCGCGAAATCAGTCGATGCCACATATCGCGCGCTGAAGGCTGAGGGTGCCGTATGATCTTCCAAAGGCGACGGGATTGAGCACTGGCGTGACCATGTGCCAGAATGCTGTCATATCATCCCATGAAAACTCTGCACGGACCAGTCGTAAAGATCCGGCTGCGTCAGGGGCCGTCCTTGGGTGATGCTGGCTTGACTGCATTCTGTTGCGCCGAGCAAACCAAATAGTTGAATTCAAGACATCTGATCCTGAGCATGCTCCGGACCACTTTACTCGCAAGTTGTAACCGACCAGTTCTGCCGCCACTGTCCTGTCCCCCAACAACCAGGGCCTTTGTGCGGCGCGCCCTGCCGGTGTACCTCCCCGCCGGCAGGGCGCCCTTTTTGATTCACCCCATCACCATCATTAAGGGCGGCCGGAAATCAGGCGTTCAAAGATGATTTGCGTATTAGGATGCAGATCGAAACTTAGACGCGACTTTACACCATTGCAGCGCGCCATCCCCACCATTCAACGGAGCGGCCACGCCGAAGATATCGTCCTCAATCATCGATTGCAGCAGAACAATCGCGGCGGTGAATTCTCACACCTCAAACCCAGTGTGGCCATATCTGCTGATCAGCTCCGAGACGCCTGCGAAGTCAATGACAGTTGTCCGGCCATGCACGCGGCGGCCGGGAGGCGTGCAGAAAGAGGAAGAAGCGAGCGCGACTATGACGAGGGACATGCCACTTGTTTTCGAGACATTCCTTGAAAGACTGTCACAGAGTGTCGATGAAGCAGATTTCCGGGAAGCCTTGGCTGAGGCGGCGGCAAGATTTGACCTACTCTCTTTTGCGTACCTGTCTTTGCCATCACTGCCTTCCGGCAAGCCAAGGCTAATTTCGAATTACCCACCTCGCTGGGCCATGCAGTATCTGGAAAATCAGTATGAGAAGCTCGATCCTGTCATCTTGCGTGCTCGAAATGGCGGCCGCCCGTTTCAATGGGGATCGGATTTGTGGGGCGGTAAGATGTCGCCGGCTCAACAGCAGCTATTTGATGAGGCGGCCCGATTCAGCATCCGCTGCGGATTGACGATCCCAATCGTCGATCTACGAGGCCGCACTGCCGCGGTTACGTTCGCCGCCGATGAGCCTCGTCCAGTATTTCTTCGGGTCATCGAGCGGTACGAACAAGCTCTTCAGCTGATGGCCACCTGCTTTCATCGCTGCGTTCGCCGCAAACTGCCGGGCGATCGAACCGTGGATGGGATCTTGCTGACATCGCGCGAATATATGTGCCTGCGGTCGGCAGCGCGCGGCAATTCGGCCTGGGTAACCGGCCGCATCTTGGGCATTAAGCCGCGCACCATCGCATTCCATTTGGAGAATGCCAAGAAGAAGCTGGGCGTGCGCACGCAAAATCAAGCCATAGCCCTTTTGGGGTCCCAAGGGAGCTCGATCCTCTGAGTAGCTCTTTGGTCCGCTGTGCTCGGGTCATCGGTCGCAGCATTTTAACAGCGGCGAAGGGATGCTGAGTCCCTTTGCCGCCCGGCGCAGTCAGGCGCGATGCAGTCGTATATTCCCGTCACACTTTGCACTCAAAGGGCTCAGTCGGCGTCTCGTTCCGACGCTAGTCCGCGTTGCATGGCTATGAGAATAGCTCGCCCCATACTGCTGACGTCAAGCGTCAACCGTGGCGGGCGCCCGGTATTTGAACATCCAGCTTCGCCGAAAACCTACACAGTTGTTACTCGTGGGAGGAGCGGCACTCGATGACGTGCTGCTGTGGCTACTGCCCATCCAAACGGAACGCGATTCCTTTTGTCGCATCAGACCCCCAACCGGCCAAAACCGATGCCCATGAACCGAATTGAGGCTGCCGTTGGCCGTTCCTGGATGCCTCATCAGGCGCCGAGGAGGGGGCTGTAGCCGAAGCAGTGGCGGCCACTGGGCGAGCACTGCGCAATTTCTCAGCTGTCGAACAATTCCTTGTACCCGCTTGTCATCACCCAGTTTGCACGGTCGAGATGACTGCGAACAGCCTTCCTCGCACGCTCCGGTTCTCGTCTCGGATCAATGCCGAGGATCAGATGTGCCATTTCCTCTTCGCTAGCATCGTCGCCGGATGCATCGAGGAGCCTCATGTAGGTTGTAAAGTGCTCCTTGTCGTAGGCTGTGATGCCGTCTGACCAGGGCACTTCGTCGGTAATCGCCATGTCCGATTTAGGCTGTAACATTGCTGATCCTAGCTCCAGATGATCGCCTCGGCGACTTCTCTCCCGGCAAAATGTGAATTACATATTATAGTTGATAAACTCAAGTCGCCTGATCCGGTGGCTTGCGTGCATGGATATGCGCAAGTTGATCGGACGGAATGTGCAGCGGATCAGGCAAAGGAAGCGTCTGACCCAGGAGCAGCTTGCCGACATTTCCGGCTTCAGCCAGCAGTACATCAGCGGTTTGGAGAAGGGCCGAAGAAATCCGACGATCATCACGATCTATGAACTGGCGTTGGCGCTCGGCGTCAGCCACATGGATCTGGTACGGCCCGACAAACAGGCCTGAAGTGGCGGTTCATGTAATTACTAGGAGCCAGCGCCTGACGGCGCTCACTGGCTCTCACTGGAGGTCCGATCTCCCCCGGGGCGACCAGCTATCGCCGCCAGCCCTTTGCCGATGAGTGTTCGGCGGGGCTCGCGGGCAAGGTGACTGAGAGAACCAGCGCTACGACGTTACAGTCGAGGTTACGACGTTCTGATCAAAGGTGGGCGCGACGCATGCTGATCGCGTACCTCGACAGGCGTCCTTGTGCTGGGCGTTCTGCAGAAGTCGTCACGGGAAACTGAAACTAACCCGAGGAAGGGGGAACGCTAACGGGCGCCTGAGGGGGCCCGTTGGCTCAAAGCGCTCACGAGGCCGCGGTATCATCGGTACGTGACACCTGCGCCGATCAGCCAGGGATCGAGCTCCGCCTTGCCCGTCTGGCTGTTACCGGCCACGGTGACTTCGAAGTCCGGCTTCAGGAAAAGCTTCTTCACGTCGAAGTTGACGCCCCAGTGCTGGTCGAGCTTGTAGTCGAACCCGACCTGCAGCGCGGTGCCGAAGGTGTTCTTGACCTTGAGATCATCGGCGCTGCCGGCCTTGATAAAGGATCGTATAGTTCACGCCGGCGCCGACATAGGGCTTGAAGGCGCCGAAATCGGTAAAATGATACTGGAATGTGAGCGTGGGCGGCAGCAGCCAAACCTTACCAACCTTGCCTAGCCCCATCGAGCCTTGGCCATTGATGTTGGCAAAGGTGGCGCCGAGTATGGGTTCGGCGGCGACGTTGTCCGAGAATATCGAGTTCAGGCGTCACCGTGTTCGAATAGGAAAGACCGGAGCCAGACACCCCATTGACGTAGCCCGAATCCCCAGTGATGACCCCCAAAGCGCGCAGGCGGATCTGCCAGGGCTTGGCCATTCCGCGACCGAAGGACCCTCGTCGGGGCCGCACGGTTCTGGAAGGTCTGACGCGACCGCCTGCTGTCCGATCAGCATCAGGACGACAGCCGCTGTTGCTGCCCGCGCAGGTTCATTCGCTTTGTTGACTGATATCTCTTGCTCTTCAGAACTAACGAATTATCATGCAACTAGTCTATTTGATTAAGATAGATGGAGCTGTGCGCGCATTCTGACCAACTGTGATCGCGTTATTGCTTTTGTCGCAGTCCTCGACCTGTGCTCCTTCGTTCGTGCTTGCTTTCGTCGTGCTCCCGGTCGTCCATACACGTTACCGGCGTGCCAGCCGATCGCGCCGCCAAGCAAAATGTCGCCTAAGCCAATGAACGCGCCCGGGTCGGATTCCTGCCGTAGCTGTGCCCGCCCGGGCTGGTCCCGCAGAAGCAACCGGATAGGCACCGTATTAACCTAGCCGAATGTGGTCCCCCGAGGAGCGCAGGCGGATATGCCAAGAGCTTGACTCCTAGATTGGTGTCGTAGACGGGCACGGGTAAGCGCAACGGGACGGGGGAGGCGGGGAGGCGCAGGTACTTGTGGATGACTCGTCGCGACAACCTGCTGTGCCAGCAGCATCAGGACAACGGCCGTTACTACTCCCTGCGCCAGTTTCATTTATTTGATCCCATGATATTGCTCCTTGCTCTTCAGAAAATGGTAGACTGCGATAGTCCTGCAGTATTGATTGAGGTCGACAGCGTACGGGGGCGCATTTGCGCAAACCGTGCTCGCATTATTTTGCACCTTTGCCGCACCCCTCGACCTGTACTCAGTCATCCGAAGTTCGCTCTCCCCGAGCTCCCGATCCTTTGTGAAAGCTATCGGCGTGCCAGCCGATCGCGCTGCGAAGGAAATTGATGCCAAGACTAATGAATCCAGCGCGCTCCCGATTGTCTTTACCGTGCCCGTGCCCGCCTGCGACGGGCTCGTAGAAATAAGCCGGATAGCCGAGGGCCTGCAGCTTTGCGGCCATCTTGCGCGCGTGGCCCGGGTGAACGCGGTCGTCACGCTTCGTGGTGGCGAGCAGGATCGGCGGATAGGGCTGTCCCGGCGTGGCGGCGTGATAGGCGGAGATTTCCTTCAGGAAAGCCCAATCCTCAGCCTTGTCCGGATCGCCATATTCGTCGATCCAGCTCGCGCCGGCCAGGAGCTTGGTGTAGCGGCGCATGTCGATAAGCGGAACCGTGCAGAACAGCGCGCCGAAATGCTCGGGATAGCGAGTAAGCATGTTGGCGATCAGCAGGCCGCCATTCGAGCCGCCCTCAGCGGCAATCCGCCTCGGTAGTGTGATGCCCCTTCGTACGAGGTCGGCTGCTACGGCAGCGAAATCGTCATGGGCGAGACGCTTGCCCTCCCTCCGTCCGGCATCGTGCCAGCGGGTGCCGAACTCGCCGCCCCCGCGGATATTTGCCACCACACACGTGCCGCCGCGTTCGAGCCACAGCTTGCCGAGCGAGGAGTTGTAGTGGGGCAGGAGCGATATGCCGAACCCGCCATACGCGGAAAGGTGAACCGGGGCATCTCCGTTCCCGTTCGCCGGACCGACCTGCATATAGGGAATCAATTCATCATCGATCGAGACTGCCTCGTGGCGCGTGACCACCAGTCCGGATGCGTCGAAATTCTCCGGGCTGCGCTTCAGGACCACTGGAGCGCCAAGAGGCGGCGCATCATTGAGATCGAGTAGGAGCAGTTGCGACGGTGTGATCGGGTCCTGAGCCGAAACGAGGACCTCTCCATTGGTCTCGTGATCTGCCGCATCGAGGGACCAGAGGTGGACGGTCCCTTGCGCGGGCACCGTGTCCAGGGCTCGGCGCGTCCATTCCTGGCGACCCGGGGTGAACACCTCGAAACGCGGAGCGAGGTTCTCGAGGTAGGCGACAATGAGCTTCCCGTCATTCCAGAAGAATGACTGCAGACAGCGCCTCTCGCCCGGTTCAAACAGGGTGCTGAAACGGCGTTCGCCACCGATGAAAGAAGAAAGCGAGATGCCGATCAGCGCGTCCGCGGGATGGGTGGTCCCTCTCACTGTCCAGGGCTTGCGCGGCTTTACCGCCAGCCAATCACCGAAGCTGGCCCACCAGGCATCCCGAGGAAGGTTGATCTCAAGCTTCGGCCCGCTCCTGTCGCCGATTTGGACTATCTGCTTGAAGAAGCCAGTATTCTCGATGAACCAAAGGCGCTCGTTCTCGACCGTGCGGTCCAGATGACCAGACACGCTTAGGGATTCGGAACCCGTCTTGAAGATTACCGGCGCGGTGAGGGGATCGGCGCCACGCTTCCACAACCGCACGGCCCGCGCGAAGCCGGAACGGGTGGCCATGTCATGACCAAGCGCACTGAAAAGCAGAAGCGTGTCAGGGTCGAGCCAATTTATCCCGCCCTTGGCCTCTGGGAGATTGAACCCGTCGGCGACAATGCTCAAAGAGCTAAGGTCGAATTCGCGATGCACGACCGCGTCGCTGCCCCCGCGCGACAGGCGCAAGACGGCTCTTTCGCGCGTCTCAGGCTCGATCGACGCGCCGCCCCAGACCCAGTCTTCTCCGTCGCTAGCGGCCAGGGCGTCCAGATCGACCAGTAGCTCCCACTGGGGATCCGCATTCATGTAAGCGGCAAGGGTGGTCCGGCGCCACAACCCGCGCGGGTTTCCGGCATCTTGCCAGAAATTATAGAGGTACTGACCGCGGCGCGTGACGAGCGGAATCCTGTCGAAACGGTCGAACATCACTCTAAGCGCCGCCCGGTCGCGCTCGAACTGCGTTCCCGCGAAGTGCTTCAGGGTCTTTGCCGACTGGCTGGCGGTCCACGCAAGTGCCCGTTCGCCTTCTACATCTTCGAGCCAAAGATGGGGGTCATCGTCGGGCGCATTCAGCGTTGGGCGAAAATCGAATTCGCTCATGACCGAAAGACCTGAGAAATGAAAGCGGAAGGGCTCTCGTCCGCTCGAGACGGCCCAATGTTTGCGGCGGTGTCCGCATGTTCGAAAAGCGTGATCATGGATGAGTTCTTCCCAACCGGTGGCGTCGCAGTGCTCCTGCACATAGGACCGCAGCTCTCGTGCCAACTCGGAAGCCCTTACGGAACAATGCGATCGCTCTGACAGCGCCGTGTCAGATGTCAGACATCGTCGCGAATGCGACAACGAGTGCACCGCGTAATCACCGGATCAACTCAGGCCCGATAGCTGACACCGTGCAGCTCACAAGGAATTTGGTTGGCCGCCGACATCTTCGCTCCGGAAGGCTTCGCGTATGCGAGTCAATGGCGGCCACCATGATGCGATGGACGAGTGAGCGACGAAGACCGGCTGCCACCTGTGGGTTTAGACCCCGCCGGCGGCAAAAACCGGAGCCAGGCAAGGAATTGGACGCCGCTTGGGCGATCTGAGGGTTGCCCAAGCTCTACCGCAATCTCGGCCTGCACCGTCCCCTTGATTGGATTCTTGAAGTCTGTCGATCAAGCCAGCAAGCTGTTCGGGCGAATGCAGTGGACTGGTCGCCAAGGCAGGTTGGGGTGATGTCGGGCCGCCGTCCGATATGCGATACGCGGGTTCAGGAGGGGCGGTAGAGTCCATGAGAGAAAATTCCCCCAGGAGACCTCCCGATCACTGACCTTATAGCGCTAGCGCTATGACAACTTGCCCATAACCAGCGTGCAATCCACCGCGGCGCCCACTGCCCCTCAAGGAAAATCTGGCACGGGTCTCACGAGCCGATCACGGACTTGAAATCAATTGCGTTGGCCTGCACAGGCCGGGGTGGCTGCCGCTATGCGGATGCGACGGCCTGGATGCGTGGTGCGCGCGCCTTCTACTCTCGACAGTGCCGATGGCACACGGTTCGACGAAATGCCTCTATCGAGGTCTGGTGCGCTCAGCGCCGGCATTGGCTGAAAAGGTCCAGAGGCCGGCCCAGGCTGCACGGGAGCACTCAATCCCATTCAACCCGTTCTTCGCAACGGCTTGCCCGCGGACACGTCGGTATGAAGCACGTTCCCAAGTCCTTCGAGGTTAAGCGAACACCGAAATGCCGACTCGGTCGCAGCGCTACTGTTCGGCATAAAGTCTATTTTGCGTCATCGAAAAAAAGTAATTGATCAGCTTTTACGGCTGTTTCTGGGTAAACCTCTAAATATCTCATTGTATTGTTGTCATGTATACGGTCGCGAACATAGAAAAATCCTATCTTAATGTTCTTACGAAGCGAACGTATGTTCGTTGGTCGAACGAATGAAGTCACTTTCTCCAGTTTTAAATATTCAAAAGCAAATTGGACAACCGCCCTGCCGGCCTCGACTGCTATCCCCTTTCCCGAAGCCGCAAGGTTGAGACAAGTTACTATTTCAACATTATTCGGATCTTCTGGAAGGTACAGGCCGCTGCGAGCCAACCCACAGTAGCCAGCGAATTTGTTGCCTTGGTCTGGATCTTTGACGAACAGCATCCATAAGCCGAAACGATTGTTCTGCCAATGATTAATGAACTCAAATAGTGCAGCTTTCGACTGCTCAATCGTCGGAGCGAGTCCACCCCTGGCGTTAACCACGAACGGATCGCTACGAAGGCCATGCAAAAGAAGCTCGTCGCTATGCGACGGCGGCCTCAGGAATAGGTGTGGCGTTTCTAAGATGTGCATAAGCAGATGCCTTGTTTCTAAAAACTTAAAGTTAGGGGCACCTAAAGAAGGTGCAGTATGGTTCCTAGATGGAACGTGCAGCTTGATTCCAAGAATACTCATTACTTGGATAAAATTCTGGTAAATCTCTGCAAAAATATTGTTTCAGAAATGCAGAAGGCTGATAAAACCCGCCGAGAGGCGCATCCATTTTCACGAAGATTTATCTTAAGTCACACAATGAGGTTGCGTACTTGCGCAGAAATGGAGAACGACGCCCTTGGCATAGGCCCACCTCCGACCGCTCGGTGGGCGCGCAGCTGTGTTTCGCGATTGCGTGACAGCAAACGCCTTGCTCGCCCGCTTCGGTGATCACCATCCGCGGTCACAGCTCCCGACGTCGCGAAAAGCGTCACTCCGGCCTTGCGACGGCCTCGAGACCACGAAACCGCAAGCAGATGAGATCAGTCTTCGTTTCGCCCAAGGAGCCGAATCCTTACTTCGCTTGACAGTACACCCGGACCAAGGGCAGTGGGGACAAGTCTGCCTCGGAAATCAGCGGCATCCAGGGGCAAGCGAAGCTCAGCCGCTGCATTCCACAGCGCTCTGAAAACCCCGGCGTGAGCACCACCCAAGAAGCGATTGCGGGCCTCGCCGGTCTGTTTTTCGGTCCTCTGAGCAGTCGCCTTCACCTGTACAACTATACAGGATGCCCTAGCGTGAATCTTGGTCTCCAATGGCGGGGAACTTCCCCCAGGAGACCTCCATGGCCAAGCTTATATCGCTGGCGCTACGACGACCTGCGCACAATCAACTAGAAACCCACCGCTGCGGCACGCGGTCTTCAAGGAACGTCAGGAATGCGGCGCAGGAACCGGCCACTGGCGGCGAGCCAACTCACTTGGCCAGCTCGGGCCGTGCTGGCTGCGCTGGTTCGGTCATGTCGCCGCTATTTGCCGGCGTGTTCGGCCCTGAACGGTGCCGACCGCAACAGCTTCGACGAAACGCATTCGTCGAGGTCTGGTGGCCCCTGCGCCGGTGCTTTGCCAACCGGCATGATGTTTCGACCTGCCTGGGGGCTGGCAGGGGAGCAAAATGATGCCTGCAGTTCTCGTGAATGGCGCCGATGGGGCTGATTGGCGCGATGAAAGATCATACGATTACACCTCAGCTCTGACGCCGCGCGAATGGGCCTGGGAGTTCTTACGCCGGAATCCAGCATTCCAGCCTGATGTGACCACAGCAAGCCGGCAGGCCAATACTTTGTCGTACCGACCTTTTCTCAATGTGGTCACCGTGGCCTGCGAACTGTCACGCTGGGGTGTTCTGTTTCGCCGAGTCTCATGGGCGCAATTCGGTCGTATTCTGGTCTCCGCTATGGTGCGCTCATGTGCTGCCGGTCATTGCAGAACAGCTGTCCGCGTGGTCGGGCACAGCGCCGTTCGAGCTCTCGGCATTGCCGTGCCGTTCGACGGTTCTGCTAGCCCCCGACAAGGGCCAGCATGTTCTTCTTCGGGATACCAAGCACACGCTCCAACTCGCCGTCTCTGGCGCGGATATCTTGCACCCCGTTTGCCTCCGTACCGAGGCCATCTGGCCCGAGACCCTTTCGAAGCACCGTCTTAGGGCGATCGAGTCCCTCAATCGTCTAAATGTGGGTCAACAGCTTCCTGCCCGCTTATTCCCGCCAGAAAAGCGGGGTCCTCGTTTGACCTTCGTTCTTCGTGCGCTCGACGGCTCACTTGCTGGGGCGTCACATCGCGAGCTCGCCGAAGCGCTGATTGGTCAACAGCGCGTCCATGCCGACTGGAGGGATCCTCGCGATCATCTGCGCGACCGCATTCGCCGCGCTGTCTCTCGTGGCCGCGCCCTCATGCATGGAGGGTACAGGGATTTCCTTTTTTGAAAAGTGACGGTCCGCCCCGTACATCAGCCGGCGAACAGTTCGGATCCAGAACGTCAGTTCGCCCGGTCCCACTTGGCGGGGAAAGACCTTACAGGTGCGCTCTGGTTCAACCCGTCAGTCGATGCCGAGAGGCACGTTCGAATGTTCCACAGGTGACAATGTCGAGTACGCAACGGAGAAAAAAGCTGCCGCGTCGGGTATACGCTATACGCAGCGGCCGAGCCAGTTCTTCCCAGCAACGGCAGACCGCCGGCATGGCTACGTGGGTGTAGTTCGACTAACTTGTCATGCTTATCACTTCTTTTGCGGCCAGCTTTCCACCAGATTGCGCTGGGTTGACGGCCCGGAACGTAGAGGGAGCACGTTCAGGCTTGGTGTCGGGGTGCCTTCGGCTTGTTGGTTCAGATGATCTGGCCCAGATCCGCAAGGCAATCGACCACGTAATCCGGTCTGAATGGAAACCGCTCTATGTCAGCCAGTTTGGTCACTCCAGTAAGCACAAGGGCTGTTTTCAGGCCCGATTCCAGCCCTGCGAGCACGTCGGTATCCATGCGGTCCCCGACCATGATGGTATCGACAGCTCGCACTCCCAGCCGGTCGAGCGCATTGCGCATCATGAACGGGTTCGGCTTCCCGACGAAATAGGGCTGACGGCCGGTGGCCTTCTCTATTAGTGCTGCGACTGCCCCGCACGCCGGATGGGAGCCTCGTTCGGTCGGGCCAGTCGCATCTGGATTGGTGGCGAGAAAACGCGCTCCCTTCGCCACAAGCTCGGCGCCAGTTGCGATCTGCTCATAGTGGTACGAAATTGTATCCCCGAGGACCACGAACTCGGGCGAAAACTCCGTTATCCGGCAGCCTGCCTGCCGCAGAGCCTCAACCAGACCGTGGTCGCCGATGACATAGGCAGATGATCCGGGCTTTTGCAGTTCCATGAACCGCGCAGTGGCGAGCGCCGATGTGTAGATGTGCTCTGGCTGCACGGCGAAGCCAACCGCTCTTAGACGCTCGGCATGATCTTCGGGTGTGAAGCGCGAGTTGTTGGTGAAGATCTGAAACGGCTCACCCGTGGCGATTAGCCCGGCCACATAGCCGACCGAGCCAGCAATCGGTTGGCCGCCGCGGACCAGGACTCCGTCCATGTCGAGCAGATGCGCTGTGATCATTGGATATCAACCCTCGATGTCTTTCGTGCATGCACGGCCTGAGCACGGCTTGTGTCACTGATCTTCTCCAGGCGAGAATGCCGGCGACTGTACCGATTGAGAGCGATGCGCGAAGGGCGCCCAGTTGGCCGTGCGGCAATAAGGAGGTTGCGGCGTAAACGTGTCGGGCGCACCGCTCGCCGTGCCGACGCCCTGCGCCGTCGGCTGCCGACTTCGCTGCGTCAACGCAGCTGATGGACAATGCGTCTCTAGTTCCCAGCGAACCACAAGCCTGGCGAGACGTGCCGCGCTTGGATCAGGATGCGCAACCTGCCGTCCGCTTGTGGCACCTTGCCTCGTCGCTGTAGAGGCGGTTCACGTAGCACGGCGTCTAGATCTCACTTAAGGCGCGCAGGCCAGGGGCGCGGTGAACGACCCGAAACCAGCCGGAAGAAGGTTCGCCAAAGCGTTCGATCATCCCTTTGGTTCATTCTGCGCCTGAGGCGGCCCATCCCATAGAGATCAGATGCCGCCCATGCAGAGGTATTTCATTTCGAGGTAGTCTTCGAGCCCGTGGCGGGAACCCTCTCGCCCAATGCCGGACTGCTTGATGCCACCAAAGGGCGCCGCTTCCGAAGACATACGCCCCGTGTTGATGCCAACCATGCCGTATTCCAACGCCTCGGCAACGCGCCAGACACGCTTCAGATTGGAGGCATAGAAATAGGCGGCGAGGCCGTAGATCGTGTCGTTGGCCTCACGCACTACCTGATCCGCATCGGTGAATTGAATGATCGGAGCCAGTGGCCCGAAAGTCTCCTCTTGCGCAACCGCCATGCTGCTGGAAATTTCAGTGAGGACTGTCGGTTTGAAGAAGGTCCCATCCTTGCCAATACGTTCGCCCCCGCATCGAATTGTCCCACCCTTGGCAACGGCATCTGCGATGTGGGACTCGATCTTGGCCAAAGCATGCAAGTCGATGAGCGGTCCGACGTCCACTGCCGGAGCGAAGCCGTCGCCGACCGACAAGGACCGGGCTTTCTCCACGAACTTTTCGACGAATTCATCGTGAACGCTCGATTGGACGTAAAGCCGGTTCGCTGAAACGCAAGTCTGGCCGGCGTTGCGGAACTTCGCCTGGATCGCGCCGTCAACCGCAGCGTCGATGTCGGCGTCGTCGAAGACGATGAAAGGGGCATTGCCGCCGAGCTCGAGACTGACCTTCTTGATCTGGTCCGAGCACTGGCGCATGAGCAGCCGGCCAACCTCGGTCGAGCCTGTGAAGCTGATCTTTCGAACCTTGGGATTAGAGCAAAGTTCGCGTCCGACGTCATCACCTTCAGATGCATAAACTAGGTTGACGACGCCTTCGGGAAAGCCGGCCTGGTGCGCGAGGGCGAACATTGCACCTGCCACAAGCGGCGTCTGTTCAGCAGGCTTAAGCACGATCGCGCAGCCCGCCGCCAGGGCTGGCGAGATCTTGCGCGCCACCATCGACGCCGGGAAATTCCAAGGCGTAATCGTGCCGACCACACCGATCGGCTGCTTGATCACCAGCATGCGACGGTCTGTCGACGGCGCGGGGATCGTCTCGCCATAGATGCGATTGGCCTCTTCGGCGTACCATTGCAGATACGCGGCCGCGTGCGAAACCTCCGACTTGGCTTCGGCAACGGGCTTGCCCATCTCTGCAGTGAGTATCGCGGCAAGATCGTCGGTGTGGTCAATGATCAGCTGATGCCAACGCCACAAAGCGTCACTGCGTTCTCGGGCGGCCAGCCCCGCCCATCCTGGCTGCGCCAGGTAAGCCTTCTCGATCGCAGCGCGCGTTTCTTCCACACCCATGTCGGGAAGCACCGCCAGCACTTCGCCGCTCGATGGATTGATGACTTCGAATGTGCGCTCGCTAGCCGGCGCGCCAAGCGCCGGCAAGCGATCGATGGCGCCAAACAGGTCCGGGGATTTCAGGTGGCGGATCATCGGTAGGCATAGGGGCATACCGGGTTCCTCTTAAACGCGGCGGATGAGTTGTCGGGCGGGTGTCGGTCTATTCCGCACCTGCGGGTTCCTTATAGGGCCTCCGCCAGACAGCTAGTAGACCATCCCCGAATTTGAAAGGTCGAATTGCTCAAGGCTTTAGTCTGGTTGGTGGTCTCATTAGGAGACAAACCGAACAGTGGATATGGGCTTGCCCAAGCGCAGGTATTACGTGGCGCTCTTCCGCTCTGCGTCTACGCCGCAGGGGCCCACAGTGAAGGTCACATCTTGGATGCCGAAGCCATCAGCAGTCTCGGCATCCCTCAGTGGCCTGACGGATAACCTGCGCTACTTGGCGCAACCGGCTCCCTCGGCGGTCTGGCAGAGGTTCGGACGGAGGCGGAGTCCATCACATGCAACTCGCTTATATTGGCGTTGGCGAGCTCACCTTGTCACCTTTCGACGTGCGAGACGGCAAGCGGGCGCCGGACATATCCGATGTCGTGCCGTCCATCCGCCGGCGCAGCATCCTCCAGTCGCTGTTGGTCCCAAAAACGGCAGTCCAGACACTTTCGACATCGTCGCCGGACGGCGGCGTCACCACGCCGCAAAGACAAATCGCCGATGAGCGCAAGCCGGGAAGACCTGCGCGCCATCATGAACCGGCGACGATGTGGCCGCTCTCTCACCCTCGCTAATCGAGAACATCGGGTGAAGTCGCGCAACGGGTTCGCCCAGTTGCCCAAGGCAGGCGGCGCCGTGGCGCAATCGGCAATACCTGCCGCCGCGAGCTCGAGGCCGAGAGAGCGCATAGTTGACGCTAGCGACCAAGGAACGGGTAGAAGGAATGGCTGTCGCTGTTCAACAACCTACGCGCCGCGCCGCGGGCCGAATGGAGGCATGGCTGCACGGGACAGTTGATGCCACCGAAGTTCGCGCTGTTTGCGATCTATCCCCGCCAGATCCTCCTCGATCTCTTTGGCGAGGAGAGCTATTTCACCGCCGACGTCGATACGGCGATTGCGAGGCGCCAGGCAGGCTATCTCGACGCCGGACGGTCCGATGTTGTTGTTATGGAAGCCAATCACTGTTCCATTTCTGGGAGTACAAGACGGACGATGCCAAAGACGAAGGGCGGCACAGCCCGCCTACAATTGGGTTCATACCATCTGCCAAGTCATTTGCGGTTTCTCGGCTTCTTTCAGTGGAAAGGCGCACCAAGAGCGGGGCATACCTCAATACAAGCGTCCGCAGCCTTCAACATACGTTCACTTGGGTTAAATCCTGGCAGCATTTGCCCCAGGATCATAGCGTTGAGGAACAGCGAACCGCCCAGACGCGGATGAGTCGTGTGCCCTATCGCCAAACTGTAGTTTGAAGGCCTACCACCATAGCGGAATGCAATATTCCGCGCATTTGAGAGGCCAGATACACCGCGTCTCTTTTTACCTTCAGCACTCATTGTTTTCTCTTCTGTTTATGCTCTCATCGAGAGATGGGTAACCAAAAGACAAGAAAAATTGTGCAGTAAATTACGCCAACGTAATCAACCGCGTATGCTACCGTGCTCGTTCTCTTCATCCTTGCCGGCAGAGAGAACGCAATTATCCTTTGAGTTCCTTCCCGCTGAAACCTTCCGAAGCTTTGACTTCGCTGTCCGGCAACAAGGCGAAACACCTCGCTCGATGTTGCCACCTCCAATTTGCAAAGGCCGTGCCAACACCTCAGCGCCCAATAAGCGCCGTTTGCTTTGAAAACCTCGACGGTGCTCAGATATAGGTTGTAGTGAACCTGACATTTTGCCTGCCGCAGAGTCGCGCTCGTTGACGCTCATTCCGGAGAGAAGCTGGCCCGGGCTGCGATCGACCGGCTCTGTCATTGGTGACCGCCAGAACCGAAGCGGTGGTCGCGAAGGTCAGCGCCGTCGCAAAATGTGGCCTTGTGCACCCAGCCAGACCGAAGTTCCACGTTACCGGCGATGGGCAAAGTTCGAGGCGAAGTGTGAGTTGCCCCTCATTTCGCCGATGCTGCGTCCTCGACGCACTTGCGGGACAAAATGGATGCGTGGGCAGCGCAGGGCCAGCTGAGCCATCAGTATTTTGCGAGACCTGACGCGAGCGTCATCTTGAGTGAATCAATGTGAGCGCATTCTTTGGTGGGTGATCATCGGATGACTTCTCTTTAGTCTGTGAGGCGTTTGCGGGATCGCACATGCCGTGCCAAACAGGAAACTCGTCTCGGCAACGTGAGTAATCGGACTCTGCTATGTTGCCGATCCAACATTGTCCGACATCGAACGCCAGTTTAAGGGAAGCGCTTGCCGCTTAAGGTGATATCGTCGTACCGGGGCATAGCGGCGCTCGCCGGCAGCATGAGTAAAATTCACGACAGAAGGATCGCCGACCGCGTGGCTAGCGCTGGGCCCGCAACACCGCGCTTCGGACAGGACCTTGGCCAATCGACCGCGTCGCCACCATCGTAAGTTCGCGTACAGCCGCGAGGTTTTTGGCCTCGGTCGGATAATATCGCCGACAGGGTCAAGACCCAGAAGAGTTGCCGCACGCCGTCGCGATGGGAGCAGCCTACATGCCGGCATAGACTAGAGGTGCCGCTGAGCGGTTTGAGGGAGTGGCATACCTTGCGCGTCTGGTGCAGAAATTGCTTGCGTCACGCCGAAGTAAGGTCGGCCACGCTAATCCGCCGGCATGGCAAAGGCGCGCTAATCGGCACGGTCGAGGGCAGTTGACTGCCCGGGAATTGGGCCGGCTCCTCGCCAGCGACAATGCCAGCGAGTTCATCTCGAATGCCATCCTTTCCCGAGCGGGTCAGAACCGGTCGAATGTCATTACATTGCGCACGGCCCGTCGCCATCGCCATGTGGCGCGCCGAGCTGCAACACCGCGCGGCGGTACAGGCGTGAGAGCTGGAAGCATGCAGCGATCCGCCGATATCGACCGCCGGGCGGTCCAACTCGCCGGCGGCATGATTGATCGCCGCCGCCAATCAGATGCTCGAGGAAATGCCCGTTCGCCGAATTTCCCGGGCGGGCTCGTCGGCGCTGCCGATCTTGTACCGCACCATATGGGTGATAGTTGGCGCGCGGTGATCGGGGACTAGGACCACTTCCATGCCTTTGTCGAGCAGAAAATTCGTCGCCTTGATGTCATCGCTGGCCGCCATAACCGAAGCGCCAGACCGAAGGTTCATCGACCGCCTAGCTTGTAGTTGCCGGGCGATGCGCAAAGTTCGAGGCAAAGGAGTTGCCCCTCATTTTGCCGATGCTGCGTCCTCGACGCCCTTGCGGGACAAACTGGATCGGTGGGCAGCGCAGGGCCAACTGAGCCATCAGTATTTTGCGAGGCCAGACGCGAGCGTCATCTTGAGTGAATCAATGTGAGGGCATTCTTTGGTGGGTGATCATCGGATGACTTCTCTTTAGTCTGTGAGGCGTTTGCGGGATCGCGCACATGCCGTGCCAAACAAGAAACTCGTCTCGGCAACGTGAGTAATCGGATTCTGCTATGTTGCCGATCCGACATTGTCCGACATCGAACGCCAGTTTACGGGAAGCGCTTGCCGCTTAAGGTGATATCGTCGGCGTCACCGGGGCATGGCGGCGCTCGCCGGCAGCATGAGTAAAATTCACGACAGAAGGATCGCCGACCGCGTGGCTAGCGCTGGGCCCGCGAAACCGCGCTTTGGACAGGACCTTGGCCCAATCGACCGCGTGGCCACCATCGTAAGTTCGCGTACAGCCGCGGCCAAGATCCTTGCCGTCTTCGACGAGCGTAGTGGCATCAGGGGGGCCGGGCGACAGTTCGAGGGCGGAGTCTTTCTGAACGTGACTCTACGCTCAACGCCGCGTGACGCAAATGTCCTGAGGTTGTCAGGCTGCTGTCAGGTCCGGGTGTCACAAGCCGGCTGTTACTGCCCTGCCATTCACCGTTAATTGGAACTCCCCATGATTAATCTAAAAGCCGGCCGGATCGCCCTTTCAGCCCTACTGCTGCTGGTTTCCCTGCTGGCGAAATATGGTCCAACTGTCACACACTTAGTGCTCCAGCACGAATACAATAGCCAGCTCCGCAAGGATAGGGAGAAGGTCATTTCAGACCGGCACGACGCACTCTTCAACGACCCAGCTGCGCCAACTGCTGGCAACCCAAATGGCGACCACCATATCGCCGTATTTTTGGACTCCAACGACCCGCAGCGCCGCGCGGTAGACCGTACGATCCAGCAAGCCCTCAAGCATGATCCCGAGCTGAAGGTTTACTACATACCTTATTCGAGCACGAGACCGGGTTCCAAATTTGCTGCACGGGCGGTGCTCGCCGCCAGCAAACAGGGAAAATTTGAGGCGTTCCATCACCGCCTAATGGCTACTAGCCTCCGGCTCAGCGGATCCGACATTTTGGATATCGCACGAGACGAGGGCCTCGACGTTGAGCGACTCAAGCGGGACATCAAGGACCCCGGAATCGTAAACACCGTCAAGCACAATTCCGCGCTCGCCAAGAAGCTGTCCATCCACGGCGGGCCGGCGGTCGTTGTCGGCAAACGAGTGGTTTCAGGTGCGGCTAACATGCACTATTTGGACCGCTACCTCGCCAACGAGCGGGAAAAGCATAGGCGTCCTGCCGGATCACCAACTTCGGCATTTTGACAGGGCTGGCCGCCGGTGCAACCTCTCTGGCCACGAGTGCCGCCTCTCGTGCCGGGCCAAATCTCAATATGGCCCGGCAACGCGGTAGTGGGCGGCCCGCGCGGTGCTATGCAACGCACCGGGCAAAGGGCAATGACTAAGCCGTCCTGAACATCGCATCGGAGTTCAACGTCTTTGCACCAATGCCCAGGAATGGTCGCCGCGACAAACAACGTCTGCGAACGGTCGCTGAGAGCCGCCGTCGTTCAACGAGAGATCACCAACGGCTATCCTGAGGAGGCGGCCCCATGAATCGCTGCACATCATCATTTGCTATTCTTGCTTTCGGCACGTTCTGCACAAATGGCGGCGCATTCGACCATCTATTCAGTGCCCGACAGGAGCGTCGTGTTTCTTGGTGGCGTTGGCTACACCTGGCCGAAGGGCAACGAGTTTGTCTATGACGAAGGGGGCAATCGTGTCAGCAAATTGATCTGGGAAACCGGCGCGCCGGTGCTGACTAGGGCTAAAGGCCGAGGTCTGGAACAACTGGATCATTTCAGCAAGCCGTCTTCGGTTCTCCGGCAACAGCCATATGGAAGACTATGATTAGCTCAAGGAAGCGCCGAGCTCTGCCGAACGGGTTGGCTTGGGGCGGGGCCGTGGCATGCTTGTCTCACGCCAGTGGATTGGGATGTGGTGTGCCCCGCCAAAGCTGCCTTCCTCTGGCGAGCCGGCCCACCGCGGGTTTGGTTACCGCCCCTGTTTGACATTCCCGTTGCCCAGCAGCGTACAATGCTTCCTACGCCCAACCTGGTCGCTGCAGCAAACCAGGGTCATCGAGGGATTCGAATAATCGCCTCAAAACCATCCCCGCGACCCGTGGCAGGCGAGGCAAGTTCAAGGCTGCCACCGACCTTCTTGATAACATAATTAGCGACGGGTAGACCCTGGCCTGGGACAGTTGCCCGAGTCGCCAGACGCACAAAACGCTCTGTTATCTCGTCAAGGTCTGGGAGGGGCACCACCGGTCCTGCGTTTACAATGGCGATGGTTCCATCAGCTCTGACGGAAACTGTCGTCGGGATATCGGGCAGTCCATGTGTGAGTGCGTTGTCGATGAGGCATCGAAGCACGACGGGAATTCTAACGGCGTGGTCTGCTTTGCACTCCCAGGCGGGGCAGCCGTCGACGTCAAGGATTAGCCGTCCGGCAAACCACGGCTTTTTCAAGAAGTCATCAACGACTGACCGAACCTTTTGGACAAGATCGACAGGGTCTCCGAGGCCGTTCCGTGATTCTTCCACGAAACTGTACCCCAAGCCACGCAGTGTCGCTATTCGGTCCCTGCCGATCTTCTTGCGGAGCCGGCTAACATAAACCTCCACGGTATTGCTCTCACTTTCCGAACCTAAGGAAAGGAGTTCTTCCTCGATCTTCCTCTTCAAAACTACCGCTCCGGGTCGGGATAGAACGCAGTCGAGAATCGCCCATTCGCGTGCAGTCAGGTTGACCGGCTGCCCGTCGAGGGCGACGCGCCGCTCAGCCGCGTTTATGGACAGCGCCCCGACAGAATATGGCTTCGGGAAGTTCCCGTGACTACGCGCCACGGCATGAATGCGCGCGGAAAGTTCGCGGGGATCGAACGGCTTGACCAAGTAGTCGGCGGCACCAGCATTGAGCCCCTCGATGCGGTCCTCGACCGTATGGCGAGCTGTCACGATGATGACGGGTGTCGAATCACGCCCCTTCCTCATCTCCCGCAAGTAGTCCAGGCCGTTACCGTCTGGCAGGTTAATATCGAGCAGAACAAGCCCGTAGGGAATCCCACTTGCGTGATACCGCGCTTCGGACAGGTCCTTGGCCCATTCAACCGCGTGGCCATCAGCTATCATATGTTCTCGTACAGCGCTGCCAAAGTCCTCGCTGTCTTCAATGAGCAAAATTCGCATGCCGAGCTCCAATAATTGGGCAGGGTTCGTGCCCTATTGACGGAACCTGACAATAGGCTGAACGCCGTAGCGCAAATGTTCCGGCGGCTTTCAGGCTGCCGTCAGGTGCGCGTGCCAGAAGGGCGGTGATTATAACAACCGATTAGAGGCAAGTTATGAACGTCATCTTGATCACGGCACTTTCTCTTTATGCGACCATCGTCGGTGCTGCACCGGCCGCCGGGAACTTAGAGGTTGGGATCGCCGAATGGCAACCGCGCCAAGCCGTACTGACCAAGCCTGAAGCGGAGCAAAGGCACCTCCGTTTGATTAGAGGGAAGACGGCGGGTCAGATGGCGTCGAGTCGATGGGCAACCGTCGAAACGCACTTCGACCGCGTAGCTTCGCGCGTGTGGGTGGTGCCGGCGCAGGGGGCTAAGGATAAAGCGATGCGTCACCTACAATGTCTGGAAGCCCTGTCTTAGGATTGTTCCACTGTAGCCTCGAGATTGGCCTAGTGGTGTTATTCTTCGTGGATGAAATATGATCAGCACGAGCGAACTGCCAATGCCCGCTGCGGCCCTCATCATCGAAATCCCGCCTTATTCATGCGCCCGCGATGCCAAGGATGCACTGTCATATCCTGAGTGCAGGATCTTCAAGTCCTGAGTGCATGACCAAGCGTAAATCGCGCTACCTGGCCACAATCCGTCGGGAGCATGGAAGAGGATCTTGCTAACCTAGACAGCACTCGTGGCCATCACCGGCTGGCAGCATCCGAAGGGGGCGAGGGGGCCCGTGTCTGCTTGCAAATCCGTCGGCTCAGATCGCGCTTTTTTATCGGCGGCGGGCTCGGAAGGGTCAGTACAACGAGAACTTCGTTCGAGCCATCACCATTCAATGTCTGAATGCGCCGCCCACGCGTGCGTCGCTTGACAGGAAACCGTCGTCAGAATGCGGCCAAAGCAAACGTCCAAAATTCGCAATTGCATTGGAAGGAGCGTTGTTCCGGCCTGCCTTCTCTTGGGTCCCATCGCGTTGGCCCTAGGACTGCTGCTGCTGCTAACTGCCTAGGAAAGGGACAATGAATGCTCGCCCGCTGCTTCAGGATTTTCGTCGCCGAGTGTTCGCGTTCCCAATCATGCTTCCGCGTCGCTCGCCACTTCGCAGCGGAAAAAGCTCTTGCCGGAGCCAATCTCCGTTCGGGCAGGTGGCAGTGTGCGCCGCCACCGCTGAATGAACCGACAGGGCAGGGCGGCGAAGATTACCCGGCTCCTTCCTGCGACGCGGCGGCTTCCTGCCGTCTCTTAAGTTGGATGTGCACGTATTCGCGCTTCATTGACCATAAGCCGGATCGGGCTGGCGTAGGTATTTCAGCGGCCTTCTAGGTGCCCCGCCGCCACGTGCGGACGACGCCCGCATCAACCGGCGGGCAGATGCGCCGAGGGCAACAAGCGCGCCTGACGTAATGCCGCCAGATCGGCCGAGCCGGTGCAGAAACAGGCGACGGCCAACTGGCGGATGACGATCTCGAAATGCGCGACAACCGCCTCGGTGGACACCGTCGCCGCGCGCAGCACGCCGGCCGCCTGCCCAGCGATGTCCGCGCCCAGGCGAATGGCCTTGGCCACGTCGACGCCGTCGCGGATTCCGCCCGACGCGATCAGCTTCACCGCCGGCAGCGCCCGACGTACCGCCTGCACGCTGGCCGGGGTCGGAATCCCCCAATCGGCGAAGGCCAGCGCCACTGCACGGTCGGCGGCATCGCGGGCGCGCTCGCCCTCCACCGCGGCCCAACAGGTGCCGCCGGCGCCGGCGACATCGATCACCGCCACGCCCGCCTCGACGAGCACACAGGCCACCGAGGCGGACAGGCCCGACCCCACTTCCTTGGCCACGATCGGCACGCCCACGCAACGCGCGGCGCGAGCGATCTGCGCCAGGACGCCGCGCCAGTCGCTGTCGCCCTCCGGCTGTACCGCTTCCTGCAGCGGATTGAGATGGACGATGAGTCCATCGGCCTCCAGCGCAGCGCCAGTTCGCGATAGAACGTCACGATCAGCATTTCGTCCTGCGGATCGCGGCCGGTGCGGGCGCTGGTCTCACGCAGGCTCGGGTGGATGCGCTGCAGGATGTACTGGCCGCCCCTGACCGCTTCCATCGCATGCTCGTCGGCGAACCCGGTCAGGGAACGCCCCCACTCCAGCACCTGCTGCAACGCCCGTTCGGTCTGGATCATGGCGACGCTCCTGCTCCCCCGGCCAGGACGCGCCGCCCCCAATGAAGCGCCAGCCACAACCCGGCGAGTTCGGCCACGCGCACGACCCGGATGGGGCAATACAGTTCCTTGCCGATCCACAGCGGCGTCTGCGGTAAGGCATGCGCCGCATGGCGGGCGAGCATCCACTCCAGCGCACGCCCCACCGCCTGCGCGATGCGCCGGCGCTCTGTCGGCTCTTCGCTCCCGTCCATCACGTGCAACGCGAACAGCGCATAGGCGGTTTCCTCGAATGTGGACGCGCGACCGGCGCCCCAGCCGCCGTCGTCACGCTGCGCCTGCAGCAGCGCCGCTAGCGCGCGCTCGTCGCGCCACTGGGGCTTGCCTTGCGCCAGCGCAGCGACCGCATGCGCGGTGGGATACAGCCACGAAACGTGCCATTTTTCGTTGTCCCATAGACCGTGTGGGTTGCGATTGGCCTCGACGTAGGCGCCGGTGCCGGCGTCGGGCTTTCCCAATAGTCGCAATGCATGCAGGGCATGTATGTTGGTCGACACTGAGGCATTGCGCTCGCCGGGAAAGGTGACGAACAGCTCGCCGATTTCGAAATGGCGCAACGCATCGACCGCCGGGTCGCGGCCTGCAAGGCGCAGGACGCACAACGCAACGGCGGTGTCGTCCGCATCGGCCGCGAAGTGCAAGGCCGGGCCCAGACCGCGCACGCCCAGGCGGGCGTCGAGCTGCGCGACGATCACGCGCATCGCCTCGGCGAGCGCGGGATGCGCGAACAGCCCGGCCAGATGCAGGGTGTACAGCGACCAGCATGGCTCAAACACATTGATCGGCCAGACGCTGGGAACGACACCTTCGATGCAGCTGCGCGTCGCCCGCGATGCCGCCTGCAGATACGCGTCGGCGCACCCGACCTGCGGCCTGCTCCCTTGTGTCACGGCGTGCGCACGCCACGCGGCGGTGGCCGCCGGACTGATGCCGATGCTGCCGTCTTCATCCGGGCATGCGGTGGTCGGCGACGTCCCCCAGGCTTCCCAGGAGTGCAGCAATGGATGGCCGCTCGGCAACGTCGCCACCGCCCCCAGCTTGACCAGGCAGGCTTGCCGCAACGGCAACAGCGCCGGGTGGCGCGGAAACGCCATGCTGCCCAGCAAGGATGCGGCCTCGCCGCACAACTGCGGCAGGATCAGCTCCGCGCCGATCGGCGCGTCTTCCGGCACCGCATGCGCGTAGGGATCGGGTTGGCGTTCGAGGAACCGGGTTGCAGCCTGGACTGCGTCGGCAGCGCCGGGAAGAGGGTCAGCGCGCTGCAATGCCAGCAACGCCGCCCACGTGGGCGCATGGCGAAACAGCGGGAAGTCCGCGCTTCCCCATCCGCCATCGGCCTGTTGCTGCGCGATCAGCCAGGCGTATGCGTCCTGCCGACCGGTGACGTTGCCGTGGAACTGCAGCGCTCGCGCCGTGTCGTAGACGGACGGACCGACGCTGCCGCCGTCGCTCATCTCGCTCAGCAAGTGGCGCAATTCGGAAAGGATCTGTTCGGACAGCGCGTTCACGCGGGATGTTCCTTCTGCAGAAGGTTGACGAGAACCAAGATCGGGCAGACGCCGCGCACGTCGCCGCAGGCCCGTCGCGGCCAGGCGCGTGGGCAGCGCCGGACGGCCGCCCTGCTCCGGCGCGGCGACGCGCGGCTGGCGTCGGTTCGCCCAATAGGCTAGCGCCGCGCGCCGCGTGACACGGCCGTGCTGGGCAACCGCTGCGATCGGCGCCGCGGACTCGGACAGAGTGCAGCATCCACCGCTGTCGCCGGCCGATCGCGCGGCACAGGGGCGACTCCATGCGGACGGGGCGCCTCATGCGCATGGCGCGTGCTTTAACAGATACGCGGTGGCCCGCTGCAGCATCTGCGCCAACGGTTCCGCACGCGGCCCCAGCGGGGCGATGGCCTCCCCGGCGTCGCGCAACAGATCCAGCGCAAACTGGCGCGCTGCTTGCAGCCCCATGATCGACGCGCAGGTCGGCTTCTGCGCCGCAGCGTCCTTGCCGGGTGTCTTGCCCAGCGTCGCGGCATCCGCTGTCGCGTCGAGAATGTCGTCAACCACCTGCAGCGCCAGGCCGAAACAGGCGCTGTAGCGATCGAGCGCACTGTACAGCGCGGCGTGCGCGGCATCCTCCGTGATGGCGCATAGCGCGCCCATGCGAACGGACGCGCGCACCAGCGCTCCGCTCTTCATCCGGTGCATCGCCACGATCCTGTCCAGCTCGACATGCTTTCCGACCAGCGACAGATCCTTGGCCTGCCCGCCTGCGGCACCCTCGGCGGACACCGCCTGTGCCAGTTCGTGCACGAGCGCGATACGGTTGTCGCCCGGCGCATCCAGGCTCGCCAGGGTGAGGAAGGCGTGCGCCTGCAGCGCATCGCCGACCAGGATCGCAGTGGCTTCGCCGAACTTGACGTGCACAGTCGGAAGGCCGCGGCGAAGCACGTCGTTGTCCATCGCGGGCAGGTCGTCGTGGACCAGGGTACAGGCGTGGATCATCTCGATGGCGGCGCCGACGTCCTCGAGCACGTGCGCCGGCGTATCGGCCAGTGCGCCGGCAGCCAGACAGAGCAAGGCGCGCGTGCGCTTCCCGCCATGCAAGGTGGCGTAGCGCATCGCCGCCATCAGCTCGGTCTCGCCATCGTCTTCGGCGCACAGAAGACGCGCCAGCGCCTGTTCGACCCCCTTTGCGCCGTCCTGCATCCAGATCTCCGGCAGCAGCCTGCCGGATGCGCCGCGCGCCTGCGCGCCCAATCCCCCGATCGCGGAAACGCCAGTTCGGTCGTCATGTGGCTTGGAACCGGCTTGCATGTTGTTCATGTCCTTGTGCCTGACAGGAGACGGCCTCGGAGAGCGGCGACCGCCGCGCTGTTGCCGGCGTCGCACCGAGCGCGCGCGCCGAGTGCAGCAATGCTGCGCGTCGCTCGCCGCTGCCTCGCCACACGGGGCATGCGATGCCAGCTCATGAGAATCCGATGCGGATTTTCATGGACGGATTTGCGGTCGGGTAATAGCGCCGGCCTTTTTCGACGTCGCTCAGCAACCGCGGCCGCACCCCGGCCTTGTGCATGGTCAGGGCCAAGGCGATGCAGAACTGCACTAGTTCCAGCCATACCAGGTGGTAGCCGATGCAGACGTGTGGGCCGGTACCGAACTGCAGCATGTCCACCGGCCGGATCGGGTCCGTGCGTTGCAGCCATCGCGCCAGGCGGAACTGATCAGGCGCCTCGTGCAGCAGCGCCGAGGTCGAGAAATGCAGCAGCGGGATGCACAGATGGGTACCCGCGGGAATGCGCCATTGGCCGAGTTGCAATTCCTGCAGCGCTTGACGCGGCAGGAGCGTGACCGCCGGATGCAGGCGCAGCGTCTCGCGGAACAGCGCCTCGGCGACCGGACACTGCGCTAGGTCCGCGTGCCGGGTCGGCACCGCGCCCACGCGTTGCGCCTCTTCGACCAGGGCGTCCCACAGCACAGGCTGCCGCGCCAGCTCGATCACCATCCAGGCCATCGTCGAGGCGGTGGTCTCGTGACCGCCAAGCAGCAGCAAGCGGATATTGGCGACCAGGACGTCATCGGAGAGCGCATCGTCGCTGCGATCGAAGGCGCTCACCATGTCCTTGATCAACCCGGTGCGCGCGGCATGCGCGCGCGCGTCGCGGATGAACTGGCGCAACTGCGCGTCGATCCAGTCGCGGGCGGCGCGGCCGCGCCGCAAGGGCAGTCCGGGCAGGTCGATCGGGGGCGCGACGATCAACTGCACCAGGTGCCGGTACTTGCGATGCCATCCCGGCAGGTCCTGCGCGGGGACTCCCATGAGGCGGAAGATGAGCTTTAGCATCAGGTCGCCGGTTTCACGCAGGATGGCTACGTCGCCGCGGTCGCGCCACGCCTGCACACGCGCCCGGATGACGGGCTCGAACAGGTCGCCGATGCCGGCCTGGGTCAGCCCCTTGGGCAGGAACGCCGGCTTGATCGCATCGCGCGCCTGCCGGTGCGCGCCGCCGTCCTGGGCGACCATCGTTCCACCAAGCAATTCGGGCGCGATCCCTTCGATCAGCGCCGAGGACACGTCCTTGTGCCGAAGCAGTGCGAACGCGTCCGGATCCATGCAGGTCATCAGGTGTCCGGCAGGGCCGAAATCCAGCCAGAAGTAGCTGCCCAGCGTCCGTTCCGCGCGCCGCAGCAGGCGCGGCAGGTCGCAGATGATGGCGGGAAGATGCCCGACCAGGGGGAAAGCGCCGGGCACGACCGGGATGTCGTGCCGCAGCCGGTGGCGACGGTTCAGCGGGTTGAGCAGCATGTTCATCAGCTCCATCAGCAGCGCGGCGCCGCGGCCGCTTCGACGGTGTCGCCGGCAGGCCGCGCGGCGCGGCTGTTGCCACCGTCGGCGTACGTCCGCACATGCGCCAGCATGGCGTGCGAGGCCGACAGCATGTTCATCGCCGCCTTCGACGCGGGGTAGGACGTCTGGGCGGTGTCACCGCTGAGCCCTGGCACGACGACATGTTGACGATCGCGCCACCGCCGCGGGCGATCAGCCGTCGGATGGCCTGCCGGCAGCAGAGCAGCGTGCCGCGCAGATTGGTCGCCATGGTCTGATCCAGACCGCCAGATCCAGGTCGAGCATCGCGCGCTCGCGCGGGGTCAGATGCATAGCTCGCGTTGTTCACGCAGCCGACCTCACCGAAATGCCGCTCCGCCGTCTGGAACAGCGCTGCCACCGCCTGCGCATCGGCGATGTCCATGGCCAGGGCCAGCGCGTGGCCCGCTTCGGCCGTGATCTGCGCGGTGCAGGCGATGGTCGCCGAGCCATCAATGTCGGCCACCACCACTCTGCCGCCCTCGGCGCGATGGCGAGGGCGCATGCCTTGCCGATGCCGGCGCTGGCGCCGGTCACCACGGCCACCTTGCCTTCAAACCGTCCCATCGTGTCCTTCTGGATTGTTGGTCTTTCGCGGCATGCCGCTCGGGTTCCGCCGAGAAGGCGCAGCGTCGGCGCTGGCGCGCTCGTCATCGCCAGCGTCGCTTTCGATGACCCGAATGGCGGCGACCGGGCACTGGCTGGCCGCGAGCCGCACGGCGACGTGCAACGCCTGCGGGACCGTCGCCACGCACACTTCAGCCACGCCGTCCGGTTCGCGCTGGCGAAAGGTGCCCGGCAGCGTAAGCACGCACTGCCCGGTGGTTCCGCACAGATCCTGGTCGACCACGACGCGCATCTCAGCCCCCTGCCTGCGCATTCAGCCGCACCGGCAGCGCGAGGAACGTCCTAAGGAACGCGGAGGGCTCCCGGGTCGGCTGCTCGGCCAATGCCAGCGTGGGGAAGCGCGCCTGGATCCGCGGCAGGCTCTCGGCCAACTGCATCCGGGCCAGTTGCGCACCGGGGCAGAAGTGGATGCCGTGGCCGAAGCTGAGCATGATCTTCCCGTCGGTCGACATGCCCGGATTGGTGCCGTAGAACCGCACGGCATCGAAGCGGTCGGGATCGGCGAAGGCGTCCGGGTCGCGATTGCCGGCCGCGATCAGCACGCGAACGTCCGCGTTCTTCGGGATCACCACGCCGCCCAGTTCGATGTCGCGCTGGGCGATACGCGGAGTGGCGCTGAACAGGACGGGCGCGTCGCGGCGCAGGACTTCTTCGACGAATGCCTTCACCTCCACGGCGTCTCCCTGCAGCCAATGCCGCTGTTCGGGATAAGCCAGCATCGCCAGGACCGCGTGGTCGATGGCCGCAGCAGTGGTGGTGAAGCCGCCCAGCAGCATGCCCCACAGCATGCTGATCAACTCTGCATCCGATAGCGTGTCGGCATCGTCGTCGTGTGCGCCGACCAGCATCGACACGATGTCATGGCGGGGATCGGTGCGCTTGCGCTGTATGAGGTCGCCGAAGTAGGCCTGCACCCTGGCGCTGCCTGCGTCCGCCGCGGCGAGCTGGGGATCGCTGGCGTGCGGGCTCAGGCCTTCCACAATGGCGCCGATGCCGGCGGCGAGCCCGAACATGTCGTCCTGGGGCAGGCCGAACAGTTCGGCGAAGACCAGCATGGGCAAGGCCAGCGCGAATTCCCGATGCAGATCCACCGCCTCCCCGCGCTCCAGCGCGGGCGCCATGCCGTCCAGGCGCGCTGCGACGATGCGCGCGATGCTCGGCCGCAGGTTGTCGATCTGGCGCATGGTGAAATCGCGAGAGATCAGCCGGCGCAGACGCGTATGCGTCGGTGGGTCCTTCATCGCTATCGTGGACGCCATTAGATTGAGGGACAGGCTGGTCGCCGCACGCGGGAAATAGCGCGCCAGTTCGCCAGGCGCCGGTCCCCGAAATGCATCGCCCGTGGCCGTGAGCGCCCAGTAAATGTCGGCGTGGCGGCTCAACAGAAAGAGGCCCGAGGCCGCGCGATGCACCGGATCGTGCTCGCGCTACCACCGCATAAACGGATACGGGTCGTGGATGCACGCTGGCGACGCCAGTTCGGCGAAGGCGTCCCGGCATGCTGTCTTGGTTTCTTGCACGTCCATCTTAGTTACCTCTTGGCTGGCTGATCTGACCGGCGCGCGCCAGGGTGGTAGGCAGTATAGTCATAGGAGGTGAAGGCGTCGTGCGAGCCACCGATCTCGGCCACCGCGCGGTCAAACTCGCCGGCGACGTGATTGGCCGTCGCCTTGATGTCATCGGTAGCCGCCAGAACCGGAGCGGTGCTCACGAAGGCCAGCGCGGTCGCAAAAAGAGCCAGACTGAAGGTTTGCTGACGGCGTCTCTTGGTGACCGGCCGATGGGCAAGTTTTGAGGCAAAGTGAGTTGTCCCTTATGTTGAGGGTGCTGCGTGCTCGTCCCTTTAGTGGGAGATAGTGGAGCGGTGGGTAGCCCCGAGCCAGATGAGGCATCAACATGTTTCGAGGCCTGACACGAGCGTCATCTTTGAGCTAATCTGGGAAACGTGAGACGGTATTTTTTTGGGGATCATTGGATGACTCTCCTCGGCTCGTGACGTGTTTGCGATGACTGCGCACGAACCGTGCCAAATGAGAAAACCCCGTTTCGGCGATGTGATTGTCGGACTCAGCTATGTGACGTATCCGACATTGTCGGACATCTTACACCGCCCGAAATGGGAAGCCCTCGCCGCTTAAAAAGGTGGCTAGGTGAGCTACCCTTCGGAGATGTCCAATATCGTGGCGTTAGCGCGCGCCTGTAGTTGCTGGTCGTCCGCGTACTCCTGCCCACATCGGCCGATCGCTGGTCCCCTAACACGACTCCAAACAGCGATAGACGCGGTCTGGAATTTACCGGAGCGTTGCAGGACTTGTTTTGCCATTCGGAACGCCAGCGCGGGGAGACGCTTCCGCGAGAGGCGGTCATGATGGAGCTTGCGAGCCGATTTGCGATTTGACCGGGGCTTTTGCTATTTTCGCTTTTGCTGCCCCTAAAATCTCAGATATGAAGCGGACCTGGCCTATGGCCTGCCTACATTGAATGGTTACAAAGGAATACGACTATGGCGACTGGAACGGTGAAGTGGTTCAACAGCACCAAGGGATTCGGTTTTATCCAGCCTGACAACGGAGGTCAGGACGTTTTCGTTCACATTTCCGCTGTCGAACGAGCGGGCCTTTCGACCCTTAATGAGGGCCAGAAGATCAACTACGAGGTCGAACAGGACCGCCGTACCGGCAAGTCCTCCGCAGGCAGTCTCAGCAAAGCTGGCTGATCTTTTTCTGCCTCTGCCCGGCAAGAGCCGGGCAGAAGTGCCACTGACCGCGCCATAGGAGCGGGCAAGAAACGGATCTCCCGCTGACCGGGCGGCGGTTTGCGGGAAGCTGCCAAGTTCTACTGAAATAAGATGTTTGCAAGTGAGGAGGGGCGGGTCCCAGCCCTCTTATTTTTTCTGCTGTAGATTCTCACGTAGCAGATGCCGACGGCGACCGCGCGCATCAGAACGAATCTGGACAACGAGACCAAGCTGCGAGCTTCTTGTGGGTCCGCTCGCTTCCACCGATCAATGCTATATTTTCGGTCATGAACCCGTGCGTGTGATTTTCATGAATGAGGGCTCTGACGCATTATCGATCGAGCGTGCCGAGGAAATGAACCAGCAATTCAGCCAGCCTCCAGCGGTCGACACCTCCGCGATCAAGCGGGTAGGGTACATTGGCCCTGAGGGGACCTGGACACATCAAGCCTCGCTAGACCTCTTTGGCGACCAAGTTGAACTCGTTCCGTTCAACGACGGATTGTTCGAAGCATATGAGAATGGCTGCGTCGACGTTGCATGCGTTCCAGCTACGACCTCTCTGGTCGGAACCACTCTCTACCTCGACCAAGTCCTGCGCTTGAGGTCTCCCAGGGTCATCGCCGAGTACCCGAAGGTCTTGAGCTATAGCCTGATGGCCAGCAAGGATGCGAGTTTCTCGATGAGTCACTAAGGTGCTTGGCCACGCCGTAGCCTTGCAGGAGGTGGCCGGGTCGCTCGACGAGAACATGCCCAATGTCGAGCGAGAGAGCCGTAAGGGAGCGACATCTTTAGTCGCTAAGCCTCGCCCTCGACAGCGGCATTTGGTCCTGCGCTTGGTGCCAAGCTGTACAATCTGCAGATATTGCGAACAGGAATTGAAGAAGGGCTGCATAACGTTAAGCGGTGGTGGGTGCTCGGGGGCAGGACCCCTGCGCCGACAGGATTTGACCGGACGACACTTCACCTCCGCGTTTCAGAGCAATCTCAGTTGTGTCCTGAACATGTTCTCGAAGGATAATTTAGCCGTTCTCAATGTCTATGAGCGTCCGACATGCGAGCGGCTGGACACCCATAAATATGTCATCGATGTCGCTGGCCATGTTTTGACGCACCCGGCGCTGGCTGCGTTGGCGGATATTGATGGCTTTAGAATTCTCGGGTCCTCCCACGTTGCTATTAGCTAAGGCTAGGGTAGTTTCTGCCCATAACTCCAAAACTGTTGATCCTCATCACTGATGAGAAGACACGACCGTGCCGCGCGTCCACGAGATCATCGCGCCGACGATCTTGTCGTTTTCGCTCAGTTTTCTTGCCTGCGAAAGTAGTATTCATAAGCACAAGACGTCGACCGGCCGGGCATCTCGCAAAACAAGTCACCATCGATGACTGTGTCGCGTTATCGGCGACACGCTCGTCCATTCGGGACCGTCAAACACTTCAATCCGCGCAGGGGGCGCCGTGACCGGGGCCTGCGGCGGTTTTAGGAGCTTGCCGTTCGGCACGAGCTTATCGCTTTGGCACCTCACGCTGATTGGCTGTGCTGTGGAACAACCCGGTCGAGAAAAGCATCGAATGCGGCAGCAACAGCGCGAACTACGAAACGATGCTCCTGCCGCACCCGGATGAAACCGTTTTCAATGTCCACTATCCCATCCTCAGCCAGCTTCGCCAAGCGTTCAGCAGCCGAATCGAGAAGGCGAGTTGGATCGAATCCAAAGGCCGCACAAATTGCCGGCACATCGGCCCGCAAATCGCACATCAGCCGCTCTATGATCACGGCTCGCACGCGGTCGTCGTCTGTGAGCCGGTAGCCTTTTGACGTCGCCAAACGGCCAGCTGCTATGTGCCGGCTGTAGGACTCACGTGTTACCTCGTTCTGGACGTAACCCTCGCCGACCCGCCCGATAGCCGACGCGCCGAAACCGATCAGGGTTTTGCAGGTGTCGGCCGAGTAACCCAGCGAGTTACGCCGTAGCCGACCACTGGTCTGCGCCAGCGTAAGTTCGTCGTCCGGCAAGGCGAAATGGTCGAGGCCGATCTCTTGGTAGCCGGCGGCGACCAGCGTCTCGGCCACGGCCGCAGCCTGTTCGGCGCGGGCGACGCTGTCCGGCAGCGCAGTCGTCTCGATCAGGCGCTGATTCTTTATCACCGATGGAATGTGCGCGTAGCCGAACACCGCAAGCCGGTTGGGGCGCATGGCGACAGTTGCCGCCGCAGTCTGGACGCAGGACTCTACTGTCTGATTCGGAAGACCGAAAATGAGATCGACGTTGATGCCGCTTACCCCATGCCGGCGCAGCTCTTCGACGGCAGCGGCCGTCTGCGCCTCGCTCTGGACGCGGTTTATCGCTTTTTGAACAATCGGATCAAAGCTCTGCACTCCGAGACTCGCGCGGCTCACATTGGCTGCTCCCATTGCTTCGGCAATCTCGGCCGTGAAGGTGCGCGGGTCAATTTCGACGGCGATTGTCGCGGACTCCCTGAACGCGAAGCGGCGGCGCAGGAGTTGGATCATGGCCAAGAACTCCGCTGCTCCGATCAGGGTCGGGGTTCCACCGCCGAAATGCACGTCGTTCACGACGAGCCCCTGCTGCACTTGCTGCCAGACCAAACGGATCTCGTCACGCAGAACGGCCAGATAATCGAGGATCGGACCCTGATTGCGGGCAATCGTGGTTGGGAAGCCGCAATACCAGCAAATCGATCGGCAGAACGGAATGTGGAGATAGAGAGACACCGGATCGTCAGCCGGCAGACCTCTTAGCCATTCCTGATAGCTTTCGGGCCTGACGGTGGCGGTGAACTCCGGCACAGTCGGATAGATGGTGTACCAAGGCAGGAGAGCCTCGCGATATTCTTTCAGGATAGAGGTCTGCAACAGTTTCCGTCCCAAGCTGAAAAGTTGGTCCTTTTACCGCCGCGGTCTCCTGTGTCCCTGCGCTATGTCAATTCCATTCCGCTTCGCGCGTGTAATCACGCCCTGCAAGGAAAAGGCGGGATTTGATCCCGCCTTTCTATGTTTCGCTCGCATCATGCCGATCGAGCTGCCAGCCCCTCAACGGGTCTGGATTGAGGAAGTCACGCTGGTACCTTCTTTCTAGACCGCTTCTCGGGCGCCGAGACTTCAGGCTCTTTCGGTTTGCGCCCAAGTCCCATTGTCTTGGCCAGGGCAGAGCGCGCAGCCGCATAGTTCGGCGCGACCATGGGATAGTCCGCCGGCAGACCCCATTTGGCGCGATATTCATCGGGTGTCAGCCCGTAATGGGTCGACAGATGGCGCTTTAGCGATTTGAATTTCTTGCCGTCCTCAAGGGAAATAATGTAGTCCGGCGTCACCGATTTTCTGATCGGGACGGCCGGCGTCAACGCCGTCGGCTCTTGTGCGGAGACGCGACCGGCCGCCGTGCGTTTCAAAGCTTCGTGCACTTGGCCGATCAGGGCAGGCAACTCCCCCACCGGGACGGGATTGTTGGAAACATAGGCTGAGACAACATCCGCGGTAAGGTCGATGAGGTTGTTGGCGTTTTCGAAGTCTTCTTCTGGCATGAAACTCTCCAGTGGATTGGTCTGCGGAGCGTGGCCTTCTAGTGATGATTTCCGACGAACGCAACAAATCTCGCGACAGGATTGTTCGGTGCTCGTCCAACATCGAGGTCTATAGCGCCAGTTACAAGCTGTCGCGACGCTGATCTCCTCGGAAATCGCCGTCCATAAGCGCCCGGTATCCGCCGTTCAGTCGCGATCTTGTCGGTTGAGTTGCGAGAGGACGACGCAGAAAAATTGTAAGCACCAAGAGCCGTGCACCTGGAAGACCTTGCGCGTACGAAACAGGTCGGCGTTGCGCCAGCGTGGGGCGACAGGCAACAGAACCGACCAAGCCCTCAGCGAACAAATAGCGATTGCGCGCCCGCCACTGTTGGTATCGGGGGCCGTCGGGGATAAATCGCAGTCACTATTTTCGCCGCTCGATCATCTTGGTCGACAGGCACCATTCCCTTGATCCACGGATCTAGCGCAGGGCGTTCGCAGGCCGCATGTGGAGAATGGTTTCCGTGCACATAGTCGGACTCTATCTATGAAAATTCTATTGCCTGGCGGTGGCTGTTGCGCTTGTGGCGGCCACAGCTTTGCTGAGCAGTCCCTTCCGCCAGACCTCAGGGAAACGGCACTGGCCATCTTCAAGCCCTTGCCATCCATACTGGCAGTCACCAACAACCCAAGCACACCGGAGAAGGTTGCCCTCGGCAAGGCGCTGTACTTCGATCCACGCCTCTCGTCCCCAGGCGTTTTCTCCTGCACTTCGTGCCACAACCTGGCCACCGGGGCGACGACAATCGTGAAACTTCGATTGGCCATGGTTGGCAGAAGGGGCAGCGCGACGCGCCGACGGTGTTTAACTCTGTCTTCAACAAATCACATTTTTGGGACGGTCGCGCCGAAGACCTGAAAGCTCAGGCCAAAGGGCCGATACAGGCCGGTGTCGAAATGGCCAACACACCGCATCGAGTGGTCGAGACGTTCAAATCGATGCCGCAATATGTGGAGTTGTTCCAATCTGCTTTCCCGGAGCAAGCCGATCCCATCACCCTCGAAAACGTGGCCATTGCACTCGCAGCCTACGAGGCGACACTGGTCGCGCCGGCCCCCTTCGACGCCTACCTCAATGGCGATGACACCCCCATTGATCCCGAAGCGAAACAGGGCTTGGCCCTTTTTATGGAAAAGGACTGCTCCTCCTGCCATTCCGGTGGGGAAGGCTATTATCCATTCGGCCTCGTAGAGTAGCCTGGCGCCGACATCCTGCCGGAGAACGACAAGGGACGATTTGCCGTCACCAATGTACCAGATGATCCTATGTTTTCCGCGTGCCATCGCTGCGCAACGTAGCAATCACCGCGGTATACTTTCATTCGGACAAGGTCTGGGACCTGAGCGAGGCGGTCGCCATCATGGGCACCACCCAGCTTGGCCAAGAGCTAGCGCAAATCGAAATCGATCGGATCGGTGCCTACCTTCATTCGGTGACCGGAAAGCGACCGGAGATCACAAATCCCGTCTTGCCAACTGAAACGCCCACAACACCTCGACCTCGATCCTAGGCATTGCGAAACAGGTGATCGCGTCGGAGCCAGTGAGCGTTCCTTGACCCATCTGGCGAATTGCCACAGGCGCTGCCGTCCGATTGGGCCGTGATAGGTCGCGGCGCGATTGAGCGTCGCACGTTGATGGCAGGAGCCATGGTTTTGCACCAGCCATGCTCCCGCTCTTGGAGATCTTCGGCAGGCCAGGGCGCTGTCCGTCAGCATTAGGCCGGCCAATCGCCTCACCAGTCCATCACCACCTTGCCCGAACTACCGCTGCGCATCGCATCGAAGCCGGCCTGAAAATCGTCGATTCCGATGCGGTGGGTGATCAGGCCGGAAACATCCAGCGGGCCCTGCACAAGCGCGATCATCTTGTACCAGGTCTCGAACATCTCGCGGCCGTAGATGCCCTTGAGATGCAGCATCTTGAAGATGACCTTGTTCCAGTCGATCTCGAAGCCGGTCGGCGCGATGCCCAGAATGGCGATCTTGCCACCATTGTTCATGGTGTCGATCATGTCGCGGAAGGCGGGGGCTGCGCCCGACATTTCGAGGCCGACATCAAAACCCTCGGTCATGCCGAGTGCCGGCATGACATCGCGCAGCTTTTCCTTCGAAGCATCCACGACATGCTGGACGCCGAGTTTTTTGGCAAGCGCCAGCCGCACCGGATTGATGTCGGTGATGACCACTTTTCGCGCGCCGACGCATTGGGCGACGAGCGCGCCCATGATGCCGATCGGCCCGGCGCCGGTGACCAGCACGTCCTCGCCGACCAGATCGAATGACAAAGCGGTGTGAACGGCATTGCCCAGCGGATCGAAGATCGCGGCGATCTCGTAGGGCACATCATCGGGGATCGGCACGACATTGTGCTGCGGGATCGCCAGATACTCGCCGAAGGCACCCGGCCGGTTGACGCCGACGCCGAGCGTATTGCGGCAGAGATGCCCTCGCCCGGCACGGCAGTTGCGACAATGACCGCAGACGGTGTGGCCTTCGCCCGACACGCGCTGGCCGAGCTTGTATTCGGTGACCGCCGCGCCGAAATCGGCGACGGTGCCGACGAATTCATGGCCGGTAACCATCGGCACCGGCACCGTCTTTTGCGCCCACTGGTCCCAATTGTAGATATGCACGTCTGTGCCGCAGATCGCCGTCTTTTTGATCTTGATCAGCACGTCGTTGGGGCCGATCTCCGGCACCGGCACCTCTTCCATCCAGATGCCCGGTTCGGCCTTGGCTTTCACCAGCGCCTTCATCATGTTCGACATCAGATGCTCCTTACACCTTGGTTTGATTCCACTCTCGCCTCTCCTCTGGTAGCCGCACAACGGAAAGGTGGGGTTCGGAGAGCACAGCTGAGATTTCTGGACCGATGGGTATGTCGAGGCTGCCATGGTGTCGAAGCAACACTCCACCGCGAGCGGCGCGTGAAGATCCAGTTCCAGCGAACCTCAGCGGAAACCGAGCAAGCGCCGCGCCAGATGCAGCGAAGTTTCAATTCAAACGATGAGGAATGAGAGTAGCTTGCGGCTCGGGCTATGTTGTCGATGTCCGCCACATGCGGCGCAATCACTCTACACGATGCTCTCGATGGTCGATCTCACCGCGATATCTCAATAGTGCGGACGCACAGGCGGCATCCGCAAACGTGCCCCTCGGTGAAGTGTCTGCTGACCGCTGGCTGTGTCAGAGCCAGAAGCTCATGGACGAAGCCGCCTTCTCCCACCTCGTGCTCTAGATCATCCGTCCTCTGACCAGAAGCGGCTTCCCAGATAGCCCCGCCGCTCAGTCGTCCAGCGGGCCTTCGGCTGGACGACAATGCCGAGCCCCCCTCGTGTCTACCGACCTGCGCGCGGCTTCTCGATGGCGTCCTTTCTGCCTCAAATTATCCGCGAAGCCCGCTGGTCACATATTTGCCGTCACAGGGACCCAGCGGCCTGCGCCTGGGCCTTCTCCCGCAGCGCCCCTGCTGCAGCGACCATGTTGATGAGGGCAGGGCGGATCTCCTCCCATTTCCTTGTTTTGAGACCACAGTCCGGATTGACCCACAGTTGGCTATCCGACAGTCGCTCGCGGGCAAGTTGGGCGAGATGCAAAATCTCGCCGACTTCTGGGACACGTGGTGAGTGAATGTCGTAGACGCCAGGACCGATTTCGTTCGGATATTAGGACTTCGTGAAGGCGTCTAGCAGTTCCATTTTGGAGCGCGACGTCTCGATCGAGATGACGTCCGCGTCCAGTTCAGCGATAGAATCGATGATCATTGAACTCCGAGTAGCACATATGCTGTGAATTTGGGTCGCGTCCTCCACGCCGGTAGAAGCGAGGCCGAAGCATTCGACAGCCCAGCCGAGATAATGTTTCCATAGGTACAGCCGATCTCCCCCCTTGAGGGTCCCTTGAGGGGGAGATGCCCGGCAGCACCTTGCCGATATGCCCCCTACAACAACCCCGCCTGCTCAGCCTCGCGGCACAGATTCTGCCGAGGCCTGGGGCCGATCTGCTGGATCACCAAGCCGGCCGCCAGTGAGCCAAGGTCGCCGCAGGTCTGCAGGTCGCGGCCTTGCGTGTAGCCATGCAGGAAGCCGGCGGCATAGAGATCGCCGGCGCCCGTCGTGTCGACCAGTTCCTTGATGGCGGTCGCCTTGATCACCACCGTCTCGTCGCCGCGCACGATCACGGAGCCTTTTTCCGAGCGGGTCACGGCGGCGATCTGGCAATCCTTGCGGATCTGCGCCAGCGCCTCGTCGAACGAGGATGTCTGGTAGAGCGATTTGATCTCGTGGCTGTTGGCAAAGACGATGTCGACCGTGCCCGAACGCATCAGCTCGAGGAATTCGTCGCGGTAGCGGTCGACGCAGAACGAATCCGACAGCGTCATCGACACTTCGCGGCCTGCCGCGTGCGCCAGCTTCGCCGTCTGGCGGATCGCTTCCTTGGCGCGCGGCGGGTCCCACAGATAGCCTTCGAAATAGGTGACCTTGGCGCCAGAAGCCTTATCGGCCTCGACATCCTCCGGCCCAAGCTCGACGCAGGCGCCGAGATAGGTGTTCATCGAACGCTCGCCGTCAGGGGTGACGAAGATCATCGACCGCGCCGTCGGCGGCTCGCCCTTGAGCGGCGTGGTGTCGAAGGCGACGCCCTGTGCATGGATGTCGTGCGCGTAGATTTCGCCCAGCGCATCGTTGGAGACCTTGCCGAAGAAGGCGGCGCGGCCGCCAAAGCTGGCGACGCCGGCCGCCGTGTTGCCGGCGCTGCCGCCGGAGGCTTCGATCGCCGGGCCCATGCGGCTGTAGAGCAGTTCGGCGCGGTGGGTGTCGATGAGGTTCATCGCGCCCTTGATGATGCCGTTGGTCTCCAGGAATTCCTCGTCGCACTGGGCAATGATGTCGACAATGGCATTGCCGATGCAAAGCACGTCATAATCCGGCATCAAAATCTCCGCCAAAAACCCGAGCCGGCTTCTTGCCACGCCGGCCCGGGGTGTTTCTTTCGAGTGTGGAATGGGTCGTCCTTTGCCGAAAGGATCCAATACCGACGCATCAAGCAGCTGCGGGTCCTGCCTCACGCGACAGGTCGTCAGCTCTGTCCGTCTTTTCCCAGGTGAACTCCGGCTCTTCGCGGCCGAAGTGTCCGTATGTCGCGGTCTTGCGGTAAATCGGCCGTAAGAGATCCAGCGCCTTGATGATGCCTTTCGGCCGGAGATCGAAAAGCTCAAGGACGGCGCGTTCGATCCGTTTTTCATCAATCTTTGCGATTCCGAATGTATTGATGAGGACTGAGACCGGTGCGGCCACACCGATCGCGTAAGCAAGCTGAACCTCGCACACCTCCGCAAGTCCGCTGGCAACGACGTTTTTTGCGACGTACCGCGCGGCATAGGCGGCCGACCGATCAACCTTGGACGGGTCCTTGCCCGAAAAGGCACCGCCGCCGTGACGCCCCATGCCGCCGTAGGAATCGACGATGATCTTGCGGCCGGTAAGCCCGCAATCGCCTCGCGGCCCGCCGACCACGAACCGGCCGGTTGGATTGACCAGGAACCTTATTCCCGTCGTATCCAGGTCATGGGGCAAGACCGGCCTTATGATCTCCTCAATGACGCCTTCGCGGACGGTGGCCTGTGAGACCTCATCATCATGCTGCGTCGACAGGACTATGGTATCGAGCGCTACCGGTCGCAAACCTTCATAGCGGACGGACACCTGAGATTTAACGTCCGGGCGGAGCCAGCCAAGGCGTCCAGTTTGGCGCACCTCTGCCTGTTTTTTCGTCAAATCGTGAGCAAGTTGGATTGGCAAAGGCATTAATGTTTCGGTCTCGTTGCATGCGTACCCGAACATGAGGCCCTGATCTCCCGCTCCCTGCTCGAGATCCTGCCCTCGTCCCTCGTCGACCCCCTGGCTGATGTCAGGCGACTGCTCGGTCAGGGCCAAGATCACCGCGCAACGACGGCCCGTCAAAGCCGATCGCATCGTCGTCATATCCAATGTCCAAAATGATATCGCGGGCAACTTGGCTGTAGTCGATCTGCGCGTGGCTGGTGATCTCGCCAGCCAGAACGACCATCCCTGACTTCACCAACGCTTCACAAGCAACGCGAGCCTGAGGATCCTTGCGAAGAATCGCATCGAGGACGCCATCTGAGATATTGTCGGCCATCTTGTCGGGATGTCCCGCGCCGACGGATTCGGAGGAGAACACGAATTGTCTGGTCATGGAATATCCTCGCTTCAAACGTTGGAATTAAATGTGACAGCTGATCCGGCCATCTTATCTGTCGGAGATGCCAGGTACGTCGAACGCAGCGCAGAAGTCGGCCGTCACTGCTGGCGTGCCTAACCGAATGCCGCTGGTGAGCGCGGGATGCCGCCGGTCGCCCGGCACCATGTTGAAATTCGTGATGATACCTGCTTGCGACAAGCGCTCGGCATAGGCTTTCCCGGACAGCGGCCGGTCCCGTAGATCAAGGATCAGCATGTGATTGTCAGTGCCCCCCGTGACGAGTTCATAACCTCGCTCCAGAAGCGCCTGGGCCAGAGCCTTGGCGTTGTTGACGATCTGCTGACCGTACACTCGGAACGACGGATTCCCTGCTTCGTGCAGAGCGACAGCTAGCGCTGCAATCGTATTCATGTGCGGTCCGCCCTGCAGGAGAGGGAACACGGCACGGTCTATGCGTTTGGCCAGATTGTGTTTGCTCTTGGAATGATAGAGTGCCTGATAGCGGTCTTCATTCCTTGACAGTATGAAGCCACCGCGGGGACCGCGTATCGATTTGTGAGAGGTGCTGGTGACCACATCGCAATGGCCTACAGGATTGGGGTGCACTCCTGCGACAACGAGGCCGCTGATGTGGGCGATGTCGGCCACCAGGTAGGAGTTCACCTCCGAAGCAATTTTGGCCATTGCCTCGTAGTCAAAGATACGCGGATAGGTGCGGTACTTTTCCGAATGTCATGATTTTGAGCGCCTTCTTGAAATCCGCCCCAGGCGTCATTGGCGTCGAGCCGATCGCTCTCAGTCCAACTGGCCCGGAAAATTCACTTTTCGCCCAGCTTCGAGATTGCGCACGATATTTTCGACTGCGATCTGGTAGAACTCACCGACATGGAAGGCCATGGCACCATCAAGGTTTCGTTGGTGATATGAAATGATGCCGATCACGCAATTCACCAGAGCGACTACAGCGGACTCGTCCAAGGGGTAGTCGGCGTAGATGGCATTCGGATCACTGAAATAGCGCTTATCGAGATGCGCGAAGAACTTGTCCCGCCGGCCCATGATCATCGCAATCGTCGTCCTGTGGGCTTCCAGCTCATTGAGCTGTTCCTTGATCAGGCTTGGAGATGGTGTCCCCGATTTCCAGGCGATGTGCATCTGGTTGTCGAGGCAAAACTCGAGGAACCTGAATAAGCTGCGGTCGCTGCGCCTTGGACTTTCAAGCAGCTTGGCAGTGGCAAGATGGAGATCGACTTCGATCGAGCGCATGATCTGGTAAAGTAGTGGTTCTATTCGCCAGAGCCTGTCCCCGTGCTCTTCGCATTGTTTCAATAGGGACGAATACGTTGCCAGCTTGATCACCAGACCCGGTGGGTTGTTCCCATGGACAAGCGCGGCATAGCGCCCGAGGCGCTCTTCATAGTTGGCCTGAATCTGTGCCTTCATCGATCGTCGTTCCTTCCGGAAAGAACCGGCAATCGCACGCACAAACCTGTTTCGGCGCAACCGCAATGAAAATTTGCCCGCCACCACCCATGCCGAGCGGCGGCAATTATTGCTGACGTTGAAGTGTGAGCCCGCTGTAGTGTCGCCATATTCTGCGCCATCAAGTATCTGGCTAACTAACATGTGGTCACATGCCACAAATTTTTGCCATAAGCATGATTGATTCCATTCAGAACTTGAAATTCAATGTCATGGTTTGGGAGAGATAATCCCGTTCAGCATTGCCATGAGGAGGGAAGAATGCGGAAAATGGGGGCATCCGATAACGGCAAGTTGAAAGTGCACGCCATTGCGGGGACACGCGTCGTGTTGCTGGCGCTGGATCTGTCCAAGGCGGATGCGCGGGGGTTGAGAGGCTTCGCGTTTCGACGCCGCGTCAATGGTGGTGAATGGTCGTGGCTGACAGGACTGAAGATATTCGAGAAGCTGTTCCCGCAGGGCGTCAAGGCTGCGGAGGATGGCAAGATACCGCGGTTCTTCACGAACGAGCATCCGATTCAAAGCTTTATGTGGAGCGACTATCAGGCCAATCCGCAGACCAGATATGAATTTGAAGTCTCGGCCATGTTCGGCGAGCCGGGTGCGCTTGAAGCCCGCCATACCGCAAGTATCGACATTACCACCGAGGCAGAAGACGACGGCAGACATGGTATCTGGTTCAATCGTGGTGCCATCGCCAGCCAGGCCTTCGCCGAAAAGTTCGGCAACAAGGCGCTCGGCGACGACGAGTATAACGATCCGGAAAACAAGGAGGTCGCGTGGTTGTCGCGCGGCCTGCTTGAAGCGTGTATCGCCCATATTCGGGAGACACCCGCGGGCGATGGGCTGCGCGTGGCGGCCTATGAGTTCACATATTTGCGCTTCGCGAAGGAGTTGAAGGCTGCTATCGACCGTGGCGTCGACGTACGCATAGTGTTCCACGACACAAAGGTCAACAACGCGAACGCAGAACTGGCTGGGCTAGCGGAGAAGGTTGGCAACCGCACGATACTGTTTCGGCGCACGAAAACCAAAATCCCCCACAACAAGTTCATCGTGCGTCTTGCTGGCGGGACCGACCCTGTCTCGGTCTGGACAGGCTCGACCAACTTCACGCCCTCCGGCTTTCTGGGGCAGACGAACGTCGGACATAAGGTGACCGATGCCGGGGTTGCAAAAACCTATTTTAAATTCTGGACCGGTCTCACCAGCGATCCCGATGACGACCACGCAACGGTTGCAGCTGTCGGTCTGACCCCCAACCCAGCCAATCTTGTCGGTCCTGGCGTCACGCTTGTGTTTTCACCGCGCACCAGCACGCGAATGCTCGATTGGTACGGCGCGCGTATCGCGGACGCAAAAACGTCCTCCATGTTTACGGGTGCCTTTTCCGTCGATCCCAAGATTCTGGCGCCCATGGCCGCGAAAGGGCCGTCGATGCGGTTCATTTTGCTCGAGCGGCCTCCGACCGAGGCAATCGAAAAGGCACAGCAGGAGAATCCAGCCGATCTGCAATTCTCGTACGGCGCCATCCTTGGCAAAGAGAAGATGGAAGTTGAAGAGCGGACTGGGCGTAGCGCCACGGGAAAAAAAGTCACCAAGATCGTGCCGATACCTCATTTCAAGATCGAAAGTTGGTTTCTCGATGAGGAACTGGAACGCCAGAGCGGCGATGGATTCGTCTTTTTCATCCACACCAAATTCCTGCTGATCGATCCTCTATCTCAGGATCCGCTGATCTGCACAGGATCGGCGAATTTTTCCGGAGGCTCCCTTACCGCAAATGACGAGAACATGCTGTTGATCCGCGGCGACACCCGGGTCGCTGATATCTACCTGACAGAGTTTGACCGGATATTTCGCCACTTCTACTCTCGCGACATCATCAACAAGATCGAAAAGTTGGGTGGCGAAGCCAAGGTTGGGATACTTGATCCATCGGGCAAATGGCTCATCGCCTACTATGCCGACGACAATGCCAAGTGTCACAAGCGACAAATGTTCTTCGCCGATCCGGACGCAAGTTGGAGCCAGGCGGCACCGGACGATCACGACATATTCAAGGGCGAAAAGAAGCTGCCTGTGATTTGACCTGAAATGGGCCCAAGCGTTCACCAGGCGAGCGCCACCTGCACGTCTGCGCACCTTCTGAAGCGATTGGTCCCGCGGGCCGCAAAATTTTCGTTGCGGCCTATCAAGACCGTTCGCGTAGCGCTAACGGCGCGGTGATGTTCGCTTGGTCGTTGCCTTTTGCGTCGCCTTGGCCCCCGGCTTCCGCCCAAGCCCGCTGGACTTTGCCAATGCAGAGCGTTGGGCCGCGTAATTCGGCGCGACCATCGGGTACTCTCGCGCCAGCCCCCACTTTTCACGGTATTGCTCAGGCGTCAGCCCGTAATGAACACTGAGGTGGCGCTTCAGCGACTTGAACTTTTTCCCATCCTCCAAGCAAATGATGAAGTCAGGCGTCACCGATCTCTTTGGATTGACCGCAGGCTGCGCGATCGGCTCTTGGGCTGCCGTTGGATGACCGATGCCCGACAGTGTCGAATGAACTAGACTGATGAGATCTGGGAGACCGGTCACTGGCAGGGCATTTTTGGCAACGTATGCCGAGACGATATCCGCGGTCAGTCCGACCAGATCGGCTTGCTCAGCTTCTTTTTCCTCGCTCAAAATATATTCTCCTGATGATACGCAATTGCCCAAGGGTGAATATGTAGTGCAAGTTTGAGCGCGCGCCAATCGCGGCAGCCAGAACCTCCTAAAGGTGCGGTCTATCCCCTAAGGCCGACCTAGTCGGCCTCTGCCGTACTTGTGCGCGCAGGCTGTGTGATGGTTGGTGAAAGCAGCGCGGTCATTTGCAGAAGCCAATGGGAGCGATGCGCACATGTAGAATTGCTCGGTCGAACCAAAGATGGGTCGGCGAGTCGGCATTGGCGGCGTTTCATTTGGCGCCCCTCGCCGGGGGCTGTCGGTCCCGCATCCCGCCTTGCGTCGGCGCTATGCTGATGCTCCTTCGGCCGCCCTGTTAAACCGTCTCAGGGTCACGAACTTTCTCCAGCACCGCACTGCCTTTGGTCGCTATCGCGGTCATTTCGGTGCTTCCGTCTTGTACGCCATTGTCCCTCGACGAAAGCGCGGTTCCGTTGATGACCCCGCGCTGACGTCGGCGCTTTGGCAGGCGCTTGGGATTGCTTGCCCAGAGATGACAACCGCTTTGGCGCCAAGATGGCATCCATGAGTTTGGCATAAGCAGCGTGTCTGGCCTCTTTCTGGACAAACCCTTCGCATCTTGCCCGATATCGCTTTTGCTGCGTTTGGGGTGATAAACGTGAACCAGCTTGTCGCCGCGCCGGCACACTCCAAAATGCGGCTGGCAGTGTCCCCGGCGTGAACCTTGCTGATTAAATGACAGCCTGCCGACGCTTGGGTGGCCAAGCAAATGCGAAACCGCCATCCTTGATCGGCCACGCTAGGCCGAAACCGTTGTCGAACGCCAGCGCTCGATCATCAGCGTTCGTCACTTCAGTCTCTACAACTATCAACTGTTTGCCGTTCCACCGCTGGTGCTGCCGATAGTCAAGAAGTTGCCCAATGGCTGTTCGAATCGCGAACCTAAGGGTCGACGGTTCGGTTGGTTTGATCTCAACCATGACCTCATCTCGCTTGTCAGCTACGTACCTTAAGTCGTCGCAGAAGGTGGCCGGGAAGGTCACGCCAGGAAACCGATCCTTAAGATAGGCTTCGAACCGTCTTTGCAATCTGTTGTGGCGGGGATGGACCACGGCTTCATATTTTTCCACATAACGCGAATACGCATTGGATGCAGCTTCCCCAGCTCGTCGTTTTCTGCGGGTTGCCGACGACGGGCGCCTAGTTTCACGCTCGCCCTCAAGAAGTTTTCTGACAGACCGGACAAAATCGCGCGCATTGCGGTTTTTCGTATCTTCCGCGTACCACCAACTGACCTGGCCGCTCCAACCGGGACCTCGCTCAAGCTTCATGCGTCGTTCCGATGAAGGCAACAGCCTGACGTCCTTGATCCTGGCCTTGACACGGAAGCTGGTGATTTCATCCTCCACGTGCCGCACCGATGGGAATTGGCCGTTGAATTTTTGTCGATGACGGTAGATGCGCGCGTTTCGGTACCAACCGACCACACAGCGCGGATCGCTCCCCTGTGTCGGAGCCGTCCAGACTATATCGACGCCATCGAGGAAGTCGTCCTCGGGACCGGCCCCAAGGCGCTGGATGTTGACCTGCCGATCCTCTTCGCCCTTGATGGTTTCGAAGTGGCCGTAGACATACCCATCTTCACAGGCAACGAAGTTCAACTCCTCACCGCAAAAGCCTTCCAGAACTGGAAACCCGCCGCCGCCTTTCGGAGGATCGTTCGGATCCCTGCCGGCATAGTGGTTCATCCATGCAATGTTGCAGAAGAGCAATGGCATTCGTTGTTCCTTATGACTGATGCATTATCGCTTTGACTGGGAGAAACCGGGGCGAGCCAGATCCCTATGGGATGAAGCTCCTTCGGCTGGCGCGCGGCCAAAATCGTCGCCGTTGCTACTCGCAATATTGGTCTTCTTCAAATTGGTAGTCGCCAAGTTGGCGGCGCGCGGCAAGAACCGCATCGAGACGCCAGAAGACCGATCCATCCGCGATGCGCGCGTCGGTAAGCAGACTGCGCGGTCTTGTAATTGACAGGGCCCGCAAAAGGACCGCTCTTGCTTGTGCGTCCGGTGCGAAGTCCTGGAGCGAGCGCACAAGGTCGAATCCGCTTGGGTCGCCCGTCGGTCGCAGTTTGTGCGCCAGCGCGCGATAAAGGACATCAAGGCCTGCGTAAGAGAAGTGGTTGGAGGCGTACCTTACGAGGAGGTTGATCGTTGCTGGCGAACTCCCATGATCGCTCCTCAAAGCCGCCGACAGCGCCTGCGCGACTGACACATCCGTCACCTCAACGATTTGGACCCCGGTAAGCGGATCGGCGCTGCGTGGCGGTGCTATCTGAATGTCGTACTCAACGCCTTTTTCCAACCCTGAAACCCATCGATCTGGCATGGGCGTCCAACATGCTAGGTCTACCATCTCGGACGCGTATGCCGCGACATCACGGTCTTGCTTGATGCCGTTGTCCAGTCGAAGGACCAATTGAGCTAACGCCTCGGCACTGAGGAAGCGACCTTGAGCCGCTAGCACGCGCGCAGCAAGGCTGGCATCAATCGGCAAGCAGGACGAATTTTTACCAGACGTGCCAAGTACACAACCCCACAACGGTGTGCTCCACTCCTCGCTTAGCGGAAGCACGCGCGCGAAACGTGGCAACCAGGTCGGGTCCACCCAGAACATGTCGTGGTTGATAACGAGCAAGCCGTATCGCCGAATGATCAGATCGAGATCACGTCCGTTAAGTTCGCCGCGGCGGGCGAGCAGCAATATTGGTGGAAGTGACCAGGAGCTGGTGGCGGAGCCCTCTGCGGCTTGTCTTTCGGAGTCCTTTGCCATCAACCACATCATCATTCCGGCTCCGTTGCCCATGCCCGACGCTTGCGGGCCAGCAGCGAAGTATTCGACGATTTTTGTCGAAAGCTCGCACCAACTCGCCGCGCACCTGGCCAAGCGTGGAAAGACCGCGGCGTTCGGCGCCAAGGTGAGTTTGGGACTTCCCGCCACATCCTCGACGAACCGTAGAAAGGCGAGCCAGTCCGATGGTCTGACAACGTCGCGTTCTGCCCGAACGGAGGTCAACAGGATAGCGGCCTCCAACGAGCGTCGCCGCGCGTCCTCGTCCCGGAGCTCACCAAAAGCCAGGGCAAGCCCGGCGAGGTAAGTCCGCACAGCCTGATCGGAAAGCTCCGATAGGCCATAGTCGGCGACCGTTCGCACGTCGTCGACGTTGTAGAGATCATCGATTTCTGGACCGTTCAAAAGGAAATATGTCGCGGGGCAAGACCGCGCTCGATCAAGCAGCGCAGCTTCGAGCGCAAACTGGTAATCCCACAATCGGTCGCGCTTGACGTCCTTGGAATCACAGACGTCAATCACACCGCTGCGCGAAGAGACAAAATGCAGCCGTCGACCGGCGTCCTTAGACAATTCGGACGATAGCCGGAATTCCCAGTTTTCCTGGTCGCCTATCGGGTGACTGACAAGCCCACCTACACCGCCGCGCATCAGGGCTGTCCGCGCCTTGATGCGTTGCTCGTCCCAACGCGGCGAAGCAGGTTCGAGATCGTCGGCGGCAATCGCCAACTGCACTCCCGATCCCATCGCGCTCGGAAGCAATGAGGACATCCATGGCGGGCCGGGGCGTACCTCGATCCAGCCGTTCGGCTGCACGGCGATGTGATATTGCAGGAAGTACAGGAGCATGCAGATGGCGACTACAAGCGCTGCACTCCAACCGAAAACGCGCCGTACCCTTCCAGCCAAGGCTCGTCTGGGTTCGGGGGCTAAGGGCGGCCCAATGGTCTTGTCGGACCATTCGAGCGCAAGATGGCCGGAGCCACAAAGCTCCGGCGACTGCCTGCGACCGCCGGCGAAGAGGTAGGCAAGTTGCTCGGTACGCTCCCTCGCGAAAACAAAGAGCCGCGCCAGGTCGCTCGACGCCGATCCCCCGGGCGACGGCTGCGTAGCGGTCCCGGGCATTGCGGCCAGTGCAAAGAGCCGCTTGTCTACGAGCGCTTCGTGCAGGGCAATCGTGAACAGGCCTCGGCCGAGAGCAGGGTGCTCGTAAGCCAATTGCTGCGAAGTGGCGCCGGAGAGGACCAGGATGTTGTCGTCGCCAAGTCGACCCGATAGCGCTGCCCGAAAGTCCTTCGCAACGCCGCCGGCATGGCAAAAGTCAAAAACCGCCGAGACCTTCGCCGGTCTGGCAAGCATGACAAGATCGGCAAGCCCGGCGCCGGTGAGGTCTATTTGGTCAGGATTAGCCTCATAGGTGCAGAACCAGGTCTGGTCCGTGCTCTGGTCACCATGACCCGAAAGGACCAGGATGAGTTCGCAGCCTCCGACTTCTTCACTCGCGCCAATCTCTCGAAACATCGCTTCAAGCGACTTGCGGGTAAGGTTCTCGTCGTAAAGCCCTGTGGGGGCATCGCTGGAAGCCAGAACGGCGATCGCATTGGCCAGCGCGGAGGCTCCCTCCACAGAATAGCGAAGCCGAGACCGTGAACTCATGTAGATAGGGCTGGAAAAGCGATCGGCAGCTATACTACAAACGCTTCCGGAAGGATGCACATCGCTGGAGGATTGATCATGAGCGGCGGAGTAGCTTTGACCACTGCGCTCGGCGTTTTCCTGGTTGGTATTTTCGGAGGGTTCGTCGCTGAGCTTGTTCATTGGTATGGCCTAAGGACAAATCCGCGATTTCCAGAATACCTGAAAAGTGCACTCTACTGGATTATCACAGCGCTGATGATATTTGTATCCGGCGCTTTCACTTGGTTGAATTTTGGCAGTCAGGCGCAAGCATTGACTGCATTCCAGATCGGGCTCTTGACCCCGCTAATCCTGCAAAAGGTCATTGCGGGGGCCGCTGGCGCGGAAACGGCTCGCTCACCCCGAGCCAATGTGACCGATTTCTTCCGCGGCTAACAATCTTCGACGATCCACGAAGCATTAGCCGTCCGGGGCTCTGCATCGCGAAATTAGCGCGACTCGATTTTACTTGCCAAGTCGCCAGTTCGGGCAGACTATGCGGGTGTGGGTCTTCACGAGGAGGGATCGTAAGTCATGACGAAGATTACTCTCATCGAATCTGCTGACCGCGAGCCTACAATCAAGGTCAAGCCGGGCGTAACCATAGAGCAGGTTGAAGTCAGCGTTTCCGACGAAAAGGGCAATTCAAAGCCGCTTGCGACACTTTGCGGCTATGACGCAACCTACTGCGTGGCCCTGATCGAGCAGAGCTGACGGTTGGCAGCGTGCCATGTACTCCACATCACGCTACAATTTCTCGATCCCTACAAAGACCGGCAGTATCATTCTTTACAATGCGCGAACGGGAGCGTCGCGTCATTTTGCGGGGAGCGATGCTGCCGATCTCGGCTTCGCTCTTTGCAGGCACCCCGCAAAAATCGATCTCACCAATCTAGGGGAAGCGCTGTCGCAATCCTTGCTGAGCGGTGGATTTGTTGTTGAGCCGGGGTTCGACGAAATAAAGCAAATTCGGGAGCTCTTCCTGCAGACCAAGGCAGAGTCCCCAATCATTGTGACCATCACTACGACCAACAATTGCAATCTAGGGTGCTTCTACTGTTTTCAGAAGCGGGACGAATCCACGCTTGAGTTTGGCAATGTCGATAAGATCGTCGAGCGCGTTGAAAACATTCTGACTGCTTCCGGCAAGCCAGCCCTACACATTGATTGGTATGGCGGCGAGCCGATGTTGAATCGGGCCTTTCTGGAAAAGGCATCGTCACGGCTCCAGGCACTCTGCAATCAGTTGGGACGGCGGTACTCAGCGTCGATCTTGACCAACGGCACACTGTGGCCTGGCGATCCCTTGGCTTTCGCCCGCATCCACATGATTGAGCGCGTTCAGGTCACCTTCGACGGATTTGGCAAATCCCATAACAAGGTACGGCGCTACCGTCGCGGATTTTCCGGCGAGGATCAGTTTCAGGGCGCTATCAGACTGATTGAAGCTCTCAAACGGGATGTGACCGTTGATATCCGTTTCAACCTGGGTACGAAGAACAGTGCGGATCTCGTTTTGCTCGCCGAATTCGGGATGACAAACGGCTGGTTCGAGAAGGGGTCAAAGGCAACGCTGCAGATCGCTAAACTGACGCCTTACTCAACCGAGGTCGATTTCATCCGCAAGACTGAGCTGGCTTATGCGGAATTCGAGGCCGCCAGGGATGTCGTGCGCGCCATCGTCCCAGAAATCTATCTCGACAAGACAGCCGCATTGGATCGCTACCCCCACCCAAGAAGATCCGTGTGTGCTGCGATTGCCGAGGATTCGATCGTCATCGGCGCTGATGGATCCCTGTACAATTGCGGCCTCCAGGTTACCGAACCGCACCGCGCTGTCGGACAACTCGATCGAGAATCCACCGCACAACAAGCCACGCAGGAACAATGGTGGGACGGGTTCGATCCGACACGCAACGAAAAGTGCAGCACATGCTCCTTTCTGCCGCTGTGCTGGGGGGCTTGCCCAAAGCTTCACCTGGAGCGCGATACGGCATCGCTCGATCAACAGAGCGAATTCTGGCGGACCATGCTGCCGAGGCGATTGACATCCTCGCTCGGACTGCAGCTACCAACCGATTTTGCCTTAACCGCAACGGACCAATTCAAATCCGCGCCGCCCGATCGTCGCTAGGCTTGTGAGAAGTCAAGGCGGGGGTCGTGTCAACACTGATCGGATCGCGGGTCTTGCGAACTCCGCGCGACGGCGAATTTGCTCTACTGAAGCAGGGCTCTCAGGCTTTCTGGAGCGCCCTCGAGCGCGAAGGGGTTGAGGATCTGCCTTCGCCAAAACAACTGACGATCAATGACGCTAAGATTGGCTTCCTCGCAGACGCGATCCCACTGATCGCGGATCGTTGTGATCTGTGCCGCCGCGATCGCGGTGGCGTCCTCTTTAGACAACTGGAACACCGCATGTGCCTGAAGGCAGACCGCAACCTGGCTTGATCGGTTGTTGCCGAGGATCAACATCGCTTGGCCCGCCTCGTTGCCGGCGCGCGCCTGCGGGCAGATGTCGTAGGCAGGGGTCAGCTCCAGCTCGGAGCCATTCCAAAATGCGGCATGATTGCGGGCATGGTCGTCCGTGTTGCCGCAAAGGATATTGAAGACTACCCGCGAATACAGCTCCTTCAGCGTTTTCTTTGGATCGCTAAAGCGATGGCGGATGATCGGCGCCAGATCTTCATAGCTGGCATAGCGCGCCATCATCTCATCGAGGCCGAGCATCGTCAGTGCAGAAACCATGCTGCGGCGGCGCCATTGATCGCCTGACTTTTGCCGGTCGAAACGGGTGATGAGCAGGACATCCTTCCCTACGGTCTGTGTCAGGCGCACCGGTGCCGCATTGATCCCGACCATGCCGGCAAGCCGCATGGCGATGAACTCAGCCTTTACCACGCTGTAGACGTCGCCTTGAGAGGAGAATTTCGCGATGAATTTTGCATCCGCGTCGGCGATCAGTGCTTTCGGCCGGGCTCCGCCGATGGAGCTTCCATGAAACAAGGCCTGGTCCAGCTCGGACGTCAGCGGCACACCCTCTTCGACGCGGGCGGCAGCGCTCAAAAGCTCCTCCAGCGATGCGCTTCGCGATTGGCGTGGAACGTATCTGCTGGGCGACGCCTGGAAATCGAGCGCGCCTATGCGGTCAGATCCAGACTCCAACAGGTAAGTGAGCTCGTCCAGCGCCGCGGGATCGATCGCGTTGCCCTTTTTGCCCAGGATAAGGTTGATGATGACGCGCCGGCCCCAGGCATCAGGCGCTGCGTCGCGAATGCTGTTGGGCATCGAAAGACCAGGCGACAGCGGCAATCCGCCTGCCTTCAGCGGCAATTCGGGGTCGTAGATCGCGATCGCGTCTTCGCGGGCCAGGTAGGAACGGCCATAATTGAATAGCAGCTTGTCGCCGTCACGCGTCAACAGTCCGGCAACAACCGGCTCCGTCGCTTGTGGCAGCCAAATCCAGACAAAAGCCTCGCGGGGTGCGTTTTCAGAAGTCATCTTTCACCGGACCGGTTGACGTGCGTACGGCCTGGGGAAGAAGCGTCAGCGTTGCGGTGTTCGCCGCTATGTGCTGGGCAAACGTTGCCAGGTCGCTATCGAACAGCCTTACTCCCACGACGGCCGCGGCCTCGAAGACAGCGCCGATAGCGCAGCCGAGGTCGCCCCGTTCAATACGGTGGACGAGACCACGCGATAGACCGGCACGCTCACCGAGCTCCTCGACAGTTATGCGACGCTCGATGCGTGCGCGCCGGATGAGTTGCCCTAGGAGCAGCGCGGCGTCGCGGCTATAACGCGAATAAGACCTCGATGCGGGCTTAGCCATGATCATGTTCCATTAATGGTACTTTTTACCGCTTTGCGCTCCATTTATAGCGCAAAAATCCCTCTGACAAGCCATTGCTCGTCACGGAGTCTCATAAATAGGACGAAAAATAACTTTGCGACCTATTTATGGTACAATTAAGCTGCGGAAACGGCCTTTTTGCGGCCCAACATTAGGGCCTGCTAACGCGAAAGCGTCGACAACGGCAGCCTGCTATGCGTCACTGACGTCAGGGCGACTCATGGTGATTTTGAAGCTGAAATTTCTCCGCAGGAAACTTTAGATGACAAGCGGTTTTCCCCAGCCCTCTGCAAAAGATGCGGCCGCGGCCTATTTCAAGCGCCGGCTGACGATCAGCGATACTTCCAAACTCGACCCCGGGGTTGATGAGCCGGGGCTTCTCGCTCTTGCCGGTAACAAGATCGTTCTTGGCGAGCCTGGCATGGGCAAGAGCGAGCTCATGCGCGAGCTCGGACGGCAGTTAATCGTTGAACCGGTGACCGCGATCCGGTTCATCAACAGCAAGAACCCGGCCAAGCTGGTGGCGATGGGCAAGCCGATTTTGATTGATGGCCTCGACGAGGCCATGTCCAAGCGCGAGGGCGACGCCGTCGATGCAATCCTCGCCCAGCTCGAAGAGGCCGGTTCGCCGCCGTTCATCCTCTCGTGCCGCTCGCGCGAATGGCAGGCGCGCAGCATAACGGACCTGCGCCAACTCTACGGTGCCGATCCCATTGTGCTGACGCTCGAACCCTTCAACCGTTCAGAAGCGCGCGCCTATCTCGTTGCGCGGTATTCAACCGTGGATCCCAACCATGTGCTCGACCATCTCGCCTTACACGGATTGGAAGAGCTTTATCGAAATCCCTTGACGCTTGGCCTGACTGGACGGGTCGCCGAGACCGACGTGCAATTGCCGGGGACGCGGGCTGCCTTGTTCGAGCGCGTCTGTACATTGGTCTGGCCTGAGCACGATCCGGATCGCCAGAATATGGGATTGGCCCAACTCACTCAGGATGAAGCGCTTGATGCTGCAGGGGCAATTGCTGCTGGCCTTTTGTTTTCGGGCGCTGAAGCTGCGAGCGCTGCGGGCGCATCGCAGGTTCAGCAAGGTGATCTGCGACTGTCAGATTTGGAAAAGCTGCCGAGCGCCAAGGCCGCGCGGGCGATTTTTTCCTGCAAGCTATTTCACAGCGTTGGTCCTTCGCGGGCCAAACTTATTCACCGCGTCATCGCAGAGTATCTCGGCGCACGTTGGCTCTCGCGACAGGCCACCACTCCGCGGACGCAGCGCCGCGTTCTGGCACAATTGCAGGGCAGCGGCGGCGTTTCCGCAAGTCTGCGCGGCATTCATGCCTGGCTTGGCTACCATAGCCCGCCAATGGCCGAGCGGATCATCGCCGAAGACCCCTACGGTGTGCTTCGCTATGGGGAGACCGCTGCGCTGACCCCGCATCTGGCCGATTGTCTTTTCGAGGCGCTGCGCAGGCTCGCTCACGACGATCCGTATTTCCGGTCGGCCGATTGGGACATCAAGACGGCGGCGGGCCTGATGATCGCGGCCCTCAAGCCCAAGATCAAAGATATCATCGCGGCGGCAACGAGCAGTGTGCATCTGCGTTCGCTCTTGATAGAAGGATTGAAGGGCACATCCCTGGCCGCCGAGCTGGCCGACACGCTCGAAGTAATCGTCCTGTCGAGAGAGCGCTTTTACGCCGAGCGCGCCGACGCGGCGGACGCCCTCATGCCATATCGCGACCGCGCCTGGTGGCAGGCGACGGTGGCAGCTTTGGCTGATCAGGGCGGCGACACCTCGCGCCTTGCGCGCAAGCTGATCCAAGCCATTGAGGGCGATGTGCCAGACGCGGTGCTGGTCGCAACATTGTTCGGCGAATTAGGCTTAACAAGTTGTCCGCTGCCACGCCGCAGGGATCGGCGCGTCCACACAATCCGCCCATATCGGCGCCTGTTCGACACGATAGCTACGGCACGACTGGCCGGAATACTGGATTTGATCGCCGAATATGCGGAACTCTTGACCAACGACGATTGGCGGCAGGCCGGCGAAGTAGCAGACATCGTGGCTCAGCTGATCGTCCAGGCAATTGATAAAGGCATTACCGGACCGGCCCAAGCTCCTGCGCTGTGGCGCTGGCTCAAGATCATTGAACGGTCCCATCGCTCCCATCGTGAAGAATACCAGAGCCTGGCCGACCGATTGTCGACGCACGATGCGTTGCGACGCGCGGTCCAGGAGCACGTTCTTGCGACTGACCGCCGCAAGGATAGCCTGTGGGCGACCGAGCACCATTTACAACACCGTTTGGTCGGGCTCACAACACGACCAGGCGACATTGTCTGCGCGCTCGCTCGCTTGGCCGAAGGCGACACAAAAGACGCTGGCCTGCGTGAAGATTGGAAGGACTTGTTGCAGATTGCCAGGGGCCCAAGCGGGCTCGATCCCAATGTGCGGCTGGCCGCGGAAGCGTTCCGGCGCGGCGACAAGCAACTGGCTAGGTTCCTGCGCAAGCTCGAAAATCCCAAGAAGCCCGCCTGGAAGGTCCGTCACGACAAGAAGGAAGCCATTTGGGTGCGCGAGCAGAAGGCGGCCTTCGAAGTGGTACGCCACCAGTTGGAAAAGGTGCGCGACGATCTGCGCTCCGGCGGACTCACGGCAATCTTCGAGCCCGCCGAAGCCTATCTTGGCATGTCATCCCGCGATTTGCCGAATGACCTGCCGCCGGCCGAGCGTCTGGTCAGCCTCCTTGGACCGGCGCTGGGTGACGACGCACTGACCGGATTCGAGGCCGTTCTTCATCGCCCCGATCTGCCCACCGCCGCTGAAATCGCTGAGGGTTTCGCACATGGGACGTTCTATAACTACAGCGGCCCGATCATGGCCGGACTTTATGAGCGTCTGCGCACCGGGAAGAGCTTGGCCGACCTTCCGGGTTCTCTCAAACTGGCGGCCCTGCTGCTCAGCTACGACGATCACGGCTGGAGCGTTGAGAATGAACAGGAGCGGCTGCAAGCCGCGCTGGAGGCCGAGGTCATCCCCACTGCCGAATCCCGCATCGCATTCGCGCGGCTCTGGATGGAACCGGCGTTGGCAGCCGGCAGCGATCATGTCAGCGGGCTCTACAAGCTCGCCCACGATCCTGCCTGGCAGGCGACCGGAGCTGCGCTGGCCGCTGAATGGCTGACGGCGTTTCCCAACGTTCCCGAGCAGGTCGAAGTAGGGCTGGTCGACTGCCTGACCCAGGCTGGCGCGGTCGATGCACTGCGCGATATCGCAGAGGCGCGCGCCGCGATGGTGTTTCGCAATTTCGATCATATGCTGTCGTGGCTTGCAATTGATGTGCTGGTGCGTTTTGAGTTGGTGAGGCCGGATCTCAACACGATCGGTGCAGGTCATCCTAGGTTCATCTGGTTCCTGCGCAACCGAATCCAATTCGAGCGGGGCGGCGGTATGATGCCGCTGTCGGTCGCACAGGCGGAATGGATCATTACCGAGTTTCGTGGGCATTGGCCCTACGCAGTGCTCAACGGCGTCGGCTCGGGCGACACAAACGACTATGACGCAACTGACTTTCTGCGCTCCCTGCTTGGTCTGATCGCTGGCGACACCAGCGTCGAAGCAAGCCAAGCCATGGCGCGCCTCGTTGCCGGATCCAATGACGGCTATGCCGAGCTGATCCGGCACATGGCAGCAGAACAGCGGCAGAAGCGGGCGGAAGAGGATTTTTCAGGGCTGGCGCCGAGCGATTTGACAGCGCTCCTCGACGACGGACCGCCCGGCAATATCGAAGACTTGAAGGCGATAGTGCTGGAAGAGATGGACATCGCGCGGCGCAAGCTCGCCGGTGATGATCTCGATACGGTTGTAGAATTCTGGACGGATGCTGGCGTTCCGCGCGACGAGAACCGCTGCCGCGACCGGCTGGCGGCGATGATCGGACCGGAATTGGCCCGCTACGATATCCAGCGGATTACGGAGGCGGACATGCCTCAGACCAAGCGGGCGGATCTCGCCTTCGCGCGCGGCACGATGCAATTGCCCATCGAGGTCAAAGGTCAGTGGCACCCGAATGTCTGGGATGCGGCGACCGACCAGCTCGATGTTCAATATCTCGTCGACTGGCGCTCCGAACAACGCGGCATCTACTGCGTCCTGTGGTTCGGCAATATGCCCTCGGCGAGCGGTAGGCGATTGAAGGCCAGGCCCAACGGGCTTCCCGCGCCCGCGAGCGCCCAAGAGATGAAAGAAATGTTGAAGGCCGCGATTCCCGAGGCGCGCCAGCCACTGATCGAGGTGGTTGTCCTCGATCTAATCAGCGGAAGACGCTGAAACGGCGCTTCGAGCCATGTGAGAATATAGTGGAGTCAGGTTCGGTCGCTTCTATTCGCGGAAAGACACAGCATTAATACACAGCGCCACTGAGACTTAAATTGCTGGTCAGAGTGCCGAAGATATAGTAGAGGATGTTTAGCTGGGAGGGAGCTTATGGGGATCATCGAGACAGCAGCGCTGGGCGCCGTCGGCGGCATTCTGCCGGATATCATCAAGGCCATTCGCAAGCGCTTTGAGTCGACGCCGTCATATATCAAATCAAGCTACTATTGGTTCAGTGTGGTGTTGTTGGCGATCATCGGTGCGGTCGCGTCGATAGCGGCTCATGCCGGAACCGCTCAGGAAGCGCTGGCCTACGGAGCCAGTTCGTTCGCACTCCTCACACAGGTCGTGGGACAGACTGAGGAGAAGCATCTGGGAGGCGCGGACGAGGCGAGCCTGATACGCCAGATTCGCACCTGGTGGGGTTCGTGAAGCTCGCTGAAGCTTCCTCCCCGTCAAACCTTTTTCGGCGCTTCATTCGATTGACGGGTGCAGGTCCGGATCGCGACATTGGGCTTCCCTGGTTGCGGCTGCCATTCCTGGACCGCCCGTTCGACCTTTGGTCGCGAGATTCCAGATTGGCACTCAGGTCTGCTTTTCCAGCAGGCGAGATTGCCGCGGCGCTCGACGAACGCATGTTTGAGGATCGCGAACCGCTCTTCTTAAGGATCGGCGCGGGCGCCAGGGAATCCGCCGTCCCGTGGGAAGCGTTCCAGGCGGAAATCAGTCCGCTCAACCGCCACAAGCTCGCGCCCGTGCGGACTGTCGATGATGATCGCAGCTTCGGGTTCGCGGCGGTGCCGGAACGTATGAGAGTGCTTGCATTGGTCGGGCATCCAGGACCCGAACGCGCTTTTGACCCGCAAGCAGCCCATGATTTCCTTGCTGAAACCCTTGCGGCAGCCGCTACCGCGAGCGGCCGTATCGACGAATACGACCTGCTCCAGCTTCGCGCTGATGACCTCGACGCAGCAGTGGCGCTGGCACGGACGTTGAGGCCGAATGTGGTCATCTTCTTCGGCATCGGGCAAAGGGCACCCGCGCCGCAACTGCGCACGGCAGATGGCGACGACGGCTGGATGGCCGTTTCCGCGCTAGCGCAACGATTGTTTCCAACACCTCATTCGGCGCCGCCGTTCTGGATTTTCTGGGCCTGCTCACTCGGCGAACATGATGAGCAGACCTCCCAAAGTGTCGAGGGAGGTGCGGCGCTAACAGCGCTGCGCCAAAGCGGGGGTATTTCGGTCCTCGCCATGCGCTCGCGTATCCGCGTGCGCGCGGCACGCATCATGATCGAGGCGCTTTTGGGATCTTTCGCATCGGGAGAGCCTTTGGAGGTGGCGGCCGCCGTTAGCCGTGCTGCGGCTCTCAACGCCGATGTGATCTCTGACGGCCGGATGGACTACGCCGCGCCCGCCGTCTGGTCGCTTAGCGAGCCCGTGGACGCCGTCAGCTGGGGTGACGAGCCAGCGTTTCCGGCGTCCTGGGTGGCAGTGCGTCTTTTGTCAGGCGCCAACGAACTTCCCGCGCTTGCAAACGGGGTGGCTCCGATCGATGAGACGTCGTCGGCGCTCGCCCGCACCTGGACCCGGCCCGGTCGATATTTTGCGGTAACCGGTTCCGCGTCAATCGATCCGGGATCGCGCGCGCGGCTGCTTTCAGTTGGCGCAGCCCTGCGTCGTGATACAGGTCGGCCGGTCGTTCCGGTTTTGCCACGCTCAGGCGCGACTTTTGATCAACGCCTGCGGTTGTGGGCTGAGGACGCCTTTCGCCAGCTTGACCCCCGGCACCATGATCGCGAGATCGCCCAGGCAATTGCCGCCATTCGGGACACAGGTCTAAACGGGCTTGCCCGACTCCTTGCAATCCCCGACATTGTCGTTTTGCTGGGGGAAGTTCCCGATTCAGCGGTCGCATGGGACGTGCTTGTGACTGCGGCGGCGCTGAGTTCGGTGGTAGTCGCAGGTTCCGCTGTCCCTGACGCGGCCCGGCAATGGGCGATCGATCAGCTTATGATGGACATGGCCAACGAAGAGATCGAAGCCGCGGTGCGCGCGGAGCCATTGGTGTCGGCTATCCTGAGCGTCTCCGAGCGGGCGCTGGCCATGGGTGATGTCGGGCGCATAACTGGCGTGGAAGCAGCCCGACTTACCCGGCTCGATCCCTTTTGCGTACGCGTTGCAGGACAACGGGTGCTTGCAGAGACGGTTCGGCGCACCATGCTGCGATTGTTGCCGTCCGAAACAGTTGATGCAGCCCATCGCTCCTGCATAACAATGCTGCTTGATCGGCCGGTAGAGCACGATTTCGGCGCGCTGGTCGAAGTTGTTCGTCACTATGCTTCACTAAGAGAGGGAAGTCAGGCCGCAGAAGCGATCAATGCCGCTTGGCTTGCGGCTGGCGCTGGCTGGTCGATCTCGGATCGGGCACGACTGTTTGATCAAGCAACGCAAAGCCGCGTCTTGGTCGACGAGCTCGCCGCCGCCCCGTGGTTCTCAATCTGCGAAGCCGCCATTGTCTTGCAGCAATTCGCACTGGTCCGCACCATGCTTAGCGGCCGTAACTTTTCCACGCCTGTCGAAAAGGCGCGAAAACATGCGATGTTGTCGGAGTGTTTCAAGGCTGACGCCACGCAACCGCCAGCGCAACAAGCGATGCGCCGCGAGGCTGCGGCAGCGGTGGCCGAAGCCCAGGCGGCCGTCGACGCTGGTATCGCCGATGCCGCCGTCCAGTTGTCACAGTATCGCAACAACCTTGCCCGCATCAGCCAGTATTTTGATCATGACTATGATGGCGCGCTTGCGGTCTATGACACGATCCTCAAGGAGGTCGGGCCCTCAGCCTTCGCGAATCCAATCTTCGGGCACCTCTTTGCGGCGGCCAGCCGCAATGCTGCCGAATGCGTTCTCGATCCAGCCATGCGTCCGCTCGATCCGGTTATCCGCGACCGCGCCGAAGCACTTGTTCAGCAGGGCCTCGAGGTGGCCCGAGCGCTTCACCTTGCTGAAGTGGAAATGGAACTTCGCTACACTAGGGCACGCATCGCGGAGGCCGCCAATGACGATCAGACCGCTGCCCTTATTCTAGCCGGACTGTCCGATGGCGAGGCGCAACGCCGCTATCCGCTTCTCGCAGCCATCGCGGCGGACAGGTTGGCTTGGAACGAGATGCGCACCGGTCATCGCCGGTTCAGTTGGGACGATGCGCGCGCCAGGCTTCGGACATTGCGCTTGTTCGAGCATGCCTGGGCGCAACGGGTTGTCATAAGGAACCGCATAGATTGCGCGGATTGTCTGGCAGCAAGGGGCGCGCCGGATCGCGAGACCGCGATCGAGCTGCTCAAGGACAATGTGGCCGACATCAGACGCCTGCCAGGGCTGACAGGAGACGAAGACGCGCAGCGCGCGGCAAAAACCCATGCCGGCCTGGATGTCCTCACCGCGTCCGGGGGGACGGTTTGGGCCGCTTTTCTAGAATCCCCCCTGGCCGCCAAGGTGCCCGAGCCGTGGAAGCGGGGGACCGCCGAAGAAATCTGGCAAGGGAGGATCTGAATGGGAACGGGGGGATTTGGGGGCGGCAGCGGCTCGCTCGGCGGCGGAGGCGCCGGGTCGGCAGGATCGGGCGGTTCCCTGTTGCGGGCCATCACGTATCTGCGCGACATCGCACGAATGCTGACGGCCGACGGCGATCAGGCACGACTAACGCGCGAGATCAATGCATTGCTACGCGAACGAGGACGCGCGGGCTTCATGGCGGGGCTATTTCAAGACCCCTTTGCGACCACACTGCTCGACAGGTTGATAGAACTCAGCAGGGCAATGCAAGGGCAAAGATGGTCTGGCATCTTGGATCAGAGCGGCGTTGCCAAAGGTTCAGGATCGATCACCGCCTATTGCGACGTGGCGATTGACCAAGCTTTGCGCGAGCATGGCGACGCCGTCGATGAAAGGCATATCGACCGCGTCGGTCTGGCGTTTCGCTCGTTTCTTGCAACCGCCCTTGCGGGCGATAACCTGGCGGTGGCCGAACGAGGCGATGCGGCAGCGGTAGAAGTGGCCTTCGATCGGACCCGCTTCGCCGACCCGAATGACATTCGTCGCGGCTTTCTCGGGCAAATCATTGCCAAAAGCATTGTCGGTGAATCCTGCATAGACCTCGGGGCGTCGGAGTTGTCGGTCGAGCGCGCCGCCAATACGATCGCCGCCGCTATCCAGCAACGCTTTGAGGAGAAATTCGTCCGCACCCGCAAGGCTGCCAGCGGCGATCTGCTGGCGACCATAGGTGCCAACTATTCGAAACTGGTAATCGGATGATGAGCACGCCTCGGACCATTCCCGCCCATATCGAGATCGTCAAGGCGCCGCGGCGGGAGACACAGGTCATCGACCTCGACCTTGCAAGCATCCAGTGGCACAACGCGGCCGGCCTCGGTCCGCTTGGGCTCGATCCCCGAGCGCTTGATCTCCTGGAAGTGGCGCGCCTCGTCTGGGAAGTGGAGCGCTATATTCCCAAGCGTATTTCGAGCCAGCGCGTTCGATCGGTAAAGGTGGCTGTTTCGGTGCGCGAACCCTCAGCATGGACGACCGCAACCCATGCAGCCCTAACGGCGATCCTGCGCTTATTGGGCAACGCTGAATGGACGTTCGCGGTCTCCAAGCGAAAGACCTCGAACGCGCTCGATCGGCTTTCGTTGAATGGCTCACACACAGATCGCGTTCAGACCACCGCGTTGTTTTCGGCGGGCCTCGACAGCACCAGCGGGCTGGACTGGCTGCGCCGCAACGACACCGACGCTGCGCTCGCTTCCTTTTATGGCGCCAAGGCAAGGCAAACGGAGTTGGCCGATCAATTCGCTTTCAAACGCCATGTCCAGGTAGGATGCACGTGGTCCAATGGACGACGACGCATCGGCGGGCAGTTTCAATATCGCTCTTTCCTGTTCCTTGCGCTCGGCGCGTTGGTCGCGCGTTCCTATGGCGCCACGACGTTGCTCCAGTTCGAAAACGGCCCTTTGGCGATCGCGATGCCACCGGCGGCGACCTATCGGATGACCCGCCATGCACATCCCATGCTGCACACCTTGGCGAGCGGTCTGTTCTCAAACCTCTTCGGCGAACCGTTGTCGGTTCAGAACCCGTTTTTGACCACAACCAAACGCGAAGCCGCCGAGGCGATGAAGGCGCATCTTGGTGCCAAGCGGTTCGATAAGGCCATCCTCGAAACCGAGACCTGTTGGAACCTGGCGTCGCGCCAGGTGCTCGGCGCCATTACCAAGCGCATCGGTCAACCATGCGGACTTTGCATTCCCTGCGCGGTGCGCAGAACCGCTTTGCGCGGCCGAGATGTCCCGCACGCGGTCGATCTGACATCCAAAAAGGACCCGCACTTCACTGACGGCGATGCGCGTATCCATATCGACGCTTATCTGGCATGGGCACGAAAGCTCACCGCATCGTCCTATGGACCCGAGCGCTTCGCGTTCGAAGCGCCGCAGATCGTGCGAGAGGCGGTTACACATTCCCAGGGCAAGCTGACGATGGCAGAGATTTTTGACATCGAGCAACGCTTCGCCCGCGAGTTGATCGAGACGTTTCCGGTGCCTTGATGACCATTATCGGCCTACCGAATTTTCTTGTAGCACTCAGCATCAAGCAGCCCTGGGCGGAACTGATTTTGCTGGGCCGCAAAACCATCGAAGTGAGAAGCTGGCCGACCGACTTCCGGGGGCCGTTGATCTTGCACACCGGCAAGAAGCCGGAGCTGGAAGCCCTGTTTCGATATCCCGATATCGACGCAAGCTACTTGGGTGGGTTCGTCGGCGTGGCCGAGCTGGTGAACGTCGAACTGTTCACCCATGCCAGCTGGAGCCGTCTCAGGTCGGAGCATATGGTGCCTGGCCCTATGCCAGGCGAAGCCTTTGGCTGGCGTTTTCGGCATGTCCGCCGGTTGAAACGGCCAGTAGATGCCAGCGGCAGTCTCAAGTTGTTCCCAGTTTCGGAGAACGCAAGACAGGCCATGGAATTCTGACACGCGGACCGTCACGCCTGCTTTTGGCGCAGCGCAAACCCCGGTTCCGTCGTTTAATTCGCCTCGGACGCTGGCCACCGCAATGGCCGTTCCTGGTGCCTATCGAGAAGCCCGCGGCGTAGACCTATACAGGCGATGCGATGAAAGGGCTTGAGATCGAAAATCTCGGGCTCTGCAGGGCAGAAGTTGATCGCAAACGCTCATGGTCCCCTTACGCCCCAGCATTTACACGGGGCGCGAGCGCATGGCGTTCGTAGTCGAGGAGCAACCCGCATCTTCACTAGGCGTGCCTGCGATAAAGTCTTCAAGAAGCGCCCAAGAGAACAAACCTGGGAAGGAGTTGCGCGACCTCACCGGAGTGGTCGAGTCCGAATTTGTCCTCCCGCTCTACGCCGGTGACAACACGAACCGGGGCGCAGCAGATCGTCGTGGTCCTTGTGGCAAGAGCGGCTAGTCCCAGCAGCCCAAATCGGATTGCATCCAGGTTGAGCCATTGGTGGGATCGCGCCGAATCGTATTTTTCGATGGGACACCCCGGCCGGATGTCTCATGCCGTCTAAATCAATAGCATCCCGCATGATGGGCGTTTTGGCGGGTAAATTCCGGAAGTTTACTCTAAGTTTTTGATTTTATTGATAATATGGCGGAGAGAGCGGGGCCTGGCGATACAACTCCTCGGATAACTGATGTCAGCCTCCGAGGCTTCGTATCTAGCCTGAACCCGGGCGGCCGCCATTTTGGCCTCAAGGCGCGGCCTTCCCCAGCGTATCGGTATACGACACTACCGGACGGGGCCGAATACGTTTCGGCAGACGATCTGAATTTTCGTCCCCTGTCGGTGGTGATAGTGGGCATCAGCGCGGCGTGGCCGCGTTCAGTCTCCTGCGTTCCATCTTTCTGCCTAATCGTGCCGTGTCTGGTGTCGCCGGCCGTTTCCCCACGATGCTCATGTTCGGTGGTCACCGGATCAGTTGCCTCCTCTGATGCGTCGCTCCTCACCGATCGGGATGATCCAGCCGCCAGCGCGGTCAGGCCGAGAAAAATCATCGGGACCCCCTATCTGCGTCAGGCGGATGCGAACGGTTTGCAGCTCCGCGTCGATAGCGGCACGGATGAGATCGCGCTCGATGCCGACGAAGACCGGCCGGAGATTGAGGCGAGCGAGCGCCTCCTGATCGGCGGGCGCAACGTCGGTGTCAGCGACGGGTCCGGCACGGGTGACGATCCCTCCGATCAGTCCGCCCATGGTCGTGGCCTTTTCCAGCTCTCTCACCAACGTGGCATCCAGCAGCGCTCGGGCGCGTTGGAGATCCCCTTGGAGTCTTCGCGCGAACGGCTGGTGTGTGAGGCCGCGAAGCGCACTGGCTAGCTCAGCGTGCCCAAGCGACTTGATGAGATTGGCGATATGGAGGCGGAGAAGCCCGATGAAGAGCGCGTCTTTCTCCTCCGGCTTGATCGGCTCGCCTTCATCGATCGGATCGCGGACTGAGAGGTGGGCGTCCGTCGGATTTGGCGCCGCCATCCCCCAGCGGGTCGCGATGGCAATGCGCTTCACTGTGATCTTGCGGCCTCCAGCGGTGATATCTATCCGTCCGGCCTGAGCCCAGGCGCGGTTCAACGCTTTGGCCGGGCCGCCATTATCGTGGCAACCTTTCGCTTCGGCCACGGTCAAGGAGGACAGGTCGGATGCGCAGGCGATCCAGTCGGGCAGATCGCCGCGGGACAAGCGCGTGACTTTGACCTGCCGGCGGCGATCGAGGTCGATGATGCGGCTGCCGAGATGCGCGAAGATCGAAAGGTTGAAGTAGCGTTCCAGATAGGCGCGGGCAACGAAGCGGCCGAACAAGCCGGATAGCGCGACCTTCACCTCGCGGGCTTGCCCAAGCGGTTCCCGGAAGATGAAGGGCGTACCCGCGCCGGTTGGCGTCAACAGCGCGTCCAGGATAGACCACGCGCCATATGCAGCCCCTGGCGTCTGCAACACTTCGCGAATCCCGGCGTCCTCGATCTCCGAGACGTCGAGGTCGACGGTCGCGCCCGCGACAGGGCTGAATGTTGGCGGATCGAAATTGTGGAGGAAGGTCCTCGTCATAGCGCCAGCGCCAGCTTGGGATCGTCATGCTCGAAAGCGCTGGCCATTCGGCTGATTTCCGCCGATCGAGCGCCGACCGCCTTGGCTGTATCGCGCCAGGTCGCTGTCACGGTCGCGACCTCTTTGATAATCGCGCGGGCCTGCGGCAGGGTGAGCGCGAAAAATATCGACGCGTTCAAGCAGATCGAGCGAACAGGTGCCCTCATCGAGATCGATGTTCGTCGTCAGCACCCGGGCCTTGAGATCTGTCGGGACGGGATTGAGGTCGTATGCCGGCGAGAGAGACCACCCCGCCTTTCCCAGCCATAGGAAACCGTGATTGCGGAGGTGGTCGTCGACATTGGAAACCAGCACATTGAAGACGACCCGCCGATAGAGGGCATGCGCGTCCGTCTTCCCCTGGGCGCCGTGTTGAGCAAGGGCATCGACGATCTCCGGATAGCTGCCGCGCTCACCGTCCTTGGCGCCCATCATCGCCATCGCCGACAGGAACGGGATGCGGCTCGCACCGTCACGATCGAAGCGTCGCGACAACATGACTGGCTTGCCGGCGACCTCGATCAGCTCGTGTTGAGGCGTGGCAATACCTGCCTGGCCGGCCAGCCGCAGCGCGATCTGTTCCCAGGTCTCCATACTGTAGTCGTCGGTCTCCTTCGGGAATTTCGCTATGGAGAGGTGACCATGTTGGTCGATAACCGAGGCCTTCGGTCGGGCACCGCCCAGGGAGGAGCCTGGGGCAAAGATGAGCTGCAAGTCTTCATCCGTTTCCTCGTCTCGGAGGATCGTTCGGTGATCTGGAGCAAACGGCCAAGCTCGATTAAAGCAGGAACGCCCGTGCGGATCGGCGCTTGGAAAATCTCTTCGCCGACCCAGCGGAAGCGGAGGGCGCCAAGTCGCGTCTCGTCGGCGACGCTGAGCAGGTAGTCGCTTTCTACAAGCGTGCGAACCGCGCGGCCTTCTTGGTCGGCGAGGCGGCGTTCGGCGCGCTGCATGAGGCGCCGGCCCCAGGTATCCGGCGCTGAGTCGCCGATGGAGCCGAAAGTCACAAGACCTGCAGGGGGGGCGAAGGCTCCGCGGGTCAAAGCAAGAGCTGGCTCTAGCGAGAAGCGGTCCGGATCCTCAAGCCATGCTCCGTCATACTCGAAGAGGATGGTCTCGGTTCCCCGGACGCGATTGCTCCTCGCCAGTCCGATCGGGCGTGTGCGGCCGTCCAAATCGATATGGACCTCGAAGTCAGCCATCGCGCGACGATCCGGTTGGCCGCTGGAGGTGGACATGCTTGGGCAGGTCGGCACTGGCGAGCGCCTGACCGACGCTGTCGTTGCTGATGTCGGCGACCTGGCCCAGGCCCTCAAGGAGGCCGAGGGCCTGCAGGACGCCGGCATAGATGCCGACGCTGACGTTGGTGTCCCCGGCTTCGACCCTTTGCAGAGTCGAGCGAGAAGTGAAGGCGCGCTCGGCTACCACCGCCATCGGCAGCCGTCGGCGTCGACGGGCATCATGAATGTCAGCCCCAAGCTTGCGCAGCACGCGCCGCACCGCAGCCGGAGGGTTGTGTGGAGTGGGCATTATGTCACCTTCGCGCTACAGATTGGTCCGTTATGTAGCACGAAGACTACAATTCATCTAGCCCTTGAAGCCTCATCTCAATGGAGAACGAAGTTCTATTACCGCCGTCGTGACGGCATCGACGGGACCCCCCAGTCGTCGGCGATCGCGGCGAGCGTGGTCATCACGTCATCGAAGCTCGTTCGGACGACCTGAGTGAAAGGAGCGTCTGTCTCCGTCACTATGCGGTCGATCTGGGCAAGTGCAGGCGAGAGAGCGGCCGCGATGCGAACGGGTCATCTCGGCATGACGGAGAAATAGCATAGCATCGGCGCACATCGAGCCTCGCTTTTGCTTCGGGTGAACCAGTGAAGCACGACCGTGCCGCGATGCTGTGGGAGATACGACCGTGCCGCGATGCTGTGGGAGATATTGTTCGTGCAGGTGCGGCCGCTGCCCGCCTTAAAAACTGTCAAGAAAGGTGGCGAGCGCCCAGACCCGTATCAGGATCCACTAAGGCTCGGGTATTCAGGCTCCGCGCCTCCGACGCGACCATGCTCTGAAGCCGCACCTCCAAGATAATAGGTTTTCCTTCGCCGGATGGAGGCGGTCAGAAATCCAACGCTTTGGCCAGCATCGGTTCAAGAACCAGATCCGGCCGACCTCCCTTTTCGCGAAGCTCCATTGCCCTTATGATCTTCGTGCCTTCATGGCTGTGCTTCCAGTCCCGAGACGCTTCGGCCGCGACGACGAGGTAGTCGGTCTGGCCGCAGACGGTTTCCTTCCAATCACCGCCGCGTTCGCAAATCATCTCAGCGATTACCTTTCGCGGGCCAATGGCGAATTTTCCCGTGAGGACGAACATCCGACTCGGAATTACGAGCCGGCTTGCATCCTCCAAGGCGCCGTCAATGACACCCACATTGCCGAAGGTAGGCAGCCCCGTATCTGTCGCGCTGTCGCCGACAAGATGGGCAATCCACCCGCATATGTCTTCTGCCTCCTCGGCGGTTATGCGACGGTCAGAAATAGACCTTCTGGCAGTTTCTCCGAGAGACGCCACGCGGCTGTCTCTCTGCAGGACCACACTCGAGTCCAACCTGGACAGCAGTCTTTCGACCTCTGCGGGCGTGATGGAGTTGTCGCAGGCGATACCGGCACAGAACCCGTAGAACTCGTTGACTTCGTCCTTCTCGTCAGCGGCGATAAACTCCCGCGAGCGTATGCCGACTATTGTTTCAAGGATGGCGTAGATCTCTTCGGGCGCGTTACCCCACACATCCAGATCGCGAATGAGCTCGGCAGCATCGTCGTCGTGAAGAAGGGACAGGAACTGCTCAGCTTCGACCCTGAGTGGCGGCATCTCCGCGCTCTCGACCCGCTCGCTGGCCATCACGCCCTTCAAGAACCCGAGCCAGTACCCCAACGCCTTCCGGTGATTTGCCTGCGCATGGATTCTACCGAGCGCGGCCCCTTCGTGTTCGAGTTTACCGCCCCTTCCGCGGAACACTTCAACCATTGTCGCCCCCTCGACTCTTGGTTTCGATCTTAGCAGACATCAGAACACTCATCTATCCGCCGACCAGACAACGCGTGCCTAAACCGGAAGGCCTATCCCGTTAGCTCCCTGCTTTCGAGATGGTAGGGCCAGGTTGCCACCCCAGGAACGGCGTTTCGGCCGAGCGGTCGACCAAAGAAGACGCTCTGGACTCACCAAGGATCAGGCGCCTGAACCCGCTGCCTCCGACGCGCTCTGTCTCTCGCCCAGCCGTGCTCGTCCGCAAGGGACGCTCCGCTCAAGCCCTTGCGGACTGCGCGCGCCTGCGCATGGCGGGACGCGCGACGGCGGCTCCGGAGATCAGGCTTGGTTCCAGACCGCTTCGTGCGGGGAGCTAAAGCTCGAGATCGCCCTTTCGCCTACTGTGCCGACACCGTTCTGTCCCTGGCGCTGCCGTGCTCTTTGATTAAATCTGCCGAATTCTCGCGTATCCTGCGGCCGCGCATGTGAGCACAAGGTGGCGCCGGCGCTTCGACGAGCCACCCCACAAAAACCAGCGTCGGGATGGCGACCGAAATGCTGAGGCAAGAGACCGCCACTCCAGAATGAAAAGTTCGTCATGCATTCCCATGCCGTTATTGCGTCCCTGCCAGTCGCCGGGGCCGACCGTACTGTCCTTATCGAGGCCGCCAACACCGCGCTCGAAAGAGCCATAAGCGCATTGAGCCCGCCAACGAGAAGCTGACTCGCACCCTTTGGGATGCCGAGTCCTATATCCATAATGAAATCACCGCAGACATGTTGCCGATTTCACGGGACGACGCTGCGTACTTCGTGGACGTGTTCCTGATGCATCATGTCATTGGATTGGCTGTCGCAGCAGACGAAGAGGCCGCTGATATCCCGGCCGTGACCTCGCCGGAGGTGGCTGGACCTGCCTGCTGCAATCTCGCGGGCAGCGCAATCAATACAGCGGTCTATTGTAGCAGACGCTTTATGAAGGCGAACCTCGACGATCTCGTGCGGCGCTGCGCCGGCCCGACCCGCCGATTCAAGCGGAGTGGTGCTGAGGTTGCAGGAAAATGCCCCCCGCAGGACTCCTGGAGGGCAGGCACGGGCTGGGTGCCGTGCTCGTGGGCTGGAGGCGCGTCACAGCGGCGCAGGCCCCGCACCCGGAGGGCGTCATGACGATGACGGAGGCCGCCCCCCTTCCTTGGAGTCCATCACTACACCCTGAGATTCCTGGTGGATTCGGGATACGTCGAAACGACCTCGTGAGAGGGAAACTGGGCGCAAGAACACTCGGGCCGAATTCACTACGGCCGTGGCAGCACGGCCGCTCCAGAACGATTTCGTCCAAGCCAGGAACGGGCCAGGAGACTGGGACGCGGTTCGAGTCCTTGCCCCCGGCTCTCGGAAGCAGGATTTAACCCTGCGATCCGCACCTCGATGGGGAACAGTCGCAAAGTGCAACCGAAGCTTTTGAGCAAGTGCTCACGGCTGAAATCGGAATCCGCCGGGGACTATGGATGTATCTTCGGCACGGCGACTTCAAAGGAACCGCCTCGTTATGGGCCAAAACGTTTGTGATGACGTAAAGGTCAGGCCAGAGTTGCCACTCCCCGCACGCGGTGTCCCTCAGAGGCGCCTTTCGCGACCAGAATCGTCTGATCTTTTGTCGGAACCCTGACAAAGCCGTGTCGTTGCAAACAGACAGAAGCGGAGACTAAGAGCCAATATAGTGAACTAAACCGACTCTTTGAATTGGCTTGGCTCTTGCATTTTGAATCGGCGTTCATTCCGCAACGGAGCCGTTCGATGTCCGGAGCCCGACCAGAGCGACACCCTTCGACCATTTCCTGTTGCGGAACGAGCGGCGTTATTTCCGAGCCGATTGCATACGAAGTAATTGCTAAAATCTTTAAATCAATCTCACAGGAGGAGAAATGGCTGACGAATTCATCTACGACGAAAATTGGTCGGCAATGTATGAGCTACTTACATTGCTGCGAGGTAAGAATGATGAGGTCGGCGAGACTGTCGCCTTTCTTCAGCGATTTTCCAGCGGAGGGAGTGCTCTTGAACTCGGCATTGGCGACGGACGCGTGGCGGTGCCGTTGAGCGAGCGAGGCGTCAAGGTCGAAGGTATCGACAATTCGGACAGCATGTTGAACCTTCTCGCCAAGCGTACTGGCCTGATTAAGTTTTGGAAGGCAGATATTTCAAGATTTAGATCGGAGCACCGCTACAACTTGGTGTATTGCGTTTGGAATACATTCACGCAGGCCGTCACGCGCGAAGCGCAAATAGCTTGCCTCCGATCTGCCGTGGAGGCGTTAGATGATGGAGGGAATTTGGTGATAGATGTAGGCGTGCCGCCCTTGGATGGTTTCGTCAACGGCCAGAAAATTTCCACGCTCGTTGTGGATCATGAGAATACGATCATCGCTGCTGATGTGCACGATCCGCTAACCCAAAAATTGGTCTCAACCCTCCTCTGGTTTTCTGGTACGTCGGTCAAACGATTGCCCAATCGCGTTCGTTACGTCTATCATCAGGAACTCGATACCATGGCCGAATGCGTAGGGCTCAAGCTGGCGGAGCGTTGGGGAGATTGGGCAGGAGGTGCGTTCACCGAACAGTCCAAACGTCATATCTCTGTTTACCGCCGAGCGACGACCGGTCTATAAAATGAGTTATCTCCAACTAATGTAAGGCAACCCCCCCCCGGGCGGGTGATAAAGCCTGGCAGAGCCTCATTGAAACGACCGTGAGGTTGATGTGAGCGGAACAAGCGAGCTTGGCGGCATAAGAGTCTATGATCGGTTCTACCTATTCGCAATATGGTCTGTAGGAGTCAGCAGCGCGAAGCGCGAACGTGCATCAGCGAACAAGCGCGGCTCACGAACTCCGATGCCTTAACAACTCGATCGCGCGCCGAACGACCTCGCTGGCTTCCTGCAAGCACTTGACCACCTGACGCCGAAGGCCACTTCGATCGGAAAGTGCTGTCAGCATAATTCGGCCGTCGGCAATCGCCAATGCGCACGCATGGCTCGCACAGGTCTTCAAAGCGCATCGGCGATGGAAGGCCCAACAGCGATGTCCATGCCTTCAGTGAAATGACCAAATCTGAACGGCGTCAGCTTCGCGCTCACAGATCAACGGGAGGGTCCAATTACATCCTGTTCTGGCTGCTGAGCGCCAGCGAGCCAAATGGGGCGATCCTCCAATGCTGTTTCCTTTGCAAGCCGTTTGCACAACGTTTGCCAGAGGGGATCGCCGGCGAATGCTGGCAAGCTGCCCCATGCCTCCCTCAAAGGTATCTCGCCATAGCAGTCGATTAACCGCCCAAAATCGCAGCCAAGCTGGGTCATAAGACTGAACGGATCGATTCGACCCGGCGAGATCGTGCGATGCCCCCACAGACTCGGCTCTTGGTCAGACCCCAGCGAGACGGACAAGCTACTATTTGCAGGTGACGGAAACTCAGAGAGAGTAGACAGCAAGGCATAGCGCATAATCGGATAGTAAACGATCTGGCGACTGCCGCCGAGCACCCGCACTCCAGGGAGTATCGATGTTACAAAGAATGACAGGAGCATACTGGGTATGATTTCATGCTCGTTCAACGATTGGAGAAGCGCGTCAGGTGCGCACTGTACAGAGAAGGTCCCGCTTTCGTTCAAAAACAGGCCATCGCGCAGCCGCAGGGGAAATATGCGCCCCCCTAAAAAATGCCAAAAGAAGTCGGTTGTCGTCTTTGCCCAGCCGGCCCATTGGCCGCAATCAAACGACACGAAATGATTGAGCAGCCTCTTCGCAAAAGAGCTTGGTCCAAACAGCGTTGACGAAAGCCACGATGACGGGTCGCGAAGATGCTGGGCGACTAGGTCGCCCACGTCCAAATCATCGAACTGCAACAACTGTAGATCCGATGCGAAGAAACGGCGCCAGAGGCTCTGATTGGCTGTCTTGATAGCATCGGCGGCCGAGAGAAACTCATCATCGGGCAGGGCTCTTTTCAATTGCGCGGCCAGTTGGCTCGCGATCCTCGTCTGTTTGGCGCTCGTCAGAGCAAAGCGCTGCGGCGCATGACGTCCGCAAACACTGAGTCGACCCATTTTTCTGTTTGACAGCCCGAAGAGATTGAAGTGCTGACCTCCAAGCCGCAGCCAACCGGGGCCTTTCTTGTCGCTTTCTTGGAATTTTACAGTTGAACTCGAATGAGTCACATACCAGCTGTCTTTATGGGAGCGCAGCCCCATGGCACTAAAGATATGCGTGTAGAACGCATCGGGTTCAAAAGCCAGGTAACAGTGTGGGCCGGTCTGAATGACCGGTCGGCTTCGAAGCTGTGCACCGAGTTTTTCAATCTGCTGATGCCCATAGCCCAGACGAGAGGCACAATCTGCAAGTCGTAACTCCATCTGCTCTAGAGCATGCATACGGACAGGATCGGCGGCGGCGGGCTTAGCGTCATAAGCGGCATGCGCATACGCACGTGTCGGAAGCGTCGAGTAACGCGAGATGTGTGGCATAAGCCAAACCAATGCTTCAGCGACGGGTTTTGGAGATGGCGATTTCATAACACGTCATCCGGTGGGCTGTTGGGCTACCGTTTTGCTTGGTGGACAGATGAGAATACCGACTGTCCAAACCACGACGATGACAACTCCGAAATACGGGAGCCCGGCCGAGGGCAACAGCGTATCGCCGGCAAGTGCAGTCAAACCATACACAACCAATCCAAACCCCGTTGCAAGGGTTTGGATGCGCGCTGGCCGATCGACGGGAACCGCAATAAAGCCGACTGCGCCGCTGGTAACAATTGGATCATCCTTCCCGACAAAGTAATGAGGTGACTGTCTGTACGCTGTTGGTTTCAAGAAGCGCGAGCCATGTCGCGGACATGAAATACGAGTACCTGCCGATATTGGAGGCAAGCCACTGGCCAAGAATGTACTGGTCGTAACAATGGCATTTTAGGACGCGTTGGTCGTTGGCCGGCTTCGCTCAGCTTCCGGACGCTGCCAGGCGGCGGAACGGCGGGGGTTCGAAGGCCAATCCCGGCAGCGAAGCCGGGGTTTCTGTATAGACGTATTCATTTGGAATGCAGGGTGGGGCCATCGCCGAAATTACACGCCGAAGATTGTCCGCGTTGTTGCTAGCGGCAAGTGTGTAGAAATTGCCAGAATTCCATGTCACGCATCCGTATTTGAAGTGCGCGGCCACCGACTCTGACATTTCAGATAGCGTCGTCTCATTGAGGTTCATTTGCTTAAGAATGGATTCAGTTTTCTTTTTGATATCATCCTGAGTGAAGAAGCGCGCTTTATATCCGTAGTCTTTCTGGAGCTCCCGGCTCAAGTATGAGATGTCGTCGTCTTGCCGAAATTTTTCGAAGAAGAAGAATATCCCACCGTCTTTCAAGTGACGTTTCACAAAGCCAATCTGCGCCTTTCGATTGGGCGAATACATTTGAAATGTGGTGTCCTCCAAGATGATGTCGAATCCGTCGGCAAAGTGCCTGAGCGCCAACGTCCCAACCATTCGGCTCCGGGTCAAGTGATGAAATGGGCCGAGGAAGAATGTTGCATGCGCGGGCCGTCCGTGCAGAAAGAAGCTTTCCTCGTTTTCCTTATTGGGACTGCATGAAAGGGTCTGAATCTTGCCGTTACCCAGCTGGGCAAGCGTTCGAGCGAGTGTGCCTTCGGCGGCCCCCAGCAGATAGAACCGAGCCGGGAGGGTCTCATCCGCGATAGCGTCTGCATATCGCAAGAAGGCATCGCCAACTCGAACCTCCTCCTCAAGACGATAAGGAATGCTGGCATGATAGTGAGGGTCGAAGCGGCCCCAGATCTGGCGATGCGCGCCGGTGAAGCTTTGCAGCGACGCATCCCCTTGGAAAAGGCGCGCATCAACGCTCGGAACTTTGATCGGGGCTCCTGATCGCCCTGCTGCGGTCGCCGAAAAGAAATCGGCCATTTCATTCAATCGTGGTGCCTTATCGCAGTCCTTGAAAAAGTCTCCCACCCGCTGTTCCATTCCGCTCTTCCCAAGTGAATTGTTCGACGCACAGCTCCGGTACTTCGCGCATGGCTCCGTCACTAGACGCATCCGAGGCAGGCCGGCTTCGCCATAGTTATATCACATCACAATAAGTACTAATGTAAAAGTTAAGCTAAAATCAAATATAGGTCGCGACTTGGAAACAACACACTCTGGACATTAATTAACAATCTGCGCAAGGAGTGTTAGACTTAGTCCGCAGACCTCAAAATTGGATGTGCACATGAGTTACTCACGCGTTGACCGGTATCGCCTGGTCGAGCTTGCCGGTCCCGGGCAATGATCACGTTGTCGCCAACATGGGGTGATCGCTTTGATCTCCCGCGTCAGCATCCTCCGCGTTGAAGCACTGATTGAGCTCGACACCGGAGAAGCGACCGGCGCCTGCATCGCCGACAATCCCAGCATGTTGACCCGTTATCAGCATGCGACCCAAACAGGCGGAGCGGTAGCCGAGTCTGCCCGGTAAAAGGTCCGGTCAGAGGTCGTATATTCAATACTGGATCGTGATGGCCTGTGCTCACGGGGGATCAGGTAACGTTAGCATCACCAGCCCCCCTGCAGCCGCCCTGTCAGCAGAACCTTCACACATGAACCAAGAGCCGCTTGTCGCTTGCCCTGAACTTCATGTCGAAACCAAATCGATCGACCCAGATTTATCGCCTCTCAAATAATATCTCCGCCCAGATTCGACCGGCATAGGTACTCGTAGAGGGTGAAAAGCCGTTCGCCAATGACTCTTCCGCTCCCTAGAAGAGATGAGAAATTTCCCAAATTGGGCGACAAAATATGAGGTCATTCCATGGCAGAGGCCAGAACTGTGAACGGTAACTTGGTGTTCTACCGGGTCCAGAGCGCTTGGGTCTAGATAATCATAGCTCCTGAAAAGCACGGTTGGCGAGAGACATACCGGATCGTGTAGCGTCTGGATCACCGAGAAATATGAACGTTCAGCAAACAGGTTAAATCCCGAAAGATCAAATCCGCATTGGTTAAAGACGGAATTTTCCTCAAAGGCTTGCACGTCGGTGCAGAGGAACCCGAATTGCTGAATCCGATATGGCATCACTACTGTAGCAGGACTGGCGATTTGGCGGATGTCTTCCGCTATCGATTCATATCCCTCACCAACTACCCCAGAATCCAATGTTTCCGTAAAAATTATGTCAGGCGCCGAAGGAAGGTCGCCGTCCAGAATTGCTTGCCTTGAGGACTTTGCAATCACCGCGATGCGATCCTGCAAATCGTTGTTCCGGATAATCTCCCGCGCCGCCTCAGCAATTCGCTCATCCATCTCGCATGTGAATACCTTTCGGGCGCCATGCCTGGCGAAGAGCATCGCCGGAAGGCCAGCCCCGGTCCCGATTTCCACGACGGTCTTTCCTCTGAGATTACAGGATGCAATGGCCGCCTCTATTGCTGCATTTCGTGCGGAGTCGCGCATCATTCTGAAATGCCAGTTGGGAACCTGGGAATCTGCGTGAGCGCGGGATGGGATTTCGTGCATTTTTAATACCCTCTAAACCCCTATGGTGGGTGAATAAAAGCCAACGATCTCATCGCGAACAGCGATCGAGGGCGTCGCGCGCATTGTAGGGCTGCCTGTCAATCCTCTGAGACGAGCGAATGAGTGTTGCAGCTTGCGAAGGGGAAGCAGCAAGAATGGTGCCAAGGCACGCAAGCGCTAGAGACCCGGCCTGCCAATTCCGTCGCCTACAAAGAGTGCGTGAGTCTGCACCAGTTTTGGGAATGCGCCGGGTACCTGAACTCAGTGCCGATTTGTCGAATCCCCGACACGGTCATCTTTCGGCCTGAGTTCCTTAGCTGGTAGTCGCCCCGAGCCTCGAGCGTGTCGCCGAATACTCCGTCGCTTTACCCGGAGAGAAAGCGTGGCGGCGCGACAATCACGATCGAGGGGAAAGCACGAGTTCTGTTTGTCGTCTAGACGTCTGGGGTAACAAGGGGGGTTGAATGACCTACCTGCAATCCCGGTACCAGCGCAGCGACATACAGGAAAGCCCGGCATCGATCCTCTCGATCTCGGCGGTCTTCAGAGGCACGACCTTGTAACTCGCCTTTTCGAGCATCTCAATCGTGCGCGGGTAGCCCGCGCTGACCATGACGATGTCGTTGACGCGCAGCACGTTCGCCGCAGGCTCTTCGCCTTCCGGGACGATGAACTGGCGGAATTCCTTGAATACGGAAGCCTTCGCGAGGGCAGCGGTCGAAATCACGGTTTCATCGTCGAGCAGCGAGGAGGCCGTCTTGAAATGCAGAACGCCTTTCGGAGTCTCGGCAATCTGGGCCTTCCCGCCGAGTTGCTCGATACAGGAGACAAGGGCCTCTGCCCCGGCCTTGTCGGTGCGATCGGAAAGGCCTATCAGGACGCTATTTGGGGTGTACATGATATCCCCGCCGTCCGCTTGTCCCGGGGTAGGGAGTTCTAGCACGGTGTCGAACATATCGCGCAGGATCGGCGCGATCTCCGCGGTCTCGGCGACCCGGCTTGGCGTGCCGGGACGGAGCAGGATGGCGCCCCCGGTGAAAACGAGCGCCGGGTCTTCGACAAACAGGGAGTCTGGAAAGGCCTCAAGAGACGGCAGGACGCTCACTTCGACACCTGCATGCCGCAAGGCCGCAACGTATGCGTCGTGCTCGCCCTTGACGCCTTCATAGGTAGGACCGCCCCGATCATCGGCGCGTAGGCCGTTGACGACCGAGATCGAGGGTTCGCGAACGATTGCCGAGTTGAACTGATAGACCGATCTGGTTTGCGACATTTCCAATCCTATTTGTCAGTAGTGTTTCGCTGTGCGGCTTGCTTGGGCGGTGAATGACGTCTGTGCGGGCTGCGCCCTGCGCTTCGACAGGTGAATCCCTGCAAGCATGCACCGGACCGATCCACCCGCGAGTTCGATTGTCGAGACATCGAACGGCAATAGTCGCGCGGACTGCTCGATTGCCGATATCTGCTTCGCCTGCAGCGCCGCATGTGCTCGCCCGGAAATGGCAACAATGCGACCATCCGTGCCCTCCAGTTCAATGGCATTGCCGGCGAAGTCTTCGATCTGCTCGATCGAAAGCTCCACGATCTGACGACCGGTTTCCTCCAACCTCGCGACGACTTCCCGCCGCCGCCAGGGATCAGGGATCGACTGCGCCCCTAACAACGCGAAATCGGTGCCGACGCACATCAGGACATTGGTGTGATAGACCGCCTTGCCGCTGCGATCGACTGCGTCAAAGATCATTGGCTCGAAATTGAAGTGCGTGCAGAACCGTTCGAGCGCAACCTCGTTTGCCCTGTTGGAACGCACCACGTAGGCGACACGGGCAATGTGGTCGAGCACCATCGCACCGGTCCCTTCGAGGAAGACCCCGTCCTTCTCGAGGCCGGAATAATCGATGACATCCTGAACCCGGTACTCAGCCTTGAGCATCTCGATGATGTCGGTCCGGCGCTCTTGCCTTCGATTCTCCGAGTACATCGGATAGATCGCGACATGCCCGCCAGAATGGGTCGAAAACCAGTTGTTCGGAAAGACGGAGTCGGGTGTTGCGGCCGACTCATCCTCATAGAGGTGGACAGTGATCCCGGCCTCAGCGAGGCCGTCCGCCATACGCGTGGCTTCTTGATATGCCAGAGCGACCAGATCATCCGGCTTCCGCGTTTCATCGCGCACCTGGAACGTATTGTCTGCCGCAGTGACCGGATTCGGCGTGAAGTGATGAGGGCGGATCATCACGACGGCCCTCGGCGCCTGCATGGATACTTTGCTCATCCCAATGCACCGCTCAGCCGCACTGGAGCCGGTTGGGCGGCGCGCAGGATCATGCCGTACAAGTCGCGGGGTTCATCCGGGTCGGCGAGGAGATCGAGTTCTTCGTAGAGTCCGGTGTCCTTGAGGCGGTCGCGCACATAGCGCAGGGCCGAAAAATCCTCGATCGCGAAGCCCACGGAATCGAACAAAGTGATTTGGCGCTCGTCGCGGCGGCCGGGCTCGTTGCCGGCGATCACCTGCCAGAGCTCGACCACCAAGTGCTCGGGCGCGAGCTGTTGGATTTCGCCTTCGATGCGGGTCTGTGGGGCGTATTCCACGAAGATGTCGGAGCGCAGAAGAATGTCGCGGTGCAGTTCGGTCTTGCCTGGACAGTCGCCGCCGACCGCGTTGATGTGGACGCCGGGGCCAACCATGTTGTCTGTAAGGATGGTGGCACACTGCTTGTCGGCGGTGACGGTGGTAATGATATCGGCGCCTTCCACGGCCTCCTGCGAGGAGGCGCAGGCGGTGATGTCCAGGCCGATGCCGGCGAGGTTCTTCGCGCAGCGGCGCGTGGCAGCAGGATCGACGTCGTAGAGGCGCAGTCGATCGACGCCGACGATGGCCTTGAAGGCGATCGCCTGGAACTCGGACTGTGCGCCGTTGCCGATGATCGCCATGGTGCGAACGCCCTTCGGCGCGAGATGCTTCGCCGCGACCGCCGACATGGCCGCGGTGCGGAGCGCGGTGAGGATGGTCATCTCCGTGAGCAGCATTGGATAGCCGCTTCCGACATCGGCCAGAACGCCGAAGGCGGTGACGGTCTGGCGGCCGGAGCGCGTGTTCTTGGGATGGCCGTTGACATATTTGAAGCCGTAGGTTTCGCCGTCGCTCGTCGGCATCAGCTCGATGACGCCGTCCACGCTGTGGGACGCCACACGCGGCGTCTTGTCGAACAGCTCCCAGCGGCCGAAGTCTTCCTCGATATAGCCGGCGAGGTCGGTCAGGAAGCGCTCCACGCCGATCGTCAGAACCAGCTTCATCATATTGTCCACGCTCACGAAGGGAACGATGTTTAGCTTCTCGGGCATGGTTCAGTGGTTCCTTGTCGGGCGGTCCATGATGCGGCGGCCCATTAGACTGGCGGTGAGGTCGACCATCAGGATCGCGGTGCGGCCGCGCTCGTCGAGGAAGGGGTTGAGCTCGACGAGATCGAGGCTGGTGACGAGGCCGGAATCGTGCAGCATCTCCATCACCAGATGCGCCTCGCGGAAGGTCGCCCCGCCCGGCACGGTCGTGCCCACGGCCGGGGCGATTGACGGGTCTAGGAAATCGACGTCCAGGCTGACATGAAGCATGCCGTCCTCAGCCAGGATGCGCTGGAGAAAAGCGCGTAGCAGAGGAGCGATCCCGTGCTCGTCGATCATGCGCATGTCGTGGACTGTCACCCCGGCGAGTTTCAGCGCCTCACGCTCGGCCGGATCGACGCTGCGCACACCAAGCGTGCAGATGCGCGCCGGATCGACCGCAGCTGGCAGGTCTGGGAAATAGCCGTGAAAGCCTTTTTGCCCGCTGGCGTAGGCGAGCGGGACGCCGTGCAAGTTGCCGCTGACCGTAGTGTCGAGCGTGTGAAAGTCCGGGTGGGCATCCAGCCAAAGCACGAAGAGCGGCCGGCCCAACTCCTTGGCACGACGGGCAACTCCGGACAGCGTGCCGGCAGAGATACTGTGATCGCCGCCGAGAAAGATCGGCATTGCTTCTCGGCTCGCCGCATAGGCAGCTTCGGCGATCGCTCCGGTCCACGCCGAGACCTGCGGCAGCGCCTTCAGGCCGAGGTTCTCATGCGCCACGGGCGGAAGCGGTCCGGGCGCGACCGCCCCTGCGTCCTCCACTTCATGGCCGAGTTCCGTCAGCGCCTGCGCGAGTCCCGCGGCGCGCAACGCGCTCGGTCCCATATCACAGCCCATGCGTCCGGCCCCGTCCTGGACCGCCGCGCCAACGATCCTACACAGCATGTCGCCGCTCCCTATTGCTGCTGGCAGCGCGCTGGTTCGGCGCGTCACCCCACTCGAACCGGGATGCGAGCCTCGATACGGCTGAAAATCCATACGAGCAATCCCGTGAGAACCATGTATGTCAATGCAAGCAGAAGCAATGGCTCGTATATCACCAATGTATCCTGGCGAACGCGAGCTGAAACTGCATAAAGGTCGACAACCGTGATAGTAGCGACGAGCGGTGTCGATTTGAGTTGCATTACTGTTTCACCGGCCAACGTGGGCAACGCCTTGTGGATTGCCTGCGGCAACCAGACCCGGCGAAAAAGCTTCCAGCGGTTCATACCGAAAGCGCGTCCCGCCTCGAGCTGGCCGCTCGGCACGCCGGCAAAAGCACCGCGCATAACCTCGCCTACATAGCCTGCGAAGGACAGCGTTAGAGCCAGTACAGCGTATGGCCACGCCTGGCGAACGAGAGGCCAGATATCGGATTCGCGAATCCATGGATATTGCGGGAAGAGCGAGCCAAGCCCGTAATAGAGCAGCCAAATTTGCAGAAGCAACGGTGTGCCTCGAATGACGGTGCAGAAAGCTTTCGCTGGAAGACTGAGCCAACTAGGGCCCACTACTTGAGCGAGCCCAAGTGGCAATGCCAGAACGAAGCCGAAGACGCAGGTCACGATGAGGATCCAGATCGAACGCCATAAACCAGCAATCGCAAGCATGTAGTAGTCGGCCAACCAGTCCCAACGCATGAAGACGGCTGCTGCGGTGATCAAGACAAGGCCGATCACGATCAATACGACGCGGTGTGGCTCCAACCGTGCGAATGGGCGGCAGTTTGCCGCAACAGTCGTGAAATAGGCCATCAGCGGCTCTCCGCTATCGGCTGCCGGCCGCGCCTTGCCCAATGCTCGACCCGTCCGATGAGGACGTTGGAGATCAAAGTGAGCAGTAGATAAAGCACGCCAGCGGCCATGAAGAAGGTGAAATAGGCCTTTGTAGTGCCCGCAGCCTGCCGTGTTTCCAGAGTCAGTTCATTGAAGCCCACAACGGCCAGAAGTGCTGTGCCTTTGAACGCAACCAGCCAGAGATTTGCGAGACCCGGGATCGCGAAGGGCAGCATCGCCGGCAGAGTAATGCGTCGCATCAGCATCCTTGGGTTCATACCAAAGGCTCGCCCGGCCTCGATTTGGCCTTGCGGCACCGCGAGGATCGCGCCGCGCAGCACCTCCGTTGCGTACGCGCCCTGTACGAAGCCGAGCGCAACGATGCCTGCCATCGGCCCGCTGACGTCGATCCGTCCGTAACCGAGAGTTTCCAGGAGGCGGTTGATCAGGTCCGGAACCGCGAAATAGATAAGCAGAATTAGCACAAGTTCCGGTACCGCGCGGATGAGGGTGGTGTAGACTTGAAGCAAGTCGCGGCGCACAGGTCCGCCGTAAAGCTTGCCAAAAGCACCGCCAATGCCAATAACCAATCCCAAGGCGAATGCGCCGACACCGATCCCAATTGAATTAATGAATCCGCGAACCAGATTTCCGCCCCAGCCAGGCGGCGTAGGTGCAAGCAACTCGAACATGCTGGTCTGCGCCAGCGACAAAAAGACAGAATCGGTCAAGAACGCCTCCACCTTGAGGATTGACCCTCGCCAAGAGCCTGCCGTTCACTGGTGCGTGACGAAGGAGGCCGCCTGCCTCCGACTCAACAGGCAGAAGTATTTCGAGGGTCTACGTAACAGGAGAATTTCGTCTGTCATTCGCCGTAAATGTCGAATGAGAAGTACTTTTTCGTAATTTCATTGTACTTCCCGTTCGCGCGAATCCCCTTGATTGCGGCGTTTATCTTTTCCTTGAGCATGGTGTCTCCCTTGCGCAGACCCGCGCCCGCGCCCGGCGCGAAAATCTCGGGGTCATTGGCAACCTTGCCCTTTATCTCGCAGCAGGCCTTACCCTGGTCAGTCTTCATGAATTGATCAATGGTAAGCGGGCTAGCCAGAATGGCGTCGATCCTGCCGGCGACCAAGTCCTGGTTGGCCTCATCCTGTGTCTGGTACGTCTTCATCTCGGCCAAGCTGTCTTTGAAATGCTTGCTGGCATAGACCTCGGCATTGGTCGAGACCTGAATACCGAGGATCCTGCCCTTGAGGCCCTCAGGGGTAGGATCCACTGCAACGCCCTTGGGACCGGCAATCGTGTACCCGTTATCGCTATAGTACTTGTCGGAGAAATCGATCGTCTTCTTGCGCTTCTCTGTGATTGACATCGAACTCATGATGACATCGATTTTCTTTGACGTCAGGGAAGGAATGATCCCGTCCCAGGCGACCGGAGTGATGACACAATCGAGTTTTGCCTCGGCGCAGATCGCATCAATGATCTCAATTTCCCAGCCGACCCATTTTCCAGAGGCGTCCAGGGACGAGAATGGAGGGTAGGGCTCGGCCGCGATTCCGACCTTCACCTGTTCAGCTTGCGCCATCAAAGTAGATGCGCAGAAGATTGCCGCTGCGGCCGTCAATTTGGAAAGTATTCTCATTGTTTTCCCCTATAAGTCAGATGGTTTAGTCTGTTTTTCAGGCGCTAGCCCACTCTGCGGATGAATTGTTGAAGCCGCTCCGATTTCGGAGATCCGAAGATTGCGTCTGGTGGCCCTTCTTCCTCGACGCGGCCCTCGTGGAGAAATACCACGCGGGTCGCGACCTCGCGGGCAAATTTCATTTCATGCGTGACCAGGATCATGGTGCGACCTTCGCGGGCCAAATCGCCGATTACGCCCAGAACCTCACCGATGAGTTCGGGATCGAGTGATGAAGTCGGTTCGTCGAAGAGCATCACGCGTGGCTGGACCGCGAGAGCGCGCGCGATCGCGCCGCGCTGCTGCTGTCCGCCGGATAAAAATGCCGGGTATACGTGCCGTTTTTCCAGAAGCCCCACTCTCGCAAGCAGTTTCTCGGCTTCGATGATCGCCATTTCACGCTTGACGCCAAGCACATGGACCGGAACCTCGATCACATTTTCGATCAAGGTCATGTGGGTCCAGAGATTGAAGCTCTGAAAGACCATGCCGAGCCGGGAACGTACACGTTCAATCTGCTTTCGGTCCGCCGGGAGGGTGCTGCCATTTCCGTCAGGCTTGAGACGTATTTCCTCGCCGTTCACCCTGATAACGCCGCTGGTGGGGTTTTCCAGGCAGTTGATGCAGCGAAGTAAAGTGGATTTGCCGGAGCCGCTGCCCCCGATAATCGCCACCACATCGCCGTCGCGCGCAGATAGCGAGACCCCCTTCAACACATGAAGGGCGCCAAACTTCTTGTGCAAGTCCTCGACATGGATCGCCTCCGCGGCCGTGTCCGTCACCGCGTGGCGAGGAATTGCCATGATCGTGGCCGTCATTGCTGTGCGCCTGTATCGCCGAGCACAACATGAAAGGGCGAGACCAACAGCACTGTTCTGAGCGCCTTCATTTCGTTTCCTCTATTTCTGCGCCAATGTCTCAGACATAGACGCGCGGGATGTGGTCGCGGAGCTGGGCATAGAGACCGATGAGGTCCGTGCCCCATTGAGCGGCGACTTCCTCGTGAGTGATGGTCTGGTGCGCTTGCTGTCCGAGCAGGAGCACTTGGTCGCCAAATCTTGCATCAGGCACGTCCGTCAGATCGATGCGCAGGTGCTCGAGATGCGCGGGAGGGAGCAGGCGCGCGCGCTGCCCCCTCACCAGCGCCTCGGCCTGGGCTGGCACGTGACGCGGAAGGCCATCCCCCCACCCCATACCTAGGACGCCGATGGTCATTCCCGACCGAAAACCGGGTATGTCTGGTATAGGACCGAGAGAAGCGTCGATCCGCTTGACGGAAACGAGGCATGTCGAAATGGCCTTGAGCGCCGGCCGCAGGGTGACGGCCCGCATGGGTCGATCCGTCTCGGGAAGACCGATAAACAGGGCCCCGGGATCGACGGCATCGAGATCCATCGCGGGATGCCGAAGCACACCGGCAGTACTCGACATCATAATGATCGGGGGACGGGTGCCGGACGCCTCGGCATCCTGTAGAATCCGCTGCAGGCGGGAAAATTGCTCGCTAGCATCCGAAGTCACTGATGTGGGCAGCTCGCTGAGATGGGCGTAGAGCCCCTGTACTTCAACGTCGTTGCAGACGTGCGCGGCTGCGAGAAGCCGGCCTATCTCCTGCGGCGTGGCCCCAGCCCTGAAGAACCCGAGATCCGCCTTGACGAAAATACGGGTGACGCTCATGGCGGCGCGCCAGGACTCCAGCTCATTGAGGCTGGAAACGGTAACGGTGAGTCCGAGCGCTTCAATTGTTTTCGCCGATGTCGGTAGGGGACCGGGATAAAGCAAAACCGGGAGATCGATGCCCATTTCCCGGATGGCCATAGCATCGGGCAAGGTTGCGACAGCAAAGCCGTCAGCCCCCTCTGTTGCCAGTGTGCGGGCGACAGGTCCCGCTCCACAGCCATATCCATTGCGCTTTAAGCAGGCGAAAATCTTCACTGTCCGGGGAAGATGCCTACGCAGCTGACGGTAATTGTGCCTGATCGCGCCGAGGTCGATCTCGTAGCAGGCCTCCCGGGACGCCGCCTTTTTGCTCTGCACCGTCGCAATAGACGTTAACGCGCACATAGGTTCTGACGTTTTTCCCAACCGCTTTTTATTGCTTGTTTGCATGCGAAACGATGCGAGGAATCGCCAAAACCGTCAATTTATTAAGTTTTTGTGACACCCTATTAATTTTACTGATATGGCCACACACACGAGGCAGGCAAATGGCTGGATGACGCTCCGCGATGCAGGGCTGCTGCCTGGCAGGCCTGATCAGCAGCCTGCAAGCATCTTTGAGCGACGGCTTGCCGACACCTTGCTTGTTCCTCATTATGGACGCGGCGCTTCGGGCCCGCCTGGCCGGGTCATCCAGCCAGGCGGTGCTGTGGGCGATCAGAATGGACTGGGGGCTGCGCTAGGTGCTGGTGGTCGAGCTGGCTACGGGAGTGACAGCACCATTACAGGCGCGGGTTCACGACAGGGCTCAAGCAGCGCGGACTTGCCAATGTCGAGTTCGCGGTCTCCGACGGCCATCCGGCCCTCAGGGCGCGTTCAGGAAGTGCGGCCCCAACGGATAGCATGTGCACGACTTAGCCTAGCGCTGTGGTTCGCCAAGCGGAAAACCAAAAACTCGAAGCTTGGCGCAGAGCTGGGGTGAGAAATTCATGAGAGGTGGCCGAGGCGAACCGCTACTTCAATACGGACCATTTGCGCGAGCGCAGAGAAGGAAAGGCCTGGGGACATTCATCGCTTGAACGCGCTGCGGTTCCCTGTTCTGCTAACCCCCGGGGCGCAGCAGACAGTCGATGTCATTGCGACGCCATTCGCGGAACTTGATGAACCCAACTGTGACGGAGCGTTGTCCGCCAGATAATGAAACTCTGCAAGCGAGGCCGCCGAGCGTAAGGTCTTCTTGCACCTATGCAAAAGCCGCTGCCTTACCGCGCAAGTTGTCGACCGTGATCTCGGGCGGAATTGGGCAAATGTAGCGTCGCCCGCCAGTACGCTCCTTCAATTCCGCTTTTGCCCGGGCGATAAGATCGGGATTGCGCAGGCAATCTGCCGCGGTGGTCGCCATTGCTTTCGCCGCGAGCACCATTCCTTTATGGGCTGCTGGCAGATTCCCTTGCGTGACGAGCTGCCAAGTGTGGAACGGCGTACCTATAGCGAAGCAGGCAGTGCTGCACTGAACCGTGGGCACGATCCAGCTCACGTCGCCGACGTCAGTGCTGCCCATCATCATCCCTTCGCGCGCAGGAATGGGAAGTAGCCCGTCATGCAGCACCTGGCTCGCCAGCGAACGGTCGTAGAGCGCAACGCTCGCCACAATCTCCTCGTTCGTAAACGCGTTCTTCCGCAGTTGTTCGGCGAAGGCATAATCCGTATCGTCGAAGCCCGGGCCGCCGAGGCGACTCATGTTTTCGTACATAACCTCCTGCAGCACTTTGTTAGGCAGAACGTTCGAGTTTGCATCCATGATCTGCACCTCAACGGTGGTTTCCGTCATCAGCGCGGCGCCATCGGCGATCTTCTTGACGCGCTGGAACAGGTGCTCTGCATCCGGCAAATGCGGCGAACGCACCAGGTAGAGTGATTCCGCAAAAGCCTGTACCACGTTCGGCGCATCGCCACCCGTATTCGTAACGGCATAGTGGACGCGCGCATCCGAGGCCATGTGCTCGCGCATGTAATTTACGCCCACATTCATCAGCTCCACCGCGTCGAGCGCGCTGCGGCCAAGATGGGGAGAAACCGCCGCATGCGACGCCTGACCCGTGAAGCGGAAGCTAGCCTGAATGCACGCGAGAAACGAGGTGGACTGCACCTCGTTGACGACGTTTGGATGCCAGCAGAAGGCGGCATCGAGATCATCGAAGAGACCGGCCCGTGCCATGAAAGTCTTGCCCGATCCGCTCTCTTCCGCCGGGCAGCCGTAATAGCGCACCGTGCCCGCGATGGCGCCCGATGCAAGCGCATCCTTCAAGGCCACGGCTGCGAGCGCAGATCCGGAACCGAGAAGATTGTGCCCGCAACCATGCCCAGATGCGCCCTCCGTGGTAGGCATGCGCTCGGTAATGCCCGAAACTTGCCCGAGAGCCGGCAGCGCATCGAACTCCCCCAGAAAACCGACTGTTGGGCTACCGCTTCCATGTTCCGCCACGAAGGCAGTGGCCATGCCGCAGAGCTTTTTGGTAATGCGAAAGCCCTCGTGCTCCAGCAAGGCGATCTGCTCGGCGACCGCGCGATGCTCCTCGAAGGCGAGTTCCGGCATGGCCCAGATGCGGTCGCTGAGCGCACAGTAGTCGGCGCTCTTGGTGTCCACGCGCCGGGCGATTTCATAGACGCCCAGCCCATCGTTATGCATGTTCGGTTCTCCTCATTGTCCAAATGCGCATTTGGAACCGTTCGGCTGTAAGGGGGCGCCCCGTCATCAGTGCATTGGCACTATACGACACGATCATCAGGATGCGGGCCAGGTTGACGTGCATGGACGACGCTACCTGTTGGCGGCGACCTCGACGCTGCGGGAATTAGCTTTTGGCAGAAGAACGCGAGCATCTTCCAGCACTATTTCGGTTCCATACTTTTGCGAGCGTCGAGATAGGTCTTCGAGCATTGAACCAGCCAGCTCTTTTGATGCGGGCACGGGCACAAGACGCTCATGATACCTGTTGCTGCTCAGCCGCTGCTCCCCTCCAATCACGATTGGAGCGAGGTCGATTGACTCCAAGTGGTTGTTGCCATCGAAGCTGCACGTCGCGACGATACTTTTCCAGATATCTGGTGAACTCCATTCGTCCTCACCTTCGGGTAGATGAAACAGGAAATTTCCCAATCCGTAGAAGATCGGAGCCCCGCGGTAGATTTCGATCGGCTGCAGCACCGGTGCGCCGTGGCTGGCGAACGCATTCGCTCCCGCATCAATGCAGGATCGCGCGAAGAATTGAACCCATTCGGGAACCTCGCGCCAATCTGGTTCCCAATGATGATGATGAAGATAGGCGATGACAAAGGCACCGGCCAACGAGGCCTTCCGGATTGCGGCGAGCTGACCTCGTAAACTTTGCTCGTTGAAGATGATCCTTCGGCAGTTCTCGGAGGATCGGCGAAAAATGGTTCCGTAAAAGTCGATTTCATCGGACGATGTCAGTTCGCGAGGATCGTCCGGCTGCGTGTAGGTTCCGCGCTCCATAGAGTTGCTTAAAAACGTTTCCTGAATGGAACGCAGGTTCGCGAATTTCTCATCGTCAACCTCGAATACCCGCGAGACATCGAGTTTGTTCACCCCCGGTCGAGCGGGACGGGTACCTGCCGCATTGTCAGCGTACATTGTGGCTGGCCCTGGTCCGGCATCCATCGCGATGAGGGCGACCTTCCTCTTGCCGAGTTGCTTGATGCCGGCTTTGCTCGCGTCACTGGCGTCAACGCCAATTCCTGCACGCAGAAACTCACGCTCGTCTACTTCCTCAAGTGTCGAAAGCACTCCTGCGGGCCCAAGATCGAACGCATGATTATTGGAAAGAGCCAGTGCGCTAAAGCCAATATCCTTCAAATTATCCAACACGACAGGTGGAGAGCACTGGAAATAGGTGCCTTTCATCGGCCACCCACCATGCCGGCCGAGAATCGTGGTTTCTAAATTCGTGAATGAGGCATCGGCTTGCCGGATCAGTTCTTTGATCGTGGCGAAGCCGTCGTCCGATACATGCCGAATATCGTGGTAGATGAGGGACTGTCCGGTGAGGGCGAGGGTGAACGGCGAAGGCATGATTGAGTATCAACCCCTGTATGGGCAAATGTCATTAGCGGCCACTTTTTGTGGCAACCGATCGACTGCGGAGAAAGTGTTGGCTAGTTCCTTGATCCGGTAAGGATCGGCCGTGCGGATTTACGACAAGCGCGGGTAGTTGGTTGCGGGTGCGCAACGTCCGAGCTGGGGTCGGAACAGTTCCTGCCAGAGGCACGGAAATACGAATGCCGCATATGTGCTTTTCTAACGTTATAGTCCGCAATTTTTAGAGCTGTGTCCCCTGTGTTCGATTGTGAACTATCCGCTCTGCCAGGGGATGGGTGTTGCTGCATGCGTCATGTCAGCGTTCTCTCTGATGCGTCTGATCCACTGGTTTTGTTACGCCAGACGATGGGGAGAATCGGGAAAATGGTCAATTTATTAAGTTTTTGTGACACCCTATTAATTTTACTGATATAGCGGCCAAACGGAGCTCTGGCCCTGCGGCCACCAATTCGGACAAAGGCAATGGAAGAGATTTCCGGCCGAAACAGCAAGGCTGGGTTCAGGTCCGCTCAGATTTTTCGGGAGATCATGAGGACCGGTTCTACGAGGCGGGCCGCCCGAGAACTCGGGATTACCCAGTCGGCCGTAAGCCAGCATCTCAAGTTGTTTGAAGAAGCTGTTGGTGAGAAGCTTTTTGCGCGAGATCCCCGCGGCCTTGTTCCAACCACGCGCGCCATCGAAATTTACAACCGCATAGACAGATACTTTGAGACCCTCGGCCACATCGAGAGGGAAATCACCGATTCTTTCAGCGCCAAGCGAAACCTCCTGACGATTGCCGCACCGCATATATTCTCGTTGAGACTCATCCCCAAAATAATTCTTGCGCTAAATAATCTAGATTCGACTCTAGAATTTCATTATAGGGCCCAGCGATACGACGAGATAGCACAAAGCGTTGTGACGGGAGAGGCCGATATCGGGATTTCCCGACTGCCGTTAGATGAACGCTTCTTTGAGTGGAAGATAGTCGCCGAAAGCAAGAGTGTCTGCGTGTTGCAACCCGACCATCGCCTTGCTGAAAAGGACATCATAACTGTTGACGACCTCTCAGGGGAGCCCCTTATCGTTCTAGAGAGAGAATACACTTCTAACAAATTGGGCCTATTGACATACGGGCGGAGAGAACTTCCTTTATTGCCGAAGGTTCATTCGGACACAATAGGCTTGGATGCTTCCTTTGTCGCATATGGTATAGGTATTGCAATAGATAATGAATTTGTTGCACAGCAATATCAAATGTTTGATGTGAAAATCGTTCCTTTTGAGCCGTCAGCGAGATACGACTACGTGGTATTTTGGCGCCGCGGCAGCGATAATATTTCGCAAACGTCGCCAATTGTGGATACTTTCGTGGAGGTGATCCACCGTGAACAATCGTTCGGGCGTGAGGGGCCCAAAGCGGCTTTCCACCCCCATAGCATCTAATGCCGGAAAAATTGTACCTGAGTGGCTGTTTCGGTCGATTGCAGCGGTGACATCCCTACTTCGTGACATCCCTCCTTTTGGAGAGCTTCAGCACGCAATTCCGGGTGCCAACAACCGCCCTTTGTCTTGGTGCATTTGAAAAATTCACCTTGCCTGCTATGTTGTCTAGAATCCATTTTTGTTAAACGGACCTGAGGGAACCCCTATGACGAAGACAGCTGTACGGATGCGTCGCGGCCAAGGGCCAGTGGGCAAGCGGACGAGAACCCATCCCAAGCTGGCTGAGAAATTGCAGATGCGTCGATTGGCCAGGATTAACGCGGTCCTGCAGAGGGCGGAAGAATCTGGCCTGCGCGCTGAGAAGGACGGCAGGATTGCGGGGCGGGTGAGTGCTAATCTAATCAAGAAAGCCAAGGCTCGAACCGGATTGACGTCTGATACCGAGCTCGTCGAATTTGCATTGGCCAATGTGGCTCTGGAAGACAACTTCGCCGAGACCTTCAGGAAAACACGGGGGACTGTGGATCCGACGCTGAAGCTCGGATTCTGAATTGGCCGATTTCGACTTTGGTGCGGCCTTAAGGTGGTCGCGATTTGATCCTCAAAAAACCTTGAGCCGCCGCCCCGACACGGAGCTGCCGATCATCGGCAACCTCGGCGGGGCGGGGCAAGAACTGCTGCTGGACACCTGCGTCTATATCGACGGTTTGCAAGGCCGGGCGCCTGACGCAGTTGCCGACCTCCTCGATGTCAGGCAGGTCAACCATAGCACCGTAGCGATCCAGGAGCTGATGCACACTGTAGGCGTGCTTGATCCGAAACACTCGGGCACGAGTAAAGCTGTCAAGCAGATCGGGAGCATGATCAAGGACATGCCGTCCCATCGGGTTTTTGCACCAGATCCCGATGTCTTGGGCCGAGCCGCCCTTCTCTCAGGAATGCTGTGTCGCCTCCAGGGCTACAAGCATGATTCCAAGCTTCGGGCGCTTCAAGACTGCGTGCTGTTCCTGCATGCGCAGAAAATGGGATTTTCCGTTCTAACGGGCAACGTCAGTGATTTCGACTATTTGCTGCAGTTAATTCCGAAGGGTCGGGTTTTGATGTATCGGCCAATCTGAGTATAGCCGCCTTCCGCGCTTCTGGGCGAAGGCGGCAATGACTTGGCCACCTTCCGCAGTCGCCTGACCCGGGACTCCCATTCGCCCATGCAGGACGGCTCGAAGACCTGCGGCAGCCCTGGTCCGTTCCAAAAGCTCAATGCCAGACTTTCGTTATCGACAGGCAGGCCGCAGCATAATTTGGATGGGTCAAAGCGTCCAGATTGTCCATAGCCGATCTTAACTGTTCTTCCCAATCAATGTGACGAGAGACAATTCGGTCAGAAACTCCAATCCTCTCGCTGACAGGAGCTAGTGCCATCGAACGGGTCACACAGGCGGTTCAAGTGCGTACGAACTGAGCCAAGGAAGAGCTTTGCTCACTTCGAGGGAATTCGTTGACTCTGCAAACCGTGCGGCAGCCGATCAGGCGCTGCAAGTCGACCAGATGCGTGCCGCAGGCCAATCGAGGAACGCTTCATCGCCGGATTTCAGTCTGTACCAGGCCGGGCGTGCTCAGGATCACGTGACGGACCGCCTCATGGTAACGGACCTAACCAGTGCAACGACAACGGCGCAAGCGCCTGCTCGATCGTGCTTTCGACATCCGCCCTGTGGACCGGCTTCTCTTTGAGACGCTCAACCAGCACGGTTGCACCGGTGACAAAGCCCGGAGTGCAATAGCCGCACTGGAATGAAAAACGTTCGACGAAGGCCTTATCGCGGAGAGCCGGACGACATCGCCATTCGCGTCGCGTTCGGCATGCCCTTCTTATGTGCGGACGGACTTGCCATCGAAGAAATGCGCTGCGGTGATGCAGCTGCGGATCTGACGGTAACGTCCTTCCGGGTCCTCGAGAATGATCGCGCACGCGTGGCAGATGCCTTGGCCGCAGCCAAGCCGCGATCCCGTAAGGTTGAGATATTCGTGCAGGAAGTCGCACCTCCGATGTCTGTGTCCAGACCCCGACATCCCTGGCATGCGGCAGGCAATACCGGTTCCAGTTCCGGTCGGGTCCGTCCTCATAGAGCGGCAAAGCCTCGAGCAGGGCGTGGCCGACGCCCATGGCCAGGCTGCCTTGGAGCTGACACGAGACGAGTTCCGGCACGATTTGGTGCCGCCTTCGAGGATGGAATGATGCGAAAGGAGCTTCACGTCCCCCTGAGGCGGTGTCCACTGCGACTGCTGCGATCGTCGCCACGCCCGCGTAACAGGTGCCGGCGGCGTTCTGGCGCTGTACCGGCGGATAGAAGACTTGGCTGTTGGCGCCGCTTTCCGAACTGGTCAAAGCGCGCCAGCTGGTTTGAAGGCACTGATGACCTGCGGCGGCTTCCATTTTCTCGAGCGGCGCTCGCCTCACCTAGTACTCCCGACATTCCGGCATCGCTGACAAACGGCGCGGCCTTGCCCGGTCATGAAAGCGGCCTTGCCCGGTCATGAAAATCGCGGGCGTCTCTAACGCCGCAAGATTGAAGCGCATGACTTCTGCTTCGGATCCGCATGTCCTGACTGATCTGTCCTCTGTTGAGCCTTCAGAAGGAGATGGCCGAACTCCTCGCAGCCGAGCCGCGCCTGCTGGCTTGCGATTGTGTGTCGCCCCGCGTCCCGCCGAATTGACTTTGCGCGCTTTTCCCTTCCTGAAATCCGGCCACACTGACCGGGCGACTAATTTTCACAGCCAGGATAGCCTCCCATCTGCACAGCTCCCGCCAAACCCAGCAGCGCTAGGCGCTTTCCGAAACGTCCAGTCACGTTTTCAACGCGCGTGTTGGAAACGGTGAATCGTCGACACATTTCCGCCACGGTTTAGCCGCGCCGAAGCCACAATTTCCCACGACATAGCCGGCGTTGCCCTAGACGGTTCGGTCCGGCACCGGCTCAACAAGCCCCCCGCCCTAGGGTCAGTGCCGGATCGAACCACCCTCTTCTTGCGGGACACAGGTCCGAGCCTGAATGTGCTCAGCAGAAGTAAGCTGGTCCACTTCATGGCGAGGCGGTCTCCCAATCGCACAGGGCTGCAAACACCTGCACAGCAATAATGGTTTGCGGCGCGCATCGGCTTGAGGCGACTTAGGCCAGCTCTACGATGCTTTAGTGTGCGACTCATTCAAAGTAGCAAACTGACGCTAGTCAGAAAGCAAGCCTGCATACCGGTCGGCGCTGTCGATGCTCCTATAATAGTTGGTGTCTTCAACCGTGCCTGATTATCCTACGATCTCATCGACTTGCAGTGATCCTGTTAGATCTCGGTCGCTGCGCCTCGGCTCTGGCTGCAGATCGGCTCACTATTCCCATAGGCCGAAATAAGTTGGAACCGCGTCCCGGACTTCCCCACGTGAAAACACGCTGACCGTCGATGTTGCTCTCCACGTGCGGTCGCCCGCCCAGGATGTGAAATGCAGCTTTGCAGGATCGAAGGCGCGGGCCACGCAATGTATCCCTCTCATGTTCGTCCCTGCGATTGCTCTCCTTGTATCGCGGATCCATGCAGCGTTTGTGGATCATCTGCCGCACTAAGTGTGCCAAGAGAAAAAGCCTCTGACTAAACCGTTGTGGGCCGCCCATGCCATCCGAACCCGACATTGTTCCACAGCCGACACTGACGTCCTGGCTGGCCTAGGGCGTGGGACCTGAAGTTGCGACCACGAGCACAGAGCCGGCTCGGCGACGAGGCGAGGGCCATCGGCAAAAAGAGTAACAAACACCGTGTTGCACATGCACGCTGGAGAATACTTGATGGCGGTCGGATTCACTCCGTCAGGCGTGACAGTTAGCGTATCGTTTGCCTTCGCATCGCGCGGAAGTGTGCGTGCTCAGAGCGTAATAGCGCCGCGATCGCGACGGTAACCTGAAAACTCCTTGAGCCTTGATAAGGCGCTCAATTCGAGCTTGTGCCCAAGAACAGGCCTGTCGGCCAGGACGGCTGCGTGCGCGAGTCATGCCATCGCGTCTGCGCTTCGGCGCCACTTGAACCCTCCTTTATCCCCTTGCATCCGATCGAGGTGCAGCTGAAGAAACTGACCGTCTTTGCGTAACTGAAGTTTTCCTGAGTCCTGCATCGTCGTGGGGCGGGGAAGGAGAGGGGATGTTGCAGCCAAAGCAAGTAATGTCGATGGTGCGCCTGCATCAATGCGGTTGGAGCGCAAGGCTGCGTGGCCATTGCAGCTGGTCATGTTGCTGCGGAGCTGGCGCTGAATAGGCCGTCCGTTCCGGGGTGACTGCGCCAGGCGACCTCCCGTTGAGAAAACCCCGGGCACGAAGGCGTTGAACATGTCGCTGTCGCCCAGCTGACGGTTGACTCGCCAGCGGCTGGGGCTAACGCCGGGCACTCATAGGCGACAGGCGGCCGGGCCGAGAAGGGGCGGCATTGTGCGATGCCGCGCTGCCCGCCAGCGCGATTTTTCCCGCCCGTCCTTTGCACCTCGCCTGTCACCGGCCCCGTCGCGAGATTGCCATGAGCCTGCAGCAGGAAGGCCGGATGGTGGCAAAGCGCGGTGGTGCTATTGGCGGCCGCGCAAATTGCCGGGCCGCGGCTGATCAGCCGGAGCGGGCGGTGGTCGTTGTAGCAACGCTCGATCATCCACCCTGCGCTCAAAGGAGAAGCTGCCGCGAGGATATCACCCCGGGCTCTTGCAACGACCGGAAGGAGGAGGCGACAGAGCCGGGGCGTACCATTCATGCGCTTTGGCAGAAGTCACTCACGGCATTTGATGCCAGCCTCGTCATCTTGGCTGGGACGAGACTGGAACCTTCTGCCAGACTACAACTGTAACACCATATCGGTTCAGCAGGTCAGGCTTGGGTGATAACCTCATGCGTAGAATAACGACTTTGGAGACCGAGCAATGGATCGCGATAACAAACGGGCACGCGCAGCTGCAAGTTCATCCCAAGCCAGGGAACAAGCCAGGGAACCCTCTACCATCCTGTCCCTTACAGAGGGGCCATTAACGCAGGTAGCAGAACGGCTGGTAACCGCTAACCCGCGCGATACAGCGCGAAACCTTGCAGGCTTCAAAGGCCTCGGGAAGGAAGCGCGAACAGCCATTCGGGGTACTCAACCCGGGCAAGAAACTGAACTCGCAAAATTTGAAAGGCGGGGCAATCAGCTCGGACGATCAGCCGTCGAGCTGACTTGGAAGCTGACATCCGAATTGGGGTACCGGCCGGACAACGTTGCATTGGAGCAAGTCAGAGCGGTCAGCAATATAGCCAATTACCTAACGCCACACATGCAAGATGCTGTTGTCAATCGCATTGGCAACATGGATCCGGCCTCGCAAGCTCTCGGAGCTCTTAACGTTGCGCCCAACTTCGGCAAGTTCAATAACGAAAACCAATCTCGCATTCTTGATCAAGCCGTTGAATTGATGTCTGATCCGAACGGCAACATCAGGATGGTGGCACAGAATGCAATTATCCAGGCGTATCACCAGATGGATCCAAATCAGCAGGCCCAAGCTCACGCAGTTCCCGGCCTGGAACCCCTCTTGCGGCAAATGCCTCCGCCGCAGCATGCAGAGGAACGGCATGCGGATCTGGACGCCCACATAGCAGGCCTTGAGGCTGCGGTTCATGCGACAGGCACGCAAATCTCCTATGAACAGCTGCAGCGGGGTGGTCTAGTAGGGCAGGCCATAAACCGCAGCTACAGTCAGGCCCGAGCGGACCTGCAGGAGTCCACCAGGAACAGGGATCGCGGGGGCCGTTGAGATCTCGGCAACAGTAGACGCTTTCTCTCCCGAATTGCGTTCACGGCCTGGCTGTTTCCAAGTCGCTGGCCGTTGACGCACTAACTTGTGTAACTTTCAAAAAACCACGTCTGCCGGGTGGTGCGATGCAACCATTGCGCCACCCGCCTCGGCATCGATCTGTCGAGCGGCGACATCACGACGTCGGTTCGGTGTCTGAAGCCGCACCATGAGCTGCGGCAGGCAATGGAACAATGCCTTCAACCAAAACGACGACCCCCAACATAGCCGTTAGCATCGCCTGCTCGCTCGCCGTGGGGTTCTGTGCGGCAAGTCTGTACGCAACCTTCCTCCACGGCGGTGGCGGCGAGGCCTTGATGGCGTTTGATGTCCGTGCCTTTTGGTTTGAGACGCCCTTCTATCTGGGTTTCGCAACCCCCGTCTTCTATCGGGGCGCGGCTATCGTGCTCTCGACATCCGCGGTCGTCTTGCTGATTCAGCAGGTCGTATTGCGCCGCAAGCTCGAACACCACGGGACGGCTCGTTGGGCTCGAGTGGATGAAATGCGACGCACCGGATATCTGCGACGATACCGTGGCGTGAAAGGACCGGTATTTGGGAAGACGAGTGGCCCTTTCTGGCCTGGTTACTACCTGACCAATGGCGAGCAGCCTCACAGCCTCATCGTTGCACCGACCCGCGCTGGCAAGGGCGTCGGCGTAGTCATTCCAACGCTACTTACATTCAAAGGCTCAGTGATAGCTCTGGACGTCAAGGGGGAGCTCTTCGAGCTCACCTCGAGGGCGCGCAAAGCCGCAGGCGATGACGTGTTCAAATTCGCGCCGCTGGATTCGGAGCGGCGCACGAACTGCTACAATCCACTGTTGGACCTTATTGCGCTGCCTCCACAGCTCCAATTCACCGAAGCCCGCCGCTTGGCCGCAAACCTGATTACGGCCAAGGGGGAAGGCGCGGAAGGTTTCGTCAGCGGCGCGCGAGATATCTTTGTCGCGGGGATCCTTGCCTGCATCGAGCGGGGCACGCCGACAATCGGCGCCGTCTATGATCTCTTCGCCCAGCCGGGGGAAAAGTTTAAGCTCTTCGCGCAACTCGCCATGGAGACGCGAAACAAAGAGGCTCAACGCATCTTCGACGACATGGCCGGGAACGACACAAAAATCCTGACCTCCTACACTTCCGTGCTCGGCGATGGCGGGCTCAATCTCTGGGCGGATCCCGCTGTTAAGGCGGCCACAAGTCGCTCGGACTTTTCGGTCTATGATCTTCGCCGTCGCCGAACGTGCATCTATCTTTGTGTTGGTCCAAACGACCTTGAGGTGATCGCGCCTCTGATACGCTTGTTTTTTCAGCAAATCGTTTCAATTCTACAGCGGTCGCTGCCCCGCCCGGAGGAAAAGCACGAGGTTCTCTTCCTGCTCGATGAGTTCAAGCACTTGGGTAAGCTGGAGGCGATCGAGACCGCAATTACGACTATCGCGGGCTACAAGGGGCGTTTCATGCTCATCATCCAAAGCCTTTCGGCACTGACAGGGGCTTATGGAGAGGCTGGCAAGCAGAATTTTCTCAGCAATACCGGCCTGCAAGTGTTCATGGCAACGGCCGATGATGAGACCCCGAACTACATTTCCAAAGCCATCGGTGAATACACGTTTGAAGCCAAATCGATTTCCTACAGCCAGGCGCGAAGATTCGACTGGAACATTCAGAATTCGCATCAAGGTGCACCGCTGTTGCGTCCCGAACAGGTTCGGCTGCTCGACGACGACTACGAGATCGTTCTCATCAAAGGTCTGCCACCATTGCAATTGAGGAAGGTGCGATATTTTTCGGACCGCATTCTGAAACGCATCTTTGAAGGCCAGACAGGCGCCCTCCCGGAGCCGGCACCGTTGACGGAAGCAGAGGAGGAACTCTCCACAGACTTTCGACTCGATGAGCCGCCGCGTGGATTGGCGCAGGAATTTAACGATACCGTTTGATGTGAGGCTAGTGTGGACCCGCGAAAAAATCCATCCCGTGCAACAGCTTTGCCGCAGGACGCCGGCTTGGAAGGGCGGCAAGCGGGCGAGGCCCGGCGAGTGAGCGTGGCGCAGCAAGTGGCCGAGGCGTTCCGGCCGATGTTCGATGATCGAGCCGACGAGGCGCACAATGAAGGGGCCGTTCTGCGAGTGGAACAGGGGCTCCGCGACGTGCTTCACCAAGAGCAGGATGATCAAGCCGCTCAGCCAATCGTAACAGCCAGCCAACAGCAGATCCGACCCTTGTCGGATGCGCTTGACCAGGGCAACCACCGGCCACAGTTGGTCATCGTCAATGGTGAACATTTCACAGCGCTGTGGCCAGCGGAGAGGCTGGCGGCCCTGAATGCGCGGCAAGCCGTCGCCCTTCACCAGCAGCCGAGCCAAATCGGCCATTCGGGCGGCCGCGTGCCGATGCAGCCCCTCATGCAGCGGTTGGCTGAATTGCCATTGGCAGGGCTACCCGTTCAAGGCGCAAGGGCCGAACACATCAGAAGGATGCATGTGCAGGCCGCGCCCTCCGCAAAATTTGAAGCGCCCTCCGCTGCGATCGGGAGCTCCATAACCGTCTCGTTCGCCCTCCCCAAAGGCGTCTCCCATGGAACTCAACGCGTCCCACAGGCGATGCTCTCTTCCTCGGACCGCGATGGCCGCTTGCCTGATGCGGGTCCGGCCCGGCAAGTGGGCATTGAGCAGCACGTGGCCGCGCCGCGCCGCTCCAATCCGGCTCCTGTCGCGCCTCGAGTACGTCGTGACCCCAGCTATCGCCATGTGTCCGACGAACACTGGAACGTTATTGATAAGGCGATCGCCCAGGCTGCGGCTTCTCAGCAAGGCTATAGCAAGAGTAGGCTTCAAGCTCACGCTTATTCGCTTCGCCGATTAGCGAATCATTTCGGCGAGCGCGGCCAAGCGAATGATCTAACAAATCACCAATCCCTGGTCGACCACCTCGATACTTTCTTTCCGGACTACCCTGATATGAAGACGGCGTTGAACGTCCTGCGTGCGTATCATGAGCCGGACTATTCAGTTGCTGACCGGCCGGTGCCCGCAAAGGCGGACGCGCACCTCCTGGAAAAAGCGGCCGGTGACAGCGGGTTGGCTTCAAGCACCCGTGTTATCTATAGTCGTAGTCTTCGCAAATTTTCTGCGGCGCTTAACAAACAGGGTCAGACGATCACTGGGCTGGATCACAATGAGCGGGCGAAAATCGCCGAGAGCTTGTACCCAAACGATCGCTATCTCAGCCACGCGCTAGAGCGGATTCGCAAAGCGGACTCATACGCGCTTGCCAAGGCGAACCTATCGCTGTTCGATGATCGAGCCGACGTGGTGCCAACCAATACAGAGGCGCTTGTGCGAATCGAGCAGGGGTTGCACGGCGCGCTCCAGGAAGGGCAGAATGATCAAGCCGCCTCGTCTTTTTTCAACAACCCAAGCACGCCCGCTGGACGGGATAACCTCAACACAAGCATGTCGGACGCTTTCGCAAACTCTGGATGGGCCGGAGTTCAGGCCGCCGCTCCGCCAGTCCTAGCTGCCAGCCAACAGCAGATACAGCCCTTGCCGGATGCGCTTGATCAGGGCGCCCACCGGCCACCCCGGTGGGTCGCCACCAACAATGAACATTCCACAGCGCTGTGGCCAGCGGAGAGGCTGACGGCCCTGAATACGCCGCAAGTCGTCGCCTTTCAGCAGCAGCCGAGCCAAATCGGCAATTCAGGCGGCCGCGTGCCAATGCAGCCCCCCATGCAGCAGTTCGGTGAATTGCCCTTGGCTGGGATACCCGTTCCAGGCACAGGGGCCGAGCCCATCAGAAGGACGCAGCGGGCCGCGCCCTCCGCAAGGTCTGAGGCGCCCCCCGCGGCGATCGAGGACTTTATAGACCTTTCGTCCGCAGTCCCCGACGGCTTCTCCCATGGGACTCAACGCCTCCCAGAGGCGATGCTCCCTTTGCTGAATCACCATGGCCTCTTGCCGGATGCCGACAAGCCGGAATGGAACTTCGATATCAAAGGTCACGGCTACACCGCCCTGACGCCGGAGGGCGGCAACGCCGTTTGGCTCGTCCATCGCGGTGCGATGAGGGAAGCTGCAGCGGCAGCAGTACCGGCAAGGGCTCCAGAACCCGCCTTGCCAGCGACGCAGTCGGACACCTATCGCGGTGTTCCGTTGGTCGATCTGACCACCTCCTCCGAGGCACACATCGCAGCCCTTCCGTCAGGCTCGTTCAACCTCCCCGAAGGGGCGGTGCTCGGCCCCGACCTGCTGGGTGACGCCCATATCAGCAGGGATTACCAGTTGCTGGCGCAGAGCCTGCAGATGCACCACCCAGCACTCGCCGCCCGAACGCGGCTTGTGGATTCCTTGGTCTCCCAGCAACTGCGCCGTCACGACCGGGACCCGGACCCCATAGTGCTGTCCATCTATCATCAAAACGACGTCGCAGCCGACTTCGTGTTCCTGCCTGTGAACAGTGGCGATCCCATGGCTGCGGCGGGGAATGATGGACGCAACGAGCATTGGTCGCTGCTGCTCGTAGATCGCAGCGACCGGGATAAAGCGGTTGCCTATCACTACGACTCCATCCGTCGTCGCGATGGACTGCCATACAATGACGCGCCTGCACGAGAGCTCGCAGCCAGACTGGACGTGACCACCGTGGTGACACCCGCCATGGCCCTGCAGAACAACGGTGTTGATTGCGGCGTGTTCGTGGTGGACGGCACGCGCTCCCTGGTTGAGAGATTGGCGAACCAGGACTTGCCAGACCCGCAGCGGCCGCTGCACCTCGAGGCCCTCGTCCCCGATCGGCAGGCGCTGCAAAACCGACTGTGGCAGGGGCGCTTGCCCCACGAGGTTGCAAGCCCCGCGGAAGTGTTTGGAGCAGCCGGGTCGCAGGTGCGACACGCGGTGTTGCAAGCGCAGCAAGCCCGACAAGTCGCGCCAGCCTCGTTTGAACGGCACGTGAGCAGGACTCGCCACGTCCAGGCCGAGCTGACGAGTGCACTTGAAAGGAGCAACCGCGTGAACAGCGGGGGAGTCATCATAAACAATGAACACTACACAGCGCTGTTGACACCGGCGAAGAGGCAGAGGACTGAAAATCCGCAAATCCTCAGCACGGAGCGGCAAGCGCGTGCAGCAAACACGTCGTCCATCAGGCAAGACCCCGATCAAGCCCGAGCGGACCTCATGACTTCCTACAGAAGCAGAGAGCGCTCCGACGCGGGGCGTTGAGCTCGATGGCCGCGATGAAGCAGAACAGCTCTTTTGGCGACCACGTCCCAACAGCTGGCTGCGCAGGCCGGCTCGAGGTTCTGGACGGTCGGACGGGACGGCGGGTGCGCTCGGAGGCCGACAGAGCCCGGATTGCCGCCGAGAGCCTGATGCCGGAGGTGCAGGTGGCGGCGGTCGCCCGCAAGCATGGCGCGACCCACCGATTGGCGGCGTCGCCTTCGTCAGGGACAACTGGCACTGCCAGAAAGCATGGCGCCGATGTTCGCGCCGCTGATGGTGGATGAATCGTCGGCGCCTCAGCGGACGATGAGGCCACCGAAATCGGCGCAAGCGACCCTGGCCGAGCGCCAGGCTGCCTTGGCTAAATCCGAAGAGGCGCGGCGTCGCCTGGAGACCATCGTCGGTCAGCTCAATCACGAGAAGTTCGGCGCCAGGTCCGAGAAGCTGCATCCCGATCAATACCACCTGCCGCTCGAAGACGTGGAGATCGCGCAGGGCGTGCTCGACGCCGCGCAGGAAAGGGCGCAGCGGGTCATCCAGGGTCGTTCGGACGGCGCGTCCGGTTCACGCCCGCGCAACCGTGGTCACTTGCCGGCTCATCTGCCGCGAGTGGAACGGATCATCGAGCCCAGAGCACGCTGTGCCCCTGCGGCTGCGGCGAGATGGCTAAGGATCGGCGAGGATGTCAGCGAGCGGCTCGACGCGATCCCGGCGCAGTTGCGCGTGCTGGTCAGGCGCCGCCCGAAATACGCTTGCCGGCGCTGCTCGAGCGCGGTCGTGCAGGCGCATGCGCCCGAGCATATCGTGTCCGGCGGCCTGCCGACCGAGGCGCTAATCGCCCAGGTCATCGTCGCCAAGTTCGGTGGTCATTTGCCGTTCTACCGGCAGGCCGAAATCTACGCCCGCCAGGGGCATCCAACTGGATCGCGCCACACTGGGCAATTGGGCAGGCCGGGCCTGCTTCCATCTTAAGCCGAAGCCCAGGCATCTGTCTGACGCGGATCGCCTGTTCATTGACGCCTATGAGGGCTATGACCGGCTGAGATGCCTGGAACGGCCGCAACGACCGTGGCTGCTCGTCCATTGCTGGAGCCGCCTGCGCCGACGGTTTGTGAAGCTGGCGCGTAACACCAAGTCCCCGATCGCCGAAGCGGCGATACGCCAGATCGCGGCGCTCTACGCCATCGAGCCACCAGTGCGCGGCATCGCCTCAAGTCCGGCTTGCCGCTCGACAGGATTATTCCGCGCCGATCATCGCCGCCCTGAAACATGGTTCGAAAAGCAACTGTCGATGATCTCCTCCGGCTCCAGGTTGGCGGAAGACACCCGCTATGGGCTCGCTCACTGGGAGGGGCTCACCCGCTTCCTCGACGACGGCCGGCTCCAGCCCGACACCAACCCAGTCGAAAACGCCATCCGTCCAGTATGCGCGACCAGAAAAAATGCTCTGTTTGCTGGCCATGAAGTTGCGGCCGAAAACTGGGCACAGCTCTCATCCGTCGTGGCCACCTGCAGGCTCAACGACGTCAATCCCGTTGCCTACCTCGCCGAAACTCTCGACGCCATCATCAACGGCCATCCGCAGAGCCAGATCGAGGAACTCATGCCCTGGCGATTCCGGAAAACGTCAAGCCCAAATCCATAGGCGATCGGCGAGGCGCTTACGCTCGACAGGCGATACACACTTCTCAAATTGGGTCTCTCGCGCTTCGTTGGGAGGGTCGCATCGCGATCGACAGCAACACCGTCGAGCGCTCAATCCGTGCGATCGGGCTCAAACGACAAGAACGCGCGCTTCGCTGGCTCGAACTGCGGTGCCGAAATAAGGGGCGGTGATTGCATCGCTGAGACCCGCAAGCTCAATGGTGTCCAGCCACTCGGCTATCTCGCCGCCGTCCTCACCAGCATCGTCAACAGCCATCCCAACAGCCAGATCGACGACCTACGCCTTTGGCCTGTACCCCGGCGCCGAGCTAAAGGCCGTGGCCTGAGAACACCGCTTTGGCTTGATCAGCCTCCTTGTCAGCAATCGCCAGAATCGCCCCTGTCACGCGGCCAAGGTGCCTCCGTAGCTAACGTCCACGTCAGCGTTGAAGAAGTACCCCGCACCACGACTCGTCTTGACCAGGCGAGGATTGGCCGCATCAGCCTCGAGCTTCCGGCGCAAGCGCAAGATCAGGACATCGATACTTCGATCGTAGACCTCTTCACCACGCACACGGCTCGCGAGCAAAAGCCGTTCTCTGGATAGTACGCTGCGGGGGTTCTCCAGGAACGCGATCAGGAGATTGAACTCACATGCGGTAAGCTTGACCTCGCCACGCTCTGCACAGATCAGCCGCCGCTGTTTGACGCTGAGCTTCCAAGCTCCAAACCGGAATGAGCGATGATCTTTCGTTCGCGGACTGGAAATGCGCTGGCGTAGCGCTACGCGAATGCGGGCCAGGAACTCGCGCAGGCCGAAAGGCTTGGGAATGAAATCGGTTGCGCCGAGCTCCAGTGCAACGACTTTTTCGGCCTCATCGAGCCGGTCGCCGCTGATCACTATGATAGGCAAATCCGATTTTGTCGCCAGCTTGCGGACGATCGCAAGCCCATCCTCACGGCCCAGGTTGAGGTCAACGACCACAAGGTCGACCGGCTCATGAGATAGGACGTGGTTGAACTGCTTGCTATCGTTGACTGCAGTCACCTTCAAGGCATGCATCATGAGATACTCGGCGATGAGGCGTCGCATTGCGGCATCATCGTCAATGACAAGAACATGTTTCAACGGCTCACCTTCAATCTTGAATCCCCTTGATTCCAAAGCTGTTGCCCGGCAACCTTCTGGATCGACCCACCACAGCTGCCCCCGCTGCCACGCGCCGTTGCGTGCGGCCAATGTGAGGCCGTTGCTCGTCATGGTCTTTCATCCACAGCCAAATGACCGCATCAAGTCAGTCCGTGACCAGGAGACCAGGTCCAGTCGCCGGCATGACCCTGCCGTGGGATCCTTCAGCTCAAGCTCGAGCTCACCTGCAGGCCCGGCAACAGCACTCGACTTCGACGGCACGGACGCCCAGTTTCCTGACGTGTCCTTGAGTCGCCGCGGTTCTGGCGACGGCGGAGCTGCATCAACTCGAAATCCTGCCGCTCGTGCGTCCGGGCTCCGAAGCGGTGGCGGAGCGCGGCGTTTGATTGATCGCAGAGGCGGTGGCGCAAGAGCGGCCGTGTCGCTGCTGTAGCCTTGGGCCATGGTATGTCTCCTTCCAAGCGAGTTCTTCCGGGGGGAGGGGCCCGGCGTTCCAAACCCTGGTCCGCGCGACCGGCAGGTCGGTTGCGGTTACGGTTCCGAGCTAGCATTTATCAGTTGAACGCGACACCTCCCTTTGAGCTGGTCACTATTCTCGGCAGCGGCCTCGGACGCCGCCAAATGGGGTGCGGCTCGCCGAACAGCTGAATCAGGCTCGCACCAAGATGGGCTGCGCTGCTGCGTTTCCGCGCCCCGCGGACAGCCCCATCCAGCCAGCGCAGACGAGCTCGCGCGATGGACCTGCCCGTGCGGGGCCGCGCATGGCTGTCTCTTAAAGAGCTGGCAGCATACCGCAACGTGGGCACCGGCGCCTTCTTCGGTCCTCTCGCTGGACCGACCCACGGCATCCGCAGCCTGGACTAGCCTCCATTTTCTCCTTGATTCGACCTTGGCAGAAGATTCCATCACCATCCTGCCGCCGAAGCCGCGGATTACAGTCCAAAAGCAACAGGCGACCGGGACGGGCAATCCCGCACAGGACTCGTCGTACCAAGATCCTTTGCATGTCGCTGCTGGCTAATCGGATCCGCCAACCCGTGCTTGCGCAAGATGCTCACCCACACTGCCACGATCAAGGTCTTTGTTTCAGTTGAAGCCGAAAAGCTGAACTTGAACATCACACAGTAACAAACCGCCCCGATAAGCGTGTTCCGGACAGGGCCAGAACCCGTCGGGCGGCTTGGAAAGGTAGGTGATAGGAATGTTTATTGCAGTTTGGCCGCTGGCCATCGTTCTGTTGACATCCATGTCACTCCCAGCCGAGCCCGCGCCACTTTCGCCCCGTGAGTTCCACCGCCTGTCGCGCAAATGCGCTCCCTGGGTCGCGCCGTCCACCCTTGCCGCGATTGCCAAGATTGAAAGTGGCTTTGAAACGCTGGTGGCTCATGACAACACCACAGGTGAGCAGCTTCGCTGGATAGACCACCTGCAAGCCACGCGGGGCATCAAGGACCGACTCGAAGCACAACATTCCGTCGATGTTGGATTGATGCAAATAAACAGCAACAACTTTCCCACGCTCAATCTCACGCCGGAAAAGGCATTCGAGCCCTGCGCCTCGCTTTCGGCCGCCGCCCACTTGCTTGAAAGCCGGTATGCCGGCGGCACGACTGCCCCAGCGCAGCAACTGGCGCTTCGCCGTGCCATCTCGGCCTATAACACGGGTGACGTCACGCGTGGCTTTGCCAACGGTTATGTACGCAAGGTCGAGTTGGCCGCAAAGGACATGTCAGAGACAACGCAGGAGCCGACCGCCCAAGATGCGCCACACCTTGAGGCACCGGGTCGGAAAGCAGTGCCGCCTCTGCTCCAGCTGAACCAAAAGGCCAACCAAAAGCAGCCCCGCCAAAATTCCTGGGCCATCTGGGGCTCCTATCAGACAAACCGCTCCGGGGCCGATCCCTCCGGTCCGACAGACAGCCGGGCTGCCGATGAGCGGGAACCCTCGAACCCGAACAAACTCGTATTCGATTGAAACATGGAGATACAATGATCAAGCCACTCAAAATACTTCGTGCGCTTAAAACGCGTGTTCCTTCGCCTTTTTCCATGCTGCGAATGGCGGCTGAATACGCGCCGGCCGCTGCTGCGGGCGTGGCGTGGACGGTCTTCTCCAGCGGGCCGGCCGCGGCACAGGTGACCGGAGGGACGGATCCCGCCAAGATGGTCCAGAATATCTGCACCTTCATACTTGGTCCCTTCGGACAATCACTGGCCGTGCTCGGACTCGTGGCCATCGGGATCTCCTGGATGTTCGGTCGTGCTTCACTTGGCCTGGTTGCGGGTGTCGTTGGAGGAATCGTCATCATGTTTGGCGCCAGCTTCCTGGGCAAGGCGCTGATAGGCGCCGGCTGATGAGCGACCGGCTGGAAGTGAGCACCCTCTATGTGGCGGCGACACGCCCCGCACTGTTTTTGGGGGTGCCGCTGACGCTGGCCGGAGCGCTCATGATGTTGGCGGGACTCGTCATCATCATCCTTAAGAACCCGCTCTATGAAGTCGTGCTCGTGCCACTCTGGTTCGGAGCACGGCTGATTGTTGAGCGTGACTATAACGCCGCAAGCGTGGCGTTTCTCTATTTGCAGACCGCCGGCAGAAGCGTGGATGGGTCGGTCTGGGGCGGGGCGAGCGTCAGCGCGAATCCGATCAGAGTGCCGAAGCGCGGAAGAGGAATGGTGTGATGTTTGGCGCCAGTGGCAGGACCGAGAGATCTGGCGAGATCTATCTTCCGTATGTCGGTCATCTGAGCGACCAGGTTGTCCTTCTGGAAGACGGATCGATTATGGCCATGGCACATCTGAACGGGCTGCCATTTGATTTGGAAGACGCTGAGATGCGCAACTCGCGCTGCCGCGCGTTCAACACTCTCTTGCGCAACATCGCCGACGACAATGTCACGCTGTACGCCCATCTTGTGCGAAACAACGATGTGCCGGAGCCGGCATCGCGCCAGTTTCAAAGTGCATTCGCTGGCAGTCTGAGCGAGGCGTATGAGAGCCGTGTCCTGTCGGGCAAGCTCTTTCGCAACGACCATTTCCTCACTGTCGTCGTGTTCCCCCGCACCGCAATCGGCAAGATCGGCTGGCGTAGCGCAAAATCGTCCAGACGCAATGACAACGATCTGGCCACACAAATGCGAAGCCTGGAAGACCTCTGGCAGATCATTGCTGGCTCACTGGGCGGTTACGGTCTGCGCCGGTTGGGTGTTCGTGAGAAAGGCGACGTGCTCTTCACGGAAATCGGTGAGGCGCTTCGGTTGATAATGACGTGCCGGTTTCTTCCGGTTCCGATGGTTAGCGGCTCACTCGGCGCCTCGATCTACAC
>NZ_VFUG01000012.1:0-155936 GCF_006440615.1 Mesorhizobium sp. B2-6-2 | reverse complement strand
AAGGACGACCAAGATCCACTCGGCCTCCTTCCCACTTCAACCATACACCGGAATCAACACACAGGATCCTCGGGTCTGCGCGTCCGCTTCGCCCGTGGATGACGACGTTGAAAGGCCTACGCCAATCGGCAAACGATCGATCAGATCGCCTCGCCCTTCAGCAGCCTCGGCGTGTCGCCGGAGAGGCCCGAGGCCTGGCGGATGAAGAACTCCTTCAGTCTCGGCATGCGTTCCACCAGCCCCAGCCCGATGTCGCGGACTTGGCGCAGCGGGCCGATGTCATTGGAGAAGAGACGATTCAAGACGTCGGTGGTGATGCCCATCTGCAGCGTGTCGAAGCGGCGCCATTGCTGGTAGCGCTCGAGCACGTCGAGGGCGCCGATATCCTGGCCGAGCCGATCGGCCTCGACCACCACTTCGGCGAGCGCCGCGACATCCTTGAAGCCCAGATTGAGGCCCTGGCCGGCGATCGGGTGGATGCCGTGCGCGGCATCGCCGGCCAGCGCGAAGCGCGGTGCGACGAAGGCGCGGGCGAGCGTCAGGCCAAGCGGCCAGGCGCGCGGCTTGTCGGCAACTCTTATTTCGCCGAGCTTCAGGCCGAAGCGCTGCTCCAGATCGTGCTCGAAGACGAACTCGTCGCCCTCGACCAGCGCCTTGGCATCCTCCGTGCGCTCGACCCAGACGATCGACGAGCGGTTGGTGCCGTCCTTGTCCGGCTTCAGCGGCAGTGTAGCGAAGGGGCCGGCGGGGAGGAAATGCTCCTCGGCGCGGCCGTTGTGCGGGCGCTCATGCGCAACCGTGCAGACGATGCCGGACTGGCCGTATTCCCATTTCACGGTCTTGATGCCGGCCATGTCGCGCAATTTCGAATTGACGCCGTCGGCGGCGACCAGCAGCCGCGCTTTCAGCGTCGCGCCATCCGCCAGATGCACGGTGATGCCGGCGCCATTGGTGTCGAAGGCGCTGACCGCCATGCCTTCGATGATGTCGATGCCAAGCTTTTCGGCGCGCCGGCGCAGTGCGCCGTTCAGGTCGCGGTTGGCGACCATGTGGGCGAAGGGCTCGCCGGGCGCCACCTCGCCGTCGAAGGTCAAAAACACCGGACGCACCGGATCGGCGGCGCGCGAATCGGTGATGATCATTTCGGTGATCGCTTGCGCTTCCGGCGCGATCTCTTCCCAGACGCCGAGCTGTTCCAGCATGCGGCTGGCGGCTGCCGCGATGGCCGAGGCGCGGCCGTCGCGCTGCCAGACGCCGGCGGGGGCCGCGTCGACGATAGCGATGGCGAGGCTATGGCGCGCCTGCTTCAGCGACACGGCGGCGGTGAGGCCGACATAGCCGGCGCCGGCGATGAGCACGTCGAGCGGCGCTTCGCGCTTCCCATTGGTGCCTGCTGCATCCGGCTTGCGGTCGACCATGGCATCATCCTTTCGCGGCTGCGGTAGGCCGCCGTTGCGGCCTTGACTGCTTGCGCGTCCTGTCCGAAACCGGCCATGGCACATCCGTGAAGGATTTCAAACATGACAGCGGCCATGGACGAGCTTCTCGACATTCTCGACCTCGAGCAGCTCGAACACAATCTGTATCGTGGTCGCAGCCCCAAGGTCGACTGGCAGCGCGTCTTCGGCGGCCAGACCATCGCCCAGGCGCTGGTCGCCGCGCAGCGCACCGTGGAACCCGAACGCCACGTGCATTCGTTGCACGGCTATTTCATGCGGCCGGGCGACACCAAGCTGCCGATCGTCTACGAGGTCGACCGCATCCGCGACGGCGGCTCCTTCACCACGCGCCGGGTGGTGGCGATCCAGCATGGCCAGGCGATCTTCTCGCTGGAGGCGTCCTTCCAGCAGGATGAGGTCGGACTCGAGCATCAGCTGCCGATGCCGCGCGACGTGCCGGCGCCCGACACGCTGCTCACACAACGCGAGCTGCTCGGCAAATTTGGGGAGGCGGTGCCGGAAGGCATCAGGCGCTACTGGGAGCGCGACCGGCCGATCGAGATGAAGCCGGTGATGCTGAAGCACTATACAAGCCGCGAGAAGCTGGAGCCGCAGCAGAACATCTGGATCCGCACCACCGGCCCGGTGCCGGAAGAGCGCGCCATTCAGGCGGCGGTGCTTGCCTATCTCTCCGACATGACGCTGCTCGACACCTCGACCTTCGCGCATGGCCGCGCCATCTTCGACCGCGACATCCAGGCCGCCAGCCTCGACCACGCCATGTGGTTCCACCGCAGCCATTCGCTGGACGACTGGATCCTCTACAATCAGGACAGCCCCTCGACGCAAGGGTCACGCGGCTTCACCCGCGGGTCGCTGTTCGCCCGGGATGGGACGCTGATCGCCTCGGTCGCCCAGGAAGGCCTGATCCGGCTGAAACGCTGAGCCGGCTTCAGGCAATTGCCTGGAATACGAGCATTTTCGATTTTTTGCCTATTTTATAGGCAGGCATGCTGCTATGCCCGTGCGCGAATGATGTGCACCAATCGCCCATTCTCTTTGTTTACAACAGGTTAACCCCCTGCTTCGGCAATTGGCACGGAGCTTGAATCCTGTCGGGCACTCTCCGGCTCCTCGGGATCGGTGAAGGTGTGCAAACGCGGGGGACCGCAACAGCAAAGGGTGAAACCTTATGAAAATCGTGATGGCAATCATCAAGCCGTTCAAGCTCGACGAGGTGCGCGAAGCGCTAACCGCCGTCGGCATCCAGGGCCTGACCGTCACCGAGGTCAAAGGCTACGGGCGTCAGAAGGGGCATACCGAAATCTATCGCGGCGCGGAATACGCGGTCAGCTTCCTGCCCAAGATCAAGATCGAAGTCGCGGTCGGCGCCGACATGGTCGACAAGGCTGTCGAAGCCATCACCGCGGCCGCCAAGACCGGTCAGATCGGCGACGGCAAGATCTTCGTCTTCGGCATCGATCAGGCGGTACGCATCCGCACCGGCGAAACAGACACCGACGCGCTCTAAGCGGCGACACCCATTCCAACGGAGAGTTCAATGAATATTCCTTCCACCTTGAAGACGACGGGACGCGCGGCCGCTTCGCTCGCGCTCGTGGCCGTGAGCACCGTCGCCGCCATCGCGCAGGAGGCCGCCCCGGCAGCCACCGCCGCGGCGCCCGCCGCGCCGGCGCCGGCGCTCGACACCGGCAACACCGCCTGGATGCTGACCTCGACGGCGCTGGTGCTGATGATGACCATCCCGGGCCTGGCGCTGTTCTACGGCGGCATGGTGCGCAAGAAGAACGTGCTCGCCACCATCATGCAGAGCTTCGCCATCACCTGCCTGGTGACGGTGCTGTGGTTCATGTTCGGCTATTCGCTCGCCTTCTCCGACGGCGGCGCCACGAACGCCTATCTCGGCGGCTTCTCGAAATTCTTCCATCACGGCATCACCGTCTCGACGCTGTGGGCGCCGGGCGTGGCGAACATTCCTGAATTCGTCTTCTCGATGTTCCAGATGACCTTCGCCATCATCACGCCGGCGCTGATCGCCGGCGCCTTCGCCGAGCGCATGAAGTTCTCGGCGCTGCTGATCTTCATGGGCCTGTGGCTGGTCTTCGTCTACGCGCCGATCGCGCACTGGGTGTGGGGCGGCGGCTTCCTCGGTTCGGCCGGCGTGCTCGACTTCGCCGGCGGCACGGTCGTCCATATCAACGCCGGTGTCGCGGGCCTGGTCTGCGCGCTGGTGCTCGGCAAGCGCGAGGGCTACGGCACCACCAACATGGCGCCGCACAACCTCGTTTACTCGGTGATCGGCGCGTCGCTGCTGTGGGTCGGCTGGTTCGGCTTCAACGCCGGTTCGGAACTGGCTGCCGATGGCCTTGCGGGCGCGGCGATGATGAACACGCAGGTCGCCACCGCCGCCGCGGCGCTGGCCTGGATGTTCGCCGAATGGATCGTCGCCAAGAAGCCTTCGGTGCTCGGCGTCATCTCGGGCGCCGTCGCCGGCCTCGTCGCGGTGACGCCGGCTTCCGGCTTCGTCAACCCGACCGGCGCCTTCATCGTCGGCATCATCGCCGGCGTGGTCTGCTACCTCTCGGCGGTCAAGCTCAAGCATGCGTTCGGCTATGACGACTCGCTCGATGCTTTCGGCGTCCACGGCGTCGGCGGCATCGTCGGCGCGCTGCTCACCGGCGCGCTGGCAGATCCGGCGATCAACGCCCTCGGCAAGGACGCCTCGGTCGGCAAGCAGCTCTACGGCATCGCCTTCACCATCCTGTGGACGGCGATCGCCACCTTCGTGATCCTCTACATCGTCAAGGCTCTGGTCGGCCTGCGTCCGTCGACCCAGGAAGAGGTCGAAGGCCTCGACGTCACCCAGCACGGCGAAGTTGTGCCGTAAGGCAGACTTCGCCAAGGGCCGGCGGATCCTCCTCCCGCCGGCCCGGAATTCCTCCCAAGATCCCGTCGTGACGCTCTCGAAAGGGGCTCACGCCTTGAGGCCCGGAACACCCTTCCGGGCCTCCTTTTTTGTCGGGCGATGATCCAAGCCGTTTCGATCACATTCACTTGATCCGTCGGAATGAAACATCAGCCCGTCAGATTCCGTACTGGGATAGCGAGCGTCATCAAGGCGTCCGCCAGAACAAGAGGGAAGGAAACCACCTGATGAACATCAAGAACATCGTCCTGGGAGCAATGGCTCTTTCGATGATCAGCGGCGTTGCACTCGCCGGTGCTCTCGATGAGCCGTCCAACATGGCCCCGTTCTTCACCGACTCCAGCATGAAGACCATGAAGCCGGAAGCCGACTTCAAGGCGGCTTGGGCTTCGATGCCGAAGGACAAGCAGGACATGATGATGAAGGAATGCCAGGACGCGGCGATGAGCAAGCCTCACGCCGAATTCTGCGCCAATCTCATGGCCTATGGCGGCGCCAACAAGTGATCGTGGAAGGTCAGGTCCCGGAAGGGCCTGATCCTATCCGCGTTTGAAGACAGGGAGGTGGCGGGCCGCGAGGCCTGCCATCTTTGTTTCCGCGCCATGGTCTCCGCGCCATGCGGGTAAAGGCCCATGGTTAATGCGGCCTTAACCTTCCCCCCGATAGTCTGGCGTTCGAATCTGCCGGAATGCGCCATGCGCCCGGCCAGGCAACGATCACGGGGAAGAGCATGCGTTCAGGCGCTTCAGCACCGCTCGCGCTGACCGATACGGGGCACGGCATCCAGGCATTCGCACGGCGTCAGGTCGGGCGGCTGGTCGGCGCGGGGCTGTTCCTGTTCACCGCCTTCGGCATTGCCGCTCTAGCCACATGGAATGTCGCCGATCCGAGCTTCTCGCACGCCACCAGCAACGTCGTGACCAACGCCATGGGCTATGCCGGCGCGGTGTTCTCCGACCTCGCCATGCAGTTCTTTGGCCTTGCCGCCGTCGCGGGGCTGGTGCCGGCGGTGATCTGGGGTTTCCTTCTGTTTTCCGCGCGCGGCGTCGACAAATTGCCGAAGCGCGGCTTCGCATGGTTCGGCTTTGCGCTCACCGCCGCGGCCATCGCCGGCTGCGTGACGCCGCCAAACACCTGGCCGCTGCCCACCGGCCTCGGCGGCGTGTTCGGCGACATGGTGCTGAAAATCCCTGGCATCGCGGTCGGCGGTTATCCGAAAGGGCTGTTCGCCAGCATCGTAGCGGTCATCCTCGCCGCGCCGATGTTGTGGCTGTTCGCCTATGGCTCGGCGCTGATCGCGCGCAAGAACGGCTTTGCCGTCACCGAGCGCGTCGTCCGGCCCGATCCGCGCGAGCAGGACGAGATGCTGTTCGACGAGGATGAGGACGAGGGCGACGAAGGGATACTCGCGCTCGGCGCCATCACCCATTGGTGGCTGTCGTTCCGCGCCTTCCTGCACCGCCGCGCCGAGCGGCGCAGGCGCGAGCGCGACGAGTTCGAACCGTCGCTGGAACCGAAGGCAAGCGCCTGGCGGCGCGCGGCCGAGCGGGTCGAATCGGCCGAGTTCGCCGAGGCCCGCATGAGCCCCGGCGGCCGCGCCCGCGTCGAGCCGGAATTCTTCGCCGCCATGGTCAATGACCGAAGCGTTTCAGTCGATCCGGTCGATGAAGACATTTTCGGCGACGAGGAGGACGAAGACGCCGAGGTTGACGATTTCGACGACGAGGCGCCCACCCAGCGCCGCGCCGCGCCGGGCGCCAGGGTACAGAATTTCCGCTCCGATGCCGCGACCCGCGTCGCGGCGCCAGCGGCGCGACCGGTGCCGGGCGCCCGCGTCCAGCGCGAGGCGCAGACCTCGCTGATCGGGTCCGACACGTTCGAGATGCCGTCGCTGCACTTCCTGTCCGAGCCGAAGAACATCGCCAAGGATGCAAGCCTGTCGAAGGACGCGCTGGAGCAGAACGCGCGCCTGCTCGAAGGCGTGCTGGAGGATTTCGGCGTCAAGGGCGAGATCATCCATGTCCGCCCAGGCCCGGTCGTCACGCTTTACGAGCTCGAGCCGGCGCCCGGCATCAAGTCCTCGCGCGTCATTGGCCTTTCCGACGACATCGCCCGCTCGATGAGCGCGATCGCCTGCCGCGTCGCCGTCGTTCCGGGACGCAACGCCATCGGCATCGAGCTGCCCAACGCCAAGCGCGAGACGGTCTATCTCAGGGAGATCATGGCCAGCCGCGATTTCGAGACGACCAAGGCCAAGCTGGCGCTGGCGCTCGGCAAGACGATCAATGGCGAGGCCGTCATCGTCGACATCGCCAAGATGCCGCACGTGCTGGTCGCCGGCACCACCGGCTCGGGCAAATCTGTCGCCATCAACACCATGATCCTGTCGCTGCTCTATCGGCTGACGCCGCAGGAATGCCGGCTGATCATGATCGACCCCAAGATGCTGGAACTGTCGGTCTATGACGGCATCCCGCATTTGCTCACGCCGGTCGTCACCGATCCCAAGAAGGCGGTCGTCGCGCTGAAATGGACGGTGCGCGAGATGGAGGACCGCTACCGCAAGATGTCCAAGGTCGGCGTGCGCAACATCGACGGTTTCAACGCGCGCGTCCAACAGGCCGAGAAGAAGGGCGAAAAGATCTCTCGCACGGTGCAGACCGGCTTCGACCGCCAGACGGGCGAGGCGATCTACGAGACCGAGGACCTCGATCTCGAGCCGATGCCCTATATCGTGGTCATCATCGACGAGATGGCCGACCTGATGATGGTGGCCGGCAAGGACATCGAAGGCGCGGTGCAGCGCCTGGCGCAGATGGCGCGCGCCGCCGGCATCCACGTCATCATGGCCACGCAGCGCCCGTCGGTCGACGTCATCACCGGCACCATCAAGGCCAATTTCCCGACCCGCATCTCCTTCCAGGTGACGTCGAAGATCGACAGCCGCACCATCCTTGGCGAGCAGGGCGCCGAGCAGCTGCTCGGCATGGGCGACATGCTCTACATGGCCGGCGGCGGCCGCATCCAGCGCGTCCACGGCCCGTTCGTCTCGGACGACGAGGTCGAGAAGGTCGTCGGACATCTGAAGCTGCAGGGCGTGCCGGAATATCTCGACGCCATCACCGAGGACGACGAGGAAGACGACGAGGACGGTCCGTCGGGCAAGAGCGGCTCCGGCGGCAGTGGCGGCGGCAATTTCGAGGATTCCGACGATCCCTACGACCAGGCGGTGGCGGTGGTGCTGCGCGACGGCAAGGCCTCGACCAGTTACATCCAGCGCCGGCTCGGCATCGGCTACAACCGCGCCGCCTCGATCATCGAGAAGATGGAGAAGGAAGGCATTGTCGGCCCAGCTAACCATGCCGGCAAACGCGAGATCCTGGTGCCGACGGAAGAGGACAAATTCTAGGGCTTATCGATATTCAGGTGAGGCCGGCCTGCAAATGGCGGCTTCCTGCGCTTCCGGTGCTCACGTACGAAAAGTACGCTCCGCTCCGGCCTTCGCCGGAGCGGAGCCCTCATAAGTGTCTCCGCTCTATGAAGGCTACGGCCGGCGTAGGCCGGTTCTCGGAAACCACCATTTTCGACTCGGCCTGACCTGAATCTCGACAAACCGTGGCGCGGCGAGACACCGATCCGGGTCAGCAGGCAACCGGAAATCGTCTGGCGCGTTCAATGCGGGCTCTCGCCTACCCGCCAAACTTAGGCCCTAGTGGGAGTCCAGATACTGCCACCATACGAATCACAGAAAGTGACCGGCATGAAGACCCAGACCGAATTCGCCCTCACCCGCCGCCAGGTCCTTGGCCTCGGCTTGATGCTTGGCGGAGCCGCCGCTCTCAATCTCGTGCCGGGCTATCAGCTCGTGGCCGCCGCGCAGGCCGCGGTACCGCCAGCGGCGCAGAAGATCGCCGACCATTTCTCCTCGGTGAAGTCGATGAGTGGCGAGTTCGTGCAGTTCGGGCCGAAAGGCGAGCAGACCGGCGGCAAGTTCTTCCTCGAGCGTCCGGGCAAGATCCGCTTCAACTATGACGGATCCTCGAACTTCCGCGTCATCTCCGACGGCAAGTCGGTGGTGATCCTCAACAAGAAGCTCAACACCTCCGACCTCTACCCACTGTCGAAGACGCCGCTGAAATTGCTGCTCGACGACCGCATCGACCTATCCGGCGGGCGCGTCAAGGCCGTCAAGGAAGAGGACGACCTCACCACCATCAAGCTTTCCGACAAATCGGTGTTCGGCAATGCGACGATCACCATGATGTTCGATCCGAAGACCTACGAGCTGCGCCAGTGGACGATCACCGACGCTCAAGGGAAAGACACGACGGTAATGATCTTCAATGTCAAGGAAGGCGGCAACTTCCCGGCGGACACTTTCGCGATCGACTATACGGCGAATAGAGAGCTGAATACCAAGACCAGGTAGGTCCGCCGATATTCAGTGAGGCCGGCCTGCGAATGGCGGCTTCCTGTGCTTCCGGTGCTCACGTACTTCAAGTACGCTCCGCTCCGGTTCTCGGTAGCCACCATTCTCGGCTCGTCCTGACCTGAATCTCAGCGAACCTACAAGCGGAGCAGGGCATAGTCCGGCTTGTGTTTACGGCGCGCGGCTGGCACTAGAACGGCGATCTCTTGCCGGACCCCGCCTGAATGCCCTTCACCATCGCCACCTGGAACATCAACTCCGTGCGTCTGCGCATGCCGATCGTCGAGCGGCTCCTGAAAGAGCACGCGCCTGATGTGCTCTGCTTGCAGGAAACCAAGGTCCCCGACGAGCTGTTCCCGGAAAAAGCCTTCCGCAAGGCGGGCTACGAGCACATCGTGTTCCACGGCCAGAAGGGCTATCACGGCGTCGCCACGGTCGCCCGCCGCCCGATCGAGCTGGTCGAAAAGCGACGGTTCTGCGAGATCGATGACAGCCGGCATCTGTCGGTCAAGGTGCAGGCGGGCGGCAAGTCGGTGCTGGTGCATAATTTCTACGTGCCGGCCGGCGGCGACGAGCCCGATCCGGAGATCAACTGCAAATTCCGCCACAAGCTCGATTTCGTCTACGAGATGAACTCCGTACCGGCGAGCGGGGACGAATCATCCGCCTCGATCCTGGTCGGCGACCTGAACATCGCGCCGCAGGAGCATGACGTCTGGTCGCACAAGCAATTGCTCAACGTCGTCAGCCACACGCCGGTCGAGACGACAAATTTCGAGGCGATGCGCAAGGCCGGCGGCTGGGTCGACCTGATGCGGCTCAACGTGCCGGCCGAGCAGAAACTCTACACGTGGTGGAGCTACCGCGCGAAAGACTGGGAAGCCTCGAACCGCGGTCGCCGCCTCGACCATGTCTGGTCGTCCGCCAACCTGGTGCCGGCTTTCGCCGGCTACGAGATCCTGCAGGCGGCGCGTGGCTGGGAGAAGCCGTCCGACCATGTGCCGGTGATTGCGAAGTTTGAATTGGATTGAGGTTCGACGTCGGCGGTTAAGAGACGCAAACCTTCGCGTTCGTCATCCTAGGGCGGAGCGCCGCGTAGCGGCGCGCAGACCCTAGGATCCATTCCGTTACCGGTGCCGAAGGATGCAACGATGCAGAACAAAGAAGCCTTGGGCAGGCCGCTTCGCCCAGAAAATCTCATTCTGCAACGCGGCGAAGCGTCAACGTCACGGAATGAATTCTAGGGTCTGCGCGCGTCGCTTCGCTCCTTGCTCCGCCCTAGAATGACGAAGGCGCTTTCTGGCCGGAGCTTCTATTCCGTAAACCTTGGCGCCAGTTCCTCGATGCGGGCGATCATCTGCTGGAATTCCTCCAGGATGCGGTCATGCAACAGCACCGCGATCTCCGGATATTCTTCCAGGATCCGGTGGAACATCTTGCGGCTCAATCGGATCACTTCCGAGTCGACCGCGGCCGAGGCGCTGGTCAGCCGGTTGGTATCGGCGATCAGCGCCAGTTCGCTCAACATGGTGCCTGGGCCTGCCGTGCCGATCGGGACGCGTTTGCCGCCCAGCTCCCGATAGAGCGCGATCAAACCGCTGACCACGATATAGGCAGAGTCGGCGACATCGTCCTCGCGGTATAGCTTATGGTCGGCCTGCAGCACTGTGGTCTCGGCGCCGAAGGCGAGCAGGCGCAGCTGTTCCTGCGTGAAGCCCTGGAAAAGCTTCACGCTTGACAGAATGCGGATGTCGTCATCCAGCGCCATCCTAGCTGTGTCCCCGAGCGGTCAGTCCAGTCCCTCCTTTGGAGCGGCGCGCCCTCCTGGGCGCGCGAAACGCTCCACCGTGCATCATGCGATGCGAGCAACGAGCCGACCCATCACCCTCCAGCACCAGGATCGTACCCGAAGCGGTCCCGCCCGACCGCCCTAAATGTTTGTTTCGACGCAATTCCGGACAGTCGTCCTCGGCGAAGCCGCCGAGCCCAACCGTTTCACACTTTTCCTGGAATTGTTCTTGATCATGAAATGTTTAAGGAACCAGCTTGTAGCCGCCGCTTTCTGTCACAAGAATTTCGGCATTGGAAGGATCGCGCTCGATCTTCTGGCGCAACCGGTAGACATGGGTCTCCAGCGTGTGCGTGGTGACGCCGGAATTGTAGCCCCAGACCTCTTCCAAAAGAACGTCGCGCGTCACCACCTTCTGGTCGGCGCGGTAGAGGTATTTGATGATCGAGGCTTCCTTCTCGGTCAGCCGCACCTTGGCGCCGCGCGGATCGATCAGCAGCTTCTGGCTGGGCTTGAACGTGTAGGGGCCGACCGAGAAGGTCGCGTCCTCGCTCTGCTCATGCTGGCGAAGCTGGGCGCGGATGCGCGCGAGCAGCACGGCGAAACGGAAAGGTTTGGTCACATAATCATTGGCGCCGGCCTCGAGACCCAGGATCGTGTCGGAATCGGTGTCGTGGCCGGTCAGCATGATGATCGGCGCCTTGTAGCCGCCCTTGCGCAGGATCTTCACCGCCTCGCGGCCATCCATGTCGGGCAGGCCGACATCCATGATGAGCAGATCGACGACGCCGCTGCGCGCCGCGGCAACGCCTTTTGCGGCGGTCGCTTCTTGCTGGACGTCGAATTCTTCGTAGAGCGCCAGCTGCTCAACCAGGGTGGCGCGCAAGTCGTCGTCGTCATCGACGATCAGAATGGTGCGTGATGTCATGGATCAATCCGTTGTTTTAAAAAGAATATTCAGTTGACCTCCCCCCATTTATGCGGAAGCTCACCGGCGCAACAGCCGATCACAGTGATTTGTTCCGTGACCCAATCATACAAGAAAAAACGTTCGCGCAATGCGTCGGGCGCATTTTTGCCGAAGGGCTTGAGTGTTTTGGTGGTGCGCGCACGCCCCGGCAACCCCGCGCAAGGCTTCCTGCAAGCCGGCAAAACGGTGTTTCCCTGCGCTTTGGGGCGCGGCGGCATCTCCGCCAACAAACATGAGGGGGACGGCGCGACGCCGTTGGCGTCGATGCGCATCCTGTCTGGCTATTTCCGGGGCGATCATTTCGCGGGCGGGCGCAGGACGAGGCTGCCGATGGCCCCGATCGGTCCGGATCTCGGCTGGTGCGAGGTTCCGGACGACCGCAACTACAACCGCCCGGTCAAGATCCCCTATGGCGCCAGCCATGAGCGGATGAAGCGCGACGACCGGCTCTATGATGTCTGCCTGGTGCTCGACTGGAACATCGCACCGCGCCGGCGCGGGCGCGGCAGCGCGATCTTCTTCCATCTGGCCCGGCCGGGCTTCACGCCGACGCAAGGCTGCGTGGCGGTGACGGCGCGGACCATGGCGAGGCTGCTTCCGTTGCTGTCGGACAGGACGGTGGTGAAGGTGGTTCGGTAGGGCAGTAGGCAGTAGGCAGTAGGCAGTAGGCAGTAGGCAGTAGGTGGTTCTTTCCCTATTGCCTTACTGCCTTATTTCCCTACTCCCTTAGCGGCGATGCCAGCCCGTGCCGAGCAGCCCGATCTCACGAAGCTCCTTGTCCATAGTTTTCGCGACGTCCCGACGTCCGGCGCCGATGTCGCGCAACTGGCTGTCGGACAGGTCTTCGATCGGATCGTGGGACAGCCGGGCGGCGACGCGAGCCTGGCGCAGCCAATCGCGTGCCGAACGCAGCCAAAGGGCGAAGCCGGAAGGGGATTCCAGGGTGGTGCAGGACTTCAGGGCGATTTCAGACATGGCTCTATCCGTGTTCTCCGGATATCAAATCCGGTTTTACAGTGTTTCGATGAAGCTATGATGCCGGATTGAAAAACAAACGGGAAACGAGTAGTTCTTTTCCGATTATCAAGTTTTATTTGGAGATCGCATGTCCAAGCTGCTGCCCGGAACGCGAGCGCTGCGGACGTTCGAAGCGGCCGCCAGGCATCTCAACTTCACCCGCGCGGCCGACGAGCTCGGCCTGACGCCAGCGGCGGTCAGCCACCAGATCAAGGAGATCGAGGATCAGCTCGGACTGGTGCTGTTCACGCGCACCAGCCGCACTATCCGGCTGACGGAGGCAGGCAATGTGCTGCTGGAGGCCTCGGTCGATGCGCTCGACCTGCTGAACCGCGCCGTCAGCCGCGCCCGCAAGATGACCCGCGGCACGGCGCTGCTGAAGGTGACGCTCGACGCCCAGTTCGCGACGAAATGGCTGATGCGCCGCGTCGATGACTTCCGCAAGCAAAAGCCGGGCATCGAGCTGCGCTTCGACATCACCTACGATGTCCGGGATTTCGACCTCGACGACGTCGATGTCGGCATCCGCTTCGGCGCCGGCAAATATCCGGGGCTCTGCGCCCATCGGCTGTTCGAGAACATCATCATCCCGGTGTGCAGCCCGGCGCTGCTGGCGTCAGGTCCACCGCTCAAGGAGCCGCGCGACCTGTTCAACCACACGCTCGCGCATATCGAATGGTCGCGGCAGGGCGTGACCTGGCCGAATTGGAGCATGTGGATGCACGCGGCCGGCGTCGACGATTTCGACGACAGCCGCACCCTGGTCTTCGGGTCGTCGACCGATGCCACCCAGGCGGCGCTCGACGGCAACGCGGTGGCGCTCGCCGACTTCGCCATGGTCGCCAACGACCTTTCGCAGGGACGCCTGGTGAGGCCCTTCGAGCTCGGCATCAAGGTCGCGCCGGAATTCGCGTATTTCCTGGTCTATCCCGAGGCGGCGAAGGACGACGCGCGCGTCGTCGCCTTTCGCGAATGGCTTACCGAGGAGGCGGCGAAGACGCCGACATGACGGCCGGTTTAGAGCGGTTCAGTGTTTCTCAGAATCGCCGAACCGCTCAAAATACTTGTTTCCGCGCAATTCCGGACGGAAAACCGCTACGCACTTTTCCTGGAATTGCTTTAGCCAGCCGGCGCGCCGAACCAGCCGATGACGGCGCCGATGATCAGCATCACGCCCAGCCAGTGGCCGGCATCGATCAGCGTCAGGGTCCAGCCGAAGCCTTCATAGCGGTGGTTGACGCTGAGCGTGGTGGCGATGAAGCCCAGCCAAAGCACGAAGCCGAATAGCAACCCGGCGATCGGGTTCGGCTCGCCGCCGGTTATGGCGCCCACCACCAACGTCAGCACGAGCGCCATGATCAGCTCGGCGATGAAGCTGACGACGAAGGGAACGACCGAGCGCTGCATGGTGGCCGGGTCGAGCTTGGCGGCCTTCAGCCAAGGCTTGCTCAAGCCCATGTACCAGGCGGCGCCGAACAACCATGCGACGACTGCGGCGGCGACCACCGCCAGCCAGTTCAGGACCGAAAAATCCATGCTTTTCCCCTCCAAGTTGAAGGCGATGGAACGCTTGTTCGGTCGTTCCGTCAAGCAAGGCGCCAGACGGTCGTACGCTTGACCTCGGCATCTTCCAGCACGCGCGTCACCGGAACCTGGTAGACGGCAAGCGGTTGCAGCCCGGTCTTGGGGAGATAGGCGCGACCGGGATCGCCGACGAGAATCTCGGCGCCGCGCGCCTTCAGTGATCCGAACCAGGGCAGCAGCCTGTCGGCGAAAGCCTTGTCGTAGAAGACGTCGCCGGCAAGCACGACGTCCCAGCCATCGTCGATGCCGACGCAATCCGTGCCGCGGAATTGCGCTTCAACGCCGTTGGCTTCGAGGTTGATGGCGATTGCCGTCTCGCAGAACGGGTCGATGTCGGCGGCGATTACTTGCTTCGCGCCGGCTTTCATCGCTGCGATCGCGACAAGGCCGGAACCGGAGGCGAAATCGAGCACCCGTTTGCCGCGCACGGTTCCTGGATTGTCGAGCACATAGCGGGCGAGGCCCTGGCCGCCGGCCCAGGCAAAGGCCCAGAAGGGCGGCGGCAGGCCGATCTCGGCCAGCTCCTCCTCGGTGCGCAGCCACAGGTCATGCGCCTCGTCGGCGAGGTGCAGCAGCACTTCCGGCACATGCGGCGGCGCCATCAGCGCCGTGTTGTCGAGGATGAACTTTCTCGCGCTTCTCGGCGTGAGCTTCGTCACGGCGCCGGATTGAGCTCGGCCATGCGGCAGACCTCTTTCCATTCGGCCGGCGTCACCGGCTGCACGGAAAGCCGGCCGAGCCGGACCAGCGCCATCTCGACGAGCTTGGGATTGGCCTTCACCTCTTCCAGCGTCACCGGCCTCGGTACGTCCTTATAGGCGCGGATGTCGACGCATTCCCAGCGCGGATCGTCGGTGGTGGTGTCGGGATGCGCCAGCGCGCAGACCTCGGCGATGCCGACGATGTCGAGACCCTCATTGGAATGGTAGAAGAAGCCGAGATCGCCGATCTGCATCGCCTTCATGTTGTTGCGGGCGGCGTAGTTGCGCACGCCGTCCCATTGCGTGCCGGCCTTGCCTTTGGCCTTCAGCGCCTCGAAGGAAAAGACCGAGGGTTCGGACTTGAACAGCCAGTAGTTCATATCGTTTGTCCCATCGCTTTGTCGCACCGCCACGCATGACGTTCCCGTCTATGCTTACTCTCTCGCCGTCATTGCGGCGAGAGCAGCGAACGATCATGCGCCGGCGGGCTTCTGGAAGACCCAGTTCCATACACGGATCTCGACGCTTTCGAACAGGCCGGCCTTGGCGTAGGGGTCGGCGGCAGCCAGGGCTTGGGCAGCAGCCATGTCCGGCGCCTCGATCATCACCAGGCTGCCGTCGGGCTTGCCGTCGGCGTCGAGGAAAGGCCCTGCAAAGGCAAGCTTGCCCTCGGCGATCAGGCCTTCCAGGAACGCCGCATGCGCCGGCCGCGTGTCGACGCGCAGCTGCAGGCTGCCGGGCTTGTCCTTGCAAATCAACGCAAACAGCATTTTCAACTCCGATGGTCAGATGTCGGTTTCGGTTTTGAGCGGCCTTGTCATCAGCGCGGTCACGGCCTGGCCGATCGTCACCTTGCCGTCGAGGATGGCGGCAACGGCCGAGATGATCGGCGCCTCGATGCCGCGCTCGGCGGCGATGCGGGCGGCAATCCCCGCCGTGGGCACGCCTTCGGCCAGCGGCAGGCCGGCAAGCGGCTTGCCCTGGCCGAGCGCCAAGCCATAGGCGAAATTGCGCGACTGCGCGGAAGAACAGGTGAGCAAGAGGTCGCCGAGGCCGGAAAGCCCCATCAGCGTTTCCGGCCGGGCGCCGAAAGCGGCGCCGATGCGGCGCAATTCGACGAAGCCGCGCGTCACCATGGCGGCCTGGGCGCTGGCGCCGAGGCCCGCGCCGGTGACGGCACCGGCGGCAATGGCAAAGACGTTCTTCAGCGCGCCGCCGATCTCGACGCCGATCAGGTCGTCGCTCGAATAACAGCGCAGGTTCTCCGCTGAGAAGCGCGCGGCAAGCTCGGCCGCCAATTCCGCATCGCGGGCGGCAACCACCACGGCCGTCGGCAGGCCGCGCGCGACGTCGCTGGCGAAGCTCGGGCCGGAAAGTGCCGCGACCGGATTGCCCGGCAGGCTCTCCTCGACGATCGCCGAGAGCAGCGCGCCGGTGTCGCGCTCGATACCCTTGGCGCAGAGTACCAGCGGCACGCCTGCGGGAACATGGTTGCGGGCATTGGCCAGCACAGCGCGCAGCGACTGCGCCGGCGTCACGGCGAGCACGCAGTCGGCGCCGTCAAGCGCCGCGGCAATGTCGCTGGTGGCCGCGATGCCGGGCTCGATGCTGACGCCGGGCAGGTAGCGCGGGTTCTCGCCGCGGGCAATGGCGGCGACGGTCTCAGTGTCGCGCGCATAGAGCCGGACGTCATGGCCGGCGCGCAGCATGGCCAGCGCCAGCGCCGTGCCCCAGGCGCCGCCGCCCAGCACCGAGATGCGCCAGCCGCTCGTGCTCCTCTTGGTCATGCCTTGGCACCACGCCGGCCCGAGCCGACCAGGGGCGCGGAAACACTGTCGAGCGGCCAGCGCGAGCGCGGCACGAAATCGGCGGCGTTTTCGTCGGCGATGCCGGCGCGCAGCCGCTCGATGCCGGCCCAGGCGATCATCGCCGCATTATCGGTGCAAAGCTTCTGCGGCGGCGCGACGAATGCGAAGCCGGCCTCGGAACACAACACTTCGAGCGTCGCCTTGATCGTGCGGTTGGCGGCGACGCCGCCGGCAACGACCAGCGCCGGCTTCGCCTGGTCCGGAAATTCCCGGCGGAACCGGGCAAGGGCGCGGCCGACACGATCGCCCAGCGCGTCCGCCACCGCCGCCTGGAAGGAGGCGCAGATGTCGGCGACGTCCTGGTCGCTCAAGGGCGCGATTGCCGTCGCCGCCTGGCGCACCGCCGTCTTCAAACCGGAGAAGGAGAAATCGGGCTGCGCCGAGCCCTTCATCGGGCGCGGGAAGGCAAAGCGGCCTGCATCGCCGCTGGCGGCCGCCTTCTCGACATTCGGGCCGCCGGGATAGGGCAGGCCGAGCATCTTGGCGGTCTTGTCGAAGGCTTCGCCCAGCGCATCGTCTATGGTGGTCGCCCAGCGCTGGTAATCGCCGACGCCGCGCACCGCGACGATCTGGGTGTGGCCGCCGGAAACGAGCAGGAGAAGATAAGGAAAATCGAGGCCGTCGGTCAGCCGCGCCGTCAGCGCGTGGCCTTCGAGATGGTTGATGGCGATCAACGGCTTGTTGGTGGCGGCGGCGATTGCCTTGGCTGTCATCAGGCCGACGATCAGCCCGCCGACCAGACCCGGCCCTGCTGTCGCGGCGATCGCGTCGACCTCATCGAGCGACACGGCCGAATCGGCGAGCGCTGCCTCGACGATGCCGTCCAGTGCCTCGACATGGGCGCGCGCAGCGATCTCGGGCACGACGCCGCCAAAGGCCGCGTGCTCCTCGATCTGGCTGAGCACGATGTTGGACAGGATTTCGGGCGCGGCGACGCCGTCCAACGCCACCACGCTGGCCGCCGTCTCGTCGCAACTCGTCTCAATGCCCAGAACGCGGATCAATTGGTCGCTGGCCTCTATGATTGTATCACCGGCCAATCCCAATTAGGAAAAGGCCCGGCAGACCTCAAGCTGCCCCGGGGGTTATCACGGACCGCGCGCCATGCAAACTTTGAAAATCGGAACACGCGGCAGCCCGCTGGCATTGGCCCAGGCGCATGAGACGCGGGCGCGGCTGATGCAGGCGCATGGCCTGCCCGAAGAGGCGTTCGAGGTGGTGCCGATCTCGACCAGCGGCGACCGCATCCAGGACCGGCCGCTGTCGGAGGCCGGCGGCAAGGGGCTGTTCACCAAGGAAATCGAGGAAGCGCTGCTCGAGCGCCGCATCGACATCGCCGTGCATTCGTCGAAGGACATGCCGACGGTGCTGCCCGACGGGCTGGAGCTTGTCACCTTCCTGCCGCGCGAGGACGCGCGCGACGCCTTCATCGGCAAGACGGCGAAGCGGATCGCCGACCTGCCGCATGGCGCCACGGTCGGATCGTCATCGCTGCGGCGCCAGGCGCTGCTCCGCCGCATGCGGCCGGATCTCGACGTGGTGATCTTCCGCGGCAATGTGCAGACCAGGCTGCGCAAGCTGGACGAGGGCGTGGCCGAAGGCACCATCCTTGCCTATGCCGGGCTGAAGCGGCTCGGCCTCGAACATGTCGTCACTGACCTGATGCCGCTGGAGGCTTTTCCGCCGGCGCCGGGGCAAGGCGCGATCGGCATCGAAACCCGCATCGGCGACCGCGACGTCGAGATGATGCTGGCGGCGATCCATCATGTGCCGACCGGCCAGGCGCTCACCTGCGAGCGCGCCTTCCTCGCCGCGCTCGACGGCTCCTGCCGCACGCCGATCGCCGGCCATGCGACGGTGTCGGGCGAGAAACTCTCCTTCGCCGGGCTGATCATCTCGCCCGACGGCACGCAATCGCACGAGGTCCGGTTGGAAGGCGAGGCTGCCGACGCGGCGGAGATCGGCCTGGACGCGGCGCGCACGGTCCGCGCCAGGGCTGGTGCGACATTCTTCGACGGCTGGGCCTGAGATGGTCCGCGTCCTGGTGACGAGGCCGGAGCCGGGCGCGTCGCGCACGGCACGGCGCCTCGAAGCCCTGGGATTCCAGCCGATCTTGCTGCCGTTGACCGAGACGAGCGCATTGCCGGTCGAGGCGAGCCTCGGCGCCGATGGCGTCGCGGTCGTCGTCACCAGCGCCAATGCGGCGCGGCATGCGCCGAAGGCGCTGATCGCGCCGCTTGCGCGCCTGCCTTGCCACGCGGTCGGAAAGAGGACGGCGGAAGCCTGCCGCGCGGCGGGATTCCTCTCCGTCACGGAAGGTCCGGGCGAGGCCGAGGCGCTGGCCGATGCCATCGCCGGCGGCCTTGCCGGCAAGGCGATCGTCTACCTGTGCGGCCGCGTCCGCTTCCCGCGGTTCGAGCGGCGGTTGGCGGCGGCCGGCGTGCACGTCCAGGCGATCGAGACCTACGACACGACAGGTGTCGGCTATGGCGATGCCGACGTGGTCGCTCGCCTGTCGGGCCTGCCGGTCGAGGCCGCGCTGCTTTATTCGGCCAAGGCCAGCGCCGCGCTGGCCAGCCTGATTGCGCGGCCAACGCTGCGGCATCTCTTTGAAAAGACGGAATTCCTGGCGCTCTCGGCCCGTGTCGCCGAGCCGCTGGAAGGGTTTGCCGGTAACAGGGTCCGCGCCGCATCCAAGCCCGAGGAAGACGCGTTGCTGGCGCTTTTGTCGCTGCCCGGCTGAGCCGCGTCATCACACCGCCCCTTTTCACCGCTTGGTGATGTGCTAGAGCATCCCCTGGACCCTTTGAACCATCCTCAAGCCAGTTCGCGGAGCCCAAAGCATGGTCAAGACGCCGAAGATGCGACATTCGAAGACCCGGCGCGAGCCGGTGACCATCGAACTCGAGCCCGGCGCCGTCTCGCGAATCACCGACGAGGATGCCGCCAAGGCCGAGGCCAATGCCGCGCAGACCGACGAGGCGAAGGCGGAAGAGGCGGCCGCCGCGTCGCAACCGGAGGCGCCGGAAGAGCCGATCCATGCCGAGCAGGCCGATATCGAGCCGTGGGAGCATAGCGACGCCGCCCAGGCAACTGCCGATAAATCAGAGGCCGGCAACGACGAGCCGGAGGCGCCGTATCCCGGCGGGTCCGACGCGCCGAAGAGCCAGCCCAAGGGCTTCGACGACAATTTCGAGAACGCATCCGCGCCTGGCGCCGGCGCCTCGGCATCAAGGCCAGGCGAAACGAGGAGCGAGGATCGCGTGCCGCAGCCACCACGCAGAACCGGCGTCAATGCCATGGCCGCCGGTGTCGTCGGCGGCGTGATCGCGCTTGCCGGCGCCGGCTTGCTGCAAGCGGTCGGGCTGATTGGCGCGCCGGGATCGAACGGAGGATCGCTCGATGACGTCAACGGCGAGATCGCTTCGCTGAAAACCGAGATCGCGGCGCTGAAGGAAAGCGGCGACACCTCGGCCAAGGTCGACGGCCTGTCCTCGGCGCTCGATCAGGTCAAGGCCGATGTCGCGGCGCTGAAATCCTCGGCCGGACAAGGCGGCGACGGCGCCGCGCTCAAGGCGCTCGGCGACAAGGTCGGCCAGATCGAGACGAGCATTGCCGAGCTGCAGAAGAACGGCAATGCGGCGCCCGCCGATCTCGGTCCGCTCAACGAGAAGATCGCCGGGCTCGACGCGCTGGTGAAATCGACCGGTGACGCGGCCAAGGCCGAGGACGGCCGAGTGGCTGCGCTGGAGCAGTCCGTGTCGCAGCTTTCCGGCAAGGTCGAGGCGCAGGCCTCGCAACCCAAGATCGCGCTGGCGATCGCCGCCTCGGCACTGAAGTCGGCGCTCGATCGCGGCGCGCCGTTCGCGACCGAGCTCGACACCTTCGCGGCGATCGCGCCGGACGCGCCCGAGCTCGCGGCGCTGCGCTCCTATGCCGAAAAGGGCGTGCCGACCCGCGCCACCATCGCTGCGGAGGCCGATGCCGCCGCCAACGCCATGGTCGATGCGGCAAAGCCGGCCGACCAGAATGCCGGCTTCTTCCAGAGCCTGGTGTCGAGCGCGGAATCGCTGGTCAGGGTGCGGCCGGTCGGCGCCGTCGAGGGCAAGGGCGTGCCGGAAACCGTCGCCCGCATGGAAGTTGCGGTCAACCAGGGCGATTACGCCAAGGCGCTCGGCGAATATGACACGCTGCCGGACGCGGCAAAGACGGCCGGCGCCGACTTTGCCGGCAAACTGAAGGCGCGGCTGGAGGTCGAAAAGCAGCTCGAAGCGCTGATTGCCGGCGCGACGAAGGCTTAAAGGAGACAAGATGATCCGCCTCCTCGTCTTCCTCGCCGTCGTCTTCGCGCTCGGGCTCGGCTTTGCCTGGCTGGCGGACCGCCCGGGCGATATGCTCGTCACCTTCAACGGCTACCAGTACCAGGTCACGCTGATGGTGGCGGCGGTGGCGATCGTCGCCGTTGTGGCCGCGGTGATGATCGTCTGGTGGCTGATCAAGTCGCTGTGGAACAGTCCCTACACTATCTCGCGTTATTTCCGGGTGCGCCGCCGCGACCGCGGCTACCAGGCACTTTCGACGGGCATGATCGCCGCCGGCGCCGGCGACGGCGCGCTGGCGCGCAAGAAGACCAAGGAGGCGGCCAAGCTGATCAACTCCGACCAGGAGCCGCTGATCAACCTGCTCGACGCCCAGGCCTCGCTGCTCGAAGGTGACCATGAAGGCGCGCGGGAGAAATTCGAGCGCATGCTCGACGATCCCGAGATGCGGCTGCTCGGCCTGCGCGGGCTCTATCTGGAGGCCGAGCGCCTCGGCGACCGCAATGCCGCGCGTCACTATGCCGGCCGCGCCGCGGCGGTGGCGCCGCAGCTTGCCTGGGCGGCGGAATCGACGCTGGAGGAACTCACCGAACGCGGCGACTGGGACGGCGCGCTGAAGCTGGTCGAGGCGCAGAAATCGACCAGGCAGATCGAGCGCGACGCCGCCAACCGCCGCCGCGCCGTGCTGCTCACCGCCAAGGCGCAGGCGCTGGTCGACAGCGACCCGAACGCTGCTCGTACGGCGGCCCTCGAAGCCAACAAGCTGGCGCCGGATTTCGCGCCAGCCGCGGTGATCGCCGCCGATCTGGTTATCCGGCAAAACGACGTGCGCAAGGGCTCCAAGATCCTGGAAGCCGCCTGGAAAGTCGAGCCGCATCCCGACATCGCCGAGCTCTACACCCATGCCAGGCCGGGCGACGCCGTGCTCGATCGTGTGAACCGCGCGAAGAAGCTGCAGGAATTGAAGAGGAATCATCCGGAGTCGTCGATGGCCGTGGCGCGCGCGGCGCTCGATGCTCAGGATTTCGCCACCGCGCGGCGCGAGGCAGAGGCCGCGATCCGCATGGATCGTCGCGAGGGCGCCTATCTTCTGCTCGCCGATATCGAGGGAGCCGAGACCGGCGACCAGGGCAAGGTGCGGCAACTGCTGTCGAAGGCGGTGCGCGCGCCGCGCGATCCGGCCTGGGTGGCGGACGGCGTCATTTCCGAGCGCTGGGTGCCGGTGTCGCCGGTCACCGGCAAGCTCGATGCCTTCACGTGGCGTGCGCCGATGGAGCGGCTTGGCCAGCTGATCGACAGCGAGACCGATCTCCCGGTGCCGGCGATCGCAGCCGCGCCCGCGGCGGACGGCAAGGCGATCGACATTGTCCCCGACGCTCCAGCGCAGAAGCCGGCGCCGGCGAATGGCGGCGAGAAAGACATGGCGGCTGCCGATGCAGCCGGCGAGGCGCAAAGCATCGGGCAGGATTCGGAGCTGCCGCCTCTGCCGGATGATCCTGGCGTCGCGCCGGAAGAAGAAGCGGAAAAATCGCCGCGCCGGTTTCGTTTGTTCTGAGGCTGTGTTCTGGGACCGGTTTGGTGGGCAGGGAAAAAACATCGATGTTCGAGCGCGTATTGTCCTTCCTGAGGGATCTGCCGGCCGGGCGCGAGGCCAAGCCGAGCGCCGACGATCCGCGTGTCGCGGCTTCGGCGCTGCTTTATCATGTGATGAACGCCGACGGCGTGCGCCAGGACGTCGAATGGGAACGGTTCAAGCAGATCCTGGCCGAGACCTATTCGGTGAGCGGCAAGGAGCTCGATGCGCTGGCGGCGGCCGGTGAGCGCGCCGACAACGAGGCGATCGACCTCTACGCCTTCACCCGCGTGCTCAAGCGCGACCTCGACGCCGAGGCGCGCAAGGCCTTCATCGGCCTGATGTGGGAAATCGTCTATGCCGATGGCGAGCTTGACGAGCTCGAGGACAACACAGTCTGGCGGGTCGCCGAGCTGATCGGCGTCGAGCGTCGCGACCGCATCGAGGCGCGCCGCAAGGCGGCGGCCGAGATGCCCGGCGCGCGGGGCGAATCGAGCGACGAATAACAGGATCCTTCGCCTTCCATGCCACCCAGACCGAGCCCGAGACCAAAAATCCTGATCGTGCTGCATCAGGAGGCTTCGAGCCCCGGCCGCGTCGGCCACATGCTCTTGGAAGAAGGCTTCGACCTCGACATCCGCCGTCCGCCATTGGGTGACGAATTGCCCTGCACGCTGGACGGTCATGCCGGCGCAGTTATCTTCGGCGGGCCGATGAGCGCCAATGACGAGGATGAGTTCGTCCGCCGCGAGACCGATTGGCTGGAAATCCCGCTCAAGGAGAACCGGCCGTTCCTCGGCATCTGCCTCGGGGCGCAGATGCTCGCCAACCATCTCGGCGGCAAGGTCGAGGGCCACGGCGAAGGCCTGGTCGAGATCGGCTGGTATCCGCTGAAAGCGACCGAAGCCGGCAAGAAGCTGCTGCACTGGCCGGAGATGGTCTATCAATTCCACCGCGAGGGCTTTTCGCTGCCGAAGGAAGCGACGCTGCTGGCGACGGCGGAAACCTATCCCAACCAGGCGTTCCGCTACGGCGAGAATGCCTGGGGCATCCAGTTCCATGGCGAGCTGACAAGGGTGATGATGCAGCGCTGGGTGGTGCGCGGCGCGCATCGCTTCGAATTGCCCGGCGCCCAGCCCGGCCGCGACCATCTCGGCGGCCGGCTGATCTGGGACATGCACCTCAAGCGCTGGCTGGGCGAGTTTTTGGCGCTGATTTTTGGCAGGCCGGCTGTGGAATAGGGCGGTGGCCGATTGCCATGAACGGCCGGCTTAACCCGAGGACAACCTATGCCTGCCAAGGCACGGACGACAGCTTTGCGCCTGCATTCGGGTCATTGCACGAGTTGCCTCTCTCGATCGACAACGGGCACGCCAGGTGCATCGGCGCGACGGCTGAGCTAATCTGTGTTTGAGCAATGGAGAGGATCAAGGTCGTGCCGATGGAGGATTTTGTTGGTCGCTGGATTGCTGGGAACGACCGGCACACGACCGCGACGATCGAGATCAAGAGTGTCGATGGTCACCTCGTCGTGTGTGCCATCGATGGTTCCAGCGGTGAACTGGCAGAGATCCAAGGCTTGACCTCCTGGAATGAAGAAGTCCGCTTCGCCGCCCAATGGTCGTCCGGCCAAACTTCCAACTACCGGCTACTACAGTCGGATGGACGGTTGGTCGTCCATGTCACGCTTTCCCGCACCGACTATTTCAAAAGGGATCTGAACGCCGACGGAACGTACAGGTGGCGCAGCGGCATACTGCACATCGCGCCCGGCCATTCGGCGGGTGGTTCGCTTCGCCGGGCGATCCGCTCAAGCGGGCGTACCGACGATGTGATCAGTTTTCGCGACAATCTCAGCTGCGGCCCAATTGGTTCCCCGGAGTCTTCGGCGCGAGCGCGCTGGTGGGCCTCGATATACGACGAGTATGACGAGTACGACGTCGATTTCGACGGTTTCTGGAAGCAAATCATGTCGACCTCGGACCGCCTCGTCGTCTGGGTCGGACGCCATAGTGCCCAGGAGCATGCTTTCTTCCTGGCCCTGGTGGATCACCTCGGCGACCGCCCCTACGACATCATCGACGTCACCGGGTTGCAAATGCCGTTGACGCGGCCCGACGGCAAGCCGCGACTGTCGAACCCCACGCAGGCCGTTTCGCTCATGAGCGAAACGGAACTCGCCTTGTTGTTCGGCACAGAGCGCGCGATGACGACCAAGGAACGAGAGGAGGCCGCGCGACGCTGGCGAACGTTGAAATCCGAAAACGCACCGTTCCGTATCGTCGCCGATTCTGGGCTCGTCTCGGCGCCTGCGGATGTCTTCGATGAGCTGCTTCTAGAGCGGGCCAGCAAGGATTGGCGCAAGGTTGCACGCGTCATCGCCGAGACCATGGGACACAATATGGAGCCATATATCCAGGTCGGCGACCTGATGCTGCTGACTCGCATCGTGGCCCTTGTCGATCAGGGAAAGCTCATGGCCCATGGTGATCCCTGGCTTATGCGAGAATGCGAAGTACGGCTCCCGGATTAGCAAAAAATAGGCGTCTCCTTTTTGAAGAGCCTCTGTAGAGCCAGTCCGCTCACGGCCCATATCGTTCGTTGCCGGCGGATGCCGATAGCGGCAAACGTCGAATCCGGTGGCCGGCGCTCGATCAAGTTGCGGCCGTCCGGGTGCCGCACCTGGCGTTCTCACCATGCCGCAAACCCGCGATAGCGAGGATGCCATCGATTGCCGGACAACATGGCACCAATCAGCGGCCCCTTGCGCTGACAATCTCATCGCTATCGGCGGAGCCGCGAATCTGTGCTAAGGCGCCGCCTGATCAACCAAAGGAACACACTGTGAGCGAACTGACGTTGGCCGAGGCGACCGAAAATATCTATGCCTCGCTCCGCGCGGACAATGCTGACCTCGATGCGCATATCGCGACCCTCAAGGCGGCGCTGGCGCGGGAGGGGAAGAAACAGGCGGTGTTCGATCCGGCCAAGCTGGTGCAGAACAACCGCGCCGGCCGCAAGTTGATGCAGGCCTATTTTCGCCAGCGCGGCGTCAGCGTGAGCTTTTCGGAGTAGTGAACTGCAGGTGGAGCAATCGCAGCGGTTGCGAGTGCGTGACCTGCACCGTGGTGGCAATTCAACTCGGGACTGCGCCTCATCTCGCCGCCGATCGCCGCCCGCCAGGCGCGGCATCGGCTATCGCGTGGAGGTGACGGACCGGACGAGCTGGATTACGGCGCTGCCGCCGCCGGTTCATTCTTCCTCATCCTCAGCTCGTAGTTGAGCCGGTAGCGGCCGCCTTCGAAATTCCAGATCAGCGGGTTGCGCACGCCGTCGATCGAGCTGGCACCGGCTGGCAGGTCCGGAAACTCTCTGACGTGGCTGGGATCGTCCGGGCTGGTGTCGTCCTGCTCAAACAGCTTCAGCCCGGCGCGGTCGACAAATGTGAGCTCAGAACTGCCGAATCGCGCCGCCCAGTCCTTCTGATCGGCGGAGTCGTCGCAGTCGAACTCAACCTCGCCGGAAGCCGGGAAGCGGATGGTGCGGCTGTCGATCGACAGTTGCGTGAAGATGTCGTCGGAGCCGAATTCGGGATTGGTCTCGTCCTCGCAGATCAGCGCCTTCAGTTCCAGATTGCGCACAGTGGTCTGCATCGAGGCGCGCACCCGCACGGCCTGGCTTCCTGCCGCCGCCTGGCGGATGACGAGATAGCCATGCGTGCCGCCGCCCATGGCGCCGCTGATGATGCGGCTGGTGCCGGAGACCGCGATCGGTGGCTCGCCGCCGTGCGGATCGTCGAACTCCTCCAGTGTAGCCTTGTAGCCCGCCGGATCGGGCAGACCATCGGCCGTCAGGGTGACGGTCTGGTCGGCGCCGCTGTCGGCCTGCCCGACGACATCGAAACGGAACCACGCCTCATCCTGGCTGCCCAGCAGGCTGCCGGCCTCGGTGAGGGTCGCAAACTGCGGTGGTTCGCCCGGCTGCAGGGGGCAGGCCTCTTCCTTCGTGGCACATGTGTGGCGGCGGACCAGGAGCGCATAATTGCCCTGCCACTTGCGGTCCTTGCCGGTGACGCGGATGAAGAACTCCTTCGGCAGCGCATAGGTGTGGACGGTGAAAATATGCTCGCCGTCGTGCACGGTCCTGGTGCTGCCATAGTAGCTGGAGATCGGCTTCGTCATGTTGGAGGGCCGAAAGATATCGATGTTGACGTCCGGACTGTCGGGTCCGATCGAATAGCTGCCGGCGTCCTGGTGCACGACATGGAACCATTGCATGGACCCCGGATAGCGGATCTGAGTGACGTCCTGGCCGTTCCTGAAGTCGATCAGTTCTTCAGCTTGCGGCTTGCCGTCCGAGCCCTTCTTCGCGGTCAGATTGACCGGATAGGCGATAGACGGGCTGCAAAAATTGTTGCCCAGGTTGAGGTCGGCGGTCAGCAGATTGTGGTCGCTTTCGAGGTCGGCAAAATCGAGCGGGATGGTCACGTGCTGAACGCAGATCGGTCCCTCGATGCCGCCGCTTAGATAAGGCCTCGGCGCGGCGAGGATGTAGTCGTAGCGCTCGTTGTCGATAGAGTTGGAGATACCGTCATCGGCGCGGTTGGTCGCCGCCCAGCTGTCGTAATGCTGCGACGTCCAGTATGTGCCGGGGGTGGCGAAACGGCGCGCCCATTCGCTCGTCGGCTGGTGGAAAAGGGGCACGTTCATGTCGCCCATCACCAGCACGCGCTCGCGCTTGCGCTGCGCGGGCGTCAGTGGCGACAGCGTCGTCTCGATCAGCTTCTCAATCTGGTCGAACTGCGCATCGCGCGCGCCGGGGTGCAGCTCGGGCGGACTCTTGTCGAAATAATCAGCCTGCATGTGGGTGAAAACGACTGTGTAGTTGCTTTGCGAAGGCAAATGCAGCAACCGCACGATCGCCGCGCCCTTGCCCGACAGGCAGTCGACACCGCCGCAACGGTCGTAGAGGGTGAAGCCGACCTCGTCGGTCACCGCATCCAGCGTCTCGCCGTCGTTCCTGCCCCATTTGAAGCTGTCGTCGGGCAGCGGCAGGAATTTGAAATCCTTCTTGGCAAACAACATCAGACCGCTGTCCTCGCCGTCGATCTTTTCGACCGGCTCGCCATAAATCGCCACGGCAGCCGCCGGGTCGAGACTGGTGATGGCGTCGACAATGGCCTGCGGTCGCACCTTCAGCAGCGCAGCGTCGATCTTGCGGACATAATTCGGATAGACGGGCTTGAGCTTGTCGATGAGGATCTGCTTGGCGTCCTCATCCCACGCCTCGTTAATGGCGATTATATCGAAGCGGTCAGTGTTCTTCAGGATAGTGTCGGCCAGATGCTCGGCCTGTTTTTCGGTCTGACCCTGAATCTGCACAAGGCAGTCCGCGAAATTCGGATTGGCGCATTTGAAGATCGGAGAAAGCAGATAGGCATTGAAAGTGGCGACACGAACCGTCTCCACTTCCTGCGCCTTCGCTCCGCTGATTGGCCAGGCAATTAGCGTGACAAGCAGGACAATCAACCTGGCCAAGACAAGATCTGACCAGGACATGCGTCTGGAATGAAACATAAGCCTGCCCCCATTGTCGCCGCATTACTCGCCGGCCGGATAATAACAAACGGGAGCGGTCGCACCGTGAAACCATTCACGTTGCCCAAGGAGTGCAGCTTTGGTGGGTGTAGCGATCGGTCAACCGATGAAGGCGGTTGCGAATATTGGCGCAAGCTGCCTCGCCCAGGCGTCGGATCCGCGGCTTAGGGCCGGCGCCCAATCAATTGCGGCTGTTGAGATGCCTTACCTGCCGCAGCGCCGGGAACAGATAGGCCCATAGGCCGGCGACGGCGATGGCGCCGATGCCGCCGATCACCACGGCGGGAACCGTGCCGATCAGCGCCGCCATGGTGCCGGCGCGGAATTCGCCGACCTCGTTTGAGGCGCCGACGAAGACCTGGTTGACGGCGTTGACGCGGCCGCGCACCTCGTCCGGCGTCCAGAGCTGGATCAGCGTCTCGCGGATATAGACGCTGAACATGTCGGTGGCGCCGAGCAGGGCAAGTGCAGCGATCGACAGCCAGGTGACGGTCGAGACGCCGAACAGCACGGTGAATGCGCCGAACAAAGCGACGAAGCCCAGCATGATCTTGCCGGCATGGTTGCGGATCGGGTGGCCGGCGAGCCAGACGGCGACGCAGATGGCGCCGATGCCGGGCGCCGAGCGCAGCAGGCCAAGGCCCCAGGGGCCGAGCTCGAGGATGTCGCGCGCATAGACCGGCAGCAGCGCCGAGGCGCCCGACAGAAGCACGGCGAACAGGTCGAGCGAGATCGCGCCGAGCACGATCTTCTCGCCCCAGATATAGCCGAAGCCGGCAAACAGCGTCTGCATCGTCGGCTTGTCGGTGGCCGTCTGCTGGGCGGGTTTCGGGATGGTGAAGATGAGCAGCCCGGCGGCGAGCATCAGGACCGCGGCGGTGGCGTAGGCGACTTCCGCCGACACGCCGTAGAGCAGGCCGCCAGCGACCGGGCCGACGATGGTCGCCGTCTGCCAGGCCGACGAGTTCCAGGCGATCGCGTTGGCGAAATCTTCCTGCGGCACCAGATTGGCGAACAGTGAGGACGAGGCCGGGCCGTAGAAGGCGCGGGCTATGCCGAACATGACCAGCACGAGGAAGATCGGCAAAGGGCTGGTCAGGCCACGCAGCGTCAGAAGCAGCAGGGCCAAGGCACAGCCGGCCTCGACCAGGGTCGCCAGCGTCATGATCAGCCGGCGGCCGAAGCGGTCGGCCACCACGCCGGTGACCAGGACTAGGAGCAGCGAGGGCAGGAACTGGACGATGCCGACAATGCCGAGGTCGAACGGATCGCGCGTCAAATCATAGACTTGCCAGCCGACGGCGACCGAGACGATCATGGTGGCGAAGGTGGTGAGAAAGCGCGCCGTCCAATAGCTGAGGAACGGGCGGTGCCGGAACGCGGCGTAACGCTGGTCTGGTGACGTTGCTTCGACGGTCATGATCAGAGGGCCCCTTTGCGACAATGGCCGGCGGGGCACTTCCACGGTGGGCGCTGGTCCGGCCGCAACCCTTTAGCCCAGTTCGTCTTGCCATGCGCGCAAAAAATCCGCCCTGGCGCGAAGAAAATCGGAATTCCCTGCCCTGGTGAGGGGGCGTTCAGCCTCTCAACGCGGCCGAGATGGCCTCGATCCCGCCGCGCAACTCCGCTTCCGTCGGCCAGCCGAAACCGAGGCGGAAGAAGCGTCTCGGCATCTCGAACCAGTGGCCAGGGCCGACATAGGTGCCGTATTCCTCCAGCAGCCTGGTATAGAACCCGTCAAGGTCGAAGCCGGCATCGAGAGTGAGCCGTGGGAAGCCGACGACGCCGCCTTGCGGCCGCACCCAGTCGACGAGAGGCTCGCCGTCGATCCAGGATTGAACGATGTCGCGGCGCCTGGCCATTTCGGGGAGCAGCGAGGCGAGGAAGGCATCACGGCGTTCGAGCGTGGCGCGCGCGATCGCCTCGTCGATGACGCTGCCGCAGATGCCGATCTGCTCCTTTGCGGCGAGGAAGGTCTCCTGCAATTGCGGATCGCGGGTCACCAGCCAGCCGATGCGGATGCCCGGAATGCCGAAAGCCTTGGACAGCGAGCAGACGCTGATGGCGGCGGAGCTGAGCGAGGCCGCCGACGGCAACCGGGCGCCATAGGAAAGGTCGCGGTAGGTCTCGTCGACCAGCAGGCGGCATTTGCGGCTCTCCGCAAGCGTAATCAGCGCGTCGAGGTCGGCGCGTGTCATCATCGTGCCGGTCGGGTTGTGCGGGCAGGTGACGCTGATCAGTCTGGTGTTCGGCCGCAGATCTGCCTTCACACGGTCGATGTCGATGGCAAAGCCCTCGTCGAAATCAAGATCGATATAGGAGATGGCGCAGCCGATCGCCTTCGGTGTCTCGATGTTGGTGGCGTAGTTCGGCCGCACGACCACGAGATGGTCGCCGGCCGACAGAAGCGACGTGGCGATGATGAACAGCGCGCCGGCCGCGCCAGCGGTCACCAGCACATCATCGGGGGAAAGACCGCTGTCCTGCCCGGCGATAAGCGCCCGCAGTTCCCTGTCGCCGCGATGCTCGCCATAGAACAAGGTGAGGTCGGGCAGCGCGAGACCGATGTCGGAGAGTTTCTGGTCGGCGATCGAGCTTTCGGAAAGGTTGTAGCGGATGCGCTCGTAGCCGTATTCCTCCGGCGCTTCCTTCTCGATCACCATCCTGGCGTAGTTCATGACCATGTCCCCAGCGGTGCATCGTTTTAAACAGACCGCCCGTCCTGTTTTGACGCAATTCCGTATCGCTTTCCTGGAATTGCCTGGTGGAACGGTATCCAAGCCATAAAAGCAGGAAGCCTGCCAAGGCTGATTCCTCGGCAGGCTTCCTTAGACCATTGGTGCAGGCGCGTTATTTCAGGCCGGGGCTTTGGCCTTCCTGCCCCTGGCAGGCTTCACCGGCTCCGGCTCCGCCTTGCGGCCGAGGCCGATCGACTTGGCGAGCTGCGAGCGCGAGGCCGCATAGTTGGGAGCGACCATCGGGTAATCCACCGGCAGGCCCCATTTGGTGCGGTAGGCCTCCGGCGTCAGGCCGAAATGCACGCCGATATGGCGCTTCAGCGACTTGAACTTCTTCCCGTCCTCGAGGCAGATGATGTAGTCCGGCGTCACCGAGCGCCTGGGATTGACGGCGGGGACCGGCGGAGGCGGCGCGGGCTCCGCGGGCTGGCTGATCCCGCCGATCGACGAGGCAACGCTGGCGATCAGTCCGCCCAGGTCGGAAGCAGGCAGGCGGTTTTTGGCGACATAGGCCGATACGATATGAGCGGTGAGCTCGAGCAGGTCGATTTCCCTGGCTGTGCTGGTGTCCTCGTCCACGTAGTCCCTCCATTTCTGCCGCAAGGTCGCGAAAACGATCCGGTTTTCGCGGTGTACTGTCGAAGCGCTGCGAGCGTTGTTTGCGAATTCGGGAAGCCGCAGGGGCCGCAGGCCGGCGAATTCCTAGTCGGCAAATCTGCGCGGCGCAACGTTTTGTTGCGTCAATACACGCTGTTTTGAACAATTATACTGAAATGTAACTATATCAGACGACCAGCGCCTTGTCGCGCCACAGACGAAATCCACCCTCGAAAGCGCGAGTGTTGTCGCCGCGCCGGGACTTTTCAGGCAATTGATCGAGCTTGTCGACATTGCCGCCGCCGATCACGACATAGTCCGGCTGCAAGGCGGCGCGAAGCCTGTCGACAACGTCGAAAACATATTTGCGCCACTTCTTCTTCCCGTGCTTCACCAGGCCGCGTTCGCCGACATAATCCTCGAAAGTCGCCCCCCTTTTGTAGGGCAGATGGGCGAGCTCCATGGGCTGGCCGACATTCTTGATGATCATGGCGGCGCCCAGGCCCGTGCCGAGGCCGAGGAACAGCATGCGGCCGCCGTCATAGCTGCCGATCGCCTGCATCAGCGCGTCGTTGACGAGCTTCACCGGTTTGCCGAAAGCGGCGGTGAAATCATAGCCGTTCCAGCCCTTGCCGAGATTGAAGGGATCGAGCGAGGGCTTGTTGTCGCGTACAGGGCCGGGATAACCCATCGAGATGACGTCGTAGTCCAGGCCTTCGGCCAGTTTCTTGACCGACGAGACGACCTGGTCCGGGGTCAGGCTCGGTCCGGACGCGACGCGGCGCATCTCGCCGCCTGCGCTGGTGAGGATCTTCACATGCGAGCCGCCGACATCGACGGTGAGCACGATCGGATCGCCGGTCGCCGCCGCTTTCTTTGCTGCCTTCGCCATCCCGTCCTCCCCGAAAATTATTTGCTCGGATTGATCCAGCCATCGGGTGGGCCGAAGCCGTTCATGGCATCGACCGGCCCCCAGGTCTTGGGGGCATAGATTGCCGGCGCCGCGGTGTCGCCCAGCACCGGGCCGACGATGCGCCAGGCAAGCTCGGCCGCGTCCTGGCGCGTGAACAGCTGGCCGTTGCCGTTCATGGCGTCGCCGATCAGCCGCTCATAGGGCGGCATGTCGCCCTTGGTGTCGTCGAGCGCGGTCAGCTCCACCTGCTCGCCGATCATGTCGTCGCCGGCGACCTTGCGCTGGGCGCCGATCGAGATCGCCACCTGCGGGTCGATGCGGAAGCGCACATAATTGGCGTCGCCCGGCTTGATGGGGTCGAAGACGTCGAGCGGCGGCCGCTTCATACGCACGACCACCTCGGTGGCGTGCACCGGCATGTTCTTGCCGGCGCGGATGAAGAAAGGCACGTCCCGCCAGCGCCAGGTGTCGACGAAGAAGCGCACCGCGGCGAAGGTCTCGACCGGGGAGTTGGGCCTGACGCCCGGCTCGGCCAGATAGCCGTCGAACTGGCCGCGCACGACATCGTCCTTGGTCAGCGTGCGAATGGCGCGCAGCACCTGCACCTTCTCGTCGATCAGGTCGTCGGCCGAGCGGCCGACCGGCGGCTCCATGGCCAGAAGCAACAGGATGTTGAGCAGGTGGTTCTCGATCACGTCGCGGATGCAGCCGACATCGTCATAGAATTTGCCGCGGCCCTCGACGCCGAAATCCTCGGCCATGGTGATCTGCACGCTCTCGACGAAATTGCGGTTCCAGATCGGCTCGAGGAAGGAGTTGGCGAAGCGGAAATAGAGCAGGTTCTGGATCGCTTCCTTGCCGAGATAGTGGTCGATGCGGTAGATCGACTGCTCGTCGAACACCAGATGCAGCACGCGGTTGAGCCAGCGCGCCGACTGCAGGTCGTGGCCGAACGGCTTTTCCACCATCAGCCGCGCGCCGCGCGCGGTGCCGGACTGCTCCAGTCCTTGCACGACCGTCTCGAACATAGTCGGGGGAACGGCCATGTAGTGCAGCGGCCGCTGCGCGGAACCCAGCGCCGTCTTCAGCTTCTCGAAGGTCGCGCCGTCGCGGTAGTCGCCACTGACATAGCGCAGCAGCGAGGCGAGCTTGGAAAAGACCTTGTCGTCGACACGGCCAAGCGCGGTGACGATGCCGTCGCGCGCTCGGTCCACCAGCTTGGGGAGGTCCCAAGGCTCGAAGGCGACGCCGATCACCGGCTCGCTCAGCGTGCCCTTGGCGACCATCTGGTAGAGCGCCGGGAAAATCTTCTTGTGCGCAAGGTCGCCGGTCGCTCCGAAAAGCACCAGCGTGTCGGACCTCTCCTGGCTCATGCAGTCTCTCCCCTCACGCGCCGGTCTTCGGCTTCTCGACATGGCCGCCGAAGGCATAGCGCATGGCGGACAGAAGCTTGTCGGCGAATTGCGATTCGCCTTGCGAGGAGAAGCGGTCGAACAGCGCCGAGGACAGCACCGGCGCCGGGACGCCGGTGTCGATCGCCGCTTTGAGCGTCCAGCGCCCTTCGCCGGAATCGGAAACACGGCCGCCGAACTGGGCAAGCGCCGGGTCGTTCTTCAGCGCGCCGGCGGTGAGATCGAGCAGCCAGGAGCCGATGACGCTGCCGTGCCGCCAAACCTCGGCGACTTGCGGCAGGTCGATGTCGAACTGATAGTATTGCGGGTTTTCCAGCGGGCTGGTCTCGGCGTCCGCGATCCTGGACCGCTTGCCGGCATTGGCCGACTTCAGGATGTTCATGCCTTCGGCATAGGCGGCCATGACGCCATATTCGATGCCGTTATGCACCATCTTGACGAAATGGCCGGCGCCGCTCGGTCCGCAATGGAGATAGCCGAAGGGCGCGGTGCCGGCATCCTTGGGCGGATTGGCGCCCGCATCGGCGCCAGGCGCCAGCGTGGCGAAGACCGAATCGAGATGCTTCACCGCGTCATCGGGGCCGCCGATCATGAGGCAGTAGCCACGCTCGAGGCCCCAGACGCCGCCGCTGGTGCCGACATCGACGAAGTTGATGCCCTTAACCGCCAGCTTGGCCGCCTGGTCGACGGCATCATGGTAATAGGAATTGCCGCCGTCGATGATGATGTCGCCCGGCTCCATCAGCGCCGCCACCTGGTCGACGATCCTGCCGGTGATCGCGGCCGGCAGCATCAGCCAGGCGCAGCGCGGCTTGGCGAGCTTGGCGACGAACTCCTCCAGCGAGGCGGCGCCGACCGCGCCGTCCTTGACCATGCCGGCGACGCTTGCCGAATTGATGTCGTAGACGACGCATTCATGGCCGTCGCGCATCAGGCGCCGCACCATGTTGGCGCCCATCCTGCCCAGTCCCATCATTCCGATCTGCATGGTTTCATCCCGATTGCTTGAGGAAGGAGAAGTACAATGGCCCTGCTGGATCACGATTGAGCGTCAATGCCGACGCTGAAGTCGACATTCTCCCAACGCATCGCCCCGGGCCAGAAAAAAGTGAAGACGATGGTGGTTCCCGGCTGCAGGCGGATGACGGGCAAATCCACCAGGTGAACGCCGAACGCATTCTCGGTCGTCTTGCTGTCCTGCACGGTCAACCACTTATCGCTGCTCCAATGGACGACGCCGGGCGCCGACAATTCGACGCGCAGCGCCTTGCCGGCCGGAATGGAGCGGATCTTGTTGTTAAAGCGCCAGATCCTAAGCGGCGAGGCCGTCTTGCCCTTGATGTAGCGTTCGACGCCCTGCGGCGGCAGGTCGAAGACGGCGCCGTCGCGCAGCGAGCGCAACAGCTTGATGTGCTCTGCATGCGCCCAGACCAGCGACATGGCGCTGCCGGACGGTTTGCCCAGCCACAGCTCGCGGTCGGGCATGTCCGGGCGATCCCAGACCTGCTCCGGTAGGAGGCCGCCGACGCCGGCCGAACGTTCGAAAGTCTCAAGCAGTTGCGCCGCGCTTTCCCTGCGGCCGGCGGCCAGCTCGTAATGGGCGCGCTCGCCGGCGAGCAGCGGCCACGGCCGCCCCCGGCCGGTGCCGTCGAAAGGCGCGCCGTCCTCGTGCTCGCCATAGCCGTCGCCGGTATAGCGGTACCAAAGCGGGCCTTGCGGCAGGTCGCAGCGCAGCTCGGCGTCGATCGCCTTGACGGTGTTGACGATGCGCGGGTCGTCCGCGGCCCTCAGGCCGAAGCGGACCAGCGCCAGCGCATCCGGGCTGATGATCGCCTCGGCGGGCTTGTCGGTGTCGCCCGGCGGCCGGTTCTTAATCGGCACGAAGCCGTCCTTCGGAGACGCGGCGCCGCCATTATCGGGCGGCGCGATGCGCACATAGTAGCCGTCCGTTCCAGCCCTGGCGCTTGCCTCCGTGCCGGTGACATAGGTCCAGCGCTCGACCTGGTCGTTCCAGCAATCGGCGGTCTCGCGCAGATAGTTTGCCGGCTCATTTTTGCCGCAGACTTCCAGCATGTCGGCCGCGGCGAGCAGGCCAGCTATTTCCACGGCCAGCGTGAACGGACTGTAGCCGGCGTCCTCCTCCCAGCGGTCCTCGCCGGTGACCGGGCCGTTGCGCACGACATAGGCGGCGGCGTTCTCGATCATCGCCAGGAAGTCGGCGAGCTGCGACTTCGGCAGATGGCCGGCGCGGCGCAAGGCGTCTGCAAGCAGCAGCGGAAAGGCGCATTCGTCCATCTGGATGCCCGGCCAATAGGCGGTGCCGTCGGACCAGCAATTTTGCGGCCAGTGGCCGTCCGGCTGCTGGATCGAGCGCAGATAGGCGAGGATCTGCAGCGCCTGCCTGTCGTCCCCGGCCGCCAGGAAGCCACCTGCCGTCTCGACCAGATCGCGCGGCCAGACGAGATGATAGCCGCCGAGGTCATCGTCGCCCTTGTTGAAACCCCAGGGGATCGACAGGCTGGCGACGGCGGCGCCGGGCCTGGCTACCGACAGATGCGTCGCCAGCACTGCGGTGCTGACGCGGTAGGTGTTCAAACCCGAGGCAGCGTGGCGGTCGAGCTTTTCCAACCCTGCCTGGAATATCCGCCAGTTGTCGGCATAGGTCTTCGCGGCCGGCTCGAAACCCTGTTGCAGGCTTGCCAAGGCAAGATCCGCCGCTTCTTCCGGCGAAGCGCCGAAGCCGAGCGCCAGCAAGGCAACCGTCTTGCCGGCCGAAAAGCCGATCTCGCCGGTCAGCGCGACATTGCCGTTTTCAGCTGTATGACAGGAAGGATCGAGCGCGCCGTTATCGTGCAGTTGCTGCCAGCCGTCGGAAAAGCCGACATAGCCGGCCGAGCAGGCGCCCCAAGGCAAAGAGGAGGCGAGCGCCAGCGAGACGCCGCGCCCTGTGGCGAAGAGAAGACGCTGCCCCTTGTGCTCGCCGATCCAGGCCGTGTTGCCCATGCCGGCATTGACGAGATGCGGCGCAAGCAGCGCGTAGACGCGATAGTCGGCCGCCGAGCCCTTGATTGCGCTGAAATGCACTTCCTGCAGCAGCACGGGTCGTTTCGAATCCGTAACGATGCGCTTCTTGATCCGGTAAGCGCCGTCGGTGGCAATGTTGGTCAGCCGGTAGCCAGGCACCCCGTCCTCGAAAGGGTCGACGGTGTGGGCCGCATCGCGTTTCTCTTCGGAAAAAAAATTGTCGGGGCCGGTGACGATCAGCCCCAGGTCGCGCGTGCAGGCGCTGTCGAGGTGCGGATAATAGATTTCATTCAGGATGCCGTGGCTGGTGGTGAACCAGAGCGGGCTTTTTGCCGAAAGCGCGGTTCCGACGCCACTCTTGGCACTTGACGTCCAGCGCGCCGGAATTCCGGGCGCGCCTTTAGCAACGGTCGGCGTCACTGCCATGCATTGGCCTCCTGCCGCGTTCCTAGACCAGGAGTCGCCGTCTTTTCAATCGTCGCACCGCAAGTTGATCGGGCAGTGCCAATGCTTTGGAGTTGACAGCTTGCGGTTCCTCTGAATTTGTCTGACAATAGATAAAAAACAGAGATTTCGCGTTAGTAGCAGCAACCTCGGGAGGAACCGACATGAAGAAACTGCTCGTATTGAGTGCATTCGCGGCGATGCTCGCCTCGGGCACCGCGCTTGCCGACACCAGCGGCAAGAAGATCGCCTTCTCCAACAATTATGCCGGCAATTCCTGGCGCCAGGCGATGCTCGACAGCTATGCGATCGTCACCAAGAAGGCGGTCGACGACAAGATTGTCGCCGCGGCCGATGTCTTCACCACCGCCGACAAGGAAGTGCCGACCCAGGCCGCCCAGGTGCAGAACCTGATCCTGCAGGGCTATGACGCCATCGTCATCAACGCCGCCTCGCCCGATGCGCTCAATGGCGCCATCAAACAGGCCTGCGACGCCGGTATTGTGGTCGTCTCCTTCGACGGCACCGTGACCGAGCCCTGCGCCTATCGCGTCGTCGTCGACTTCAAGGACATGGGCAAGCAGGAAGTCGAGCAGATGGCCAAATTCCAGCCCAAGGGCGGCAATCTGCTGGAGATCCGCGGTCTCGCCGGCACCTCGATCGACGATGCCATCCATGCCGGCATCCTCGAAGGCGTCGCCGCCCATCCGGAGTTTAAGATCGTCGGTTCGGTGACGGGCGACTGGGACCAGACGACGGCGCAGAAGGCGGTGGCGACCATCCTGCCGTCGCTACCGGATGTCGTCGGCATCGTCGACCAGGGCGGCGACGGCTATGGCGCCGCGCAGGCCTTCGCCGCGGCCGGCAAGCCGCGTCCGACCATCATCATGGGCAACCGGCAGGACGAGCTGAAATGGTGGAAGGAGCAGAAGGAGAAGGACGGCTACAAGACCTGGTCGGCCTCGATCGCGCCCGGCGTGTCGACGCTGGCCTTCTGGGTGGCGCAGCAGGTGCTCGACGGACGCAAGGACATTCCGCACGACCTCCTGGTGCCCTATCTCGCTTTCACCCAGGACGATTTCGAGGCCGCGCTGCCGAAGATCAAGGAAGGCGGCGTCGCCACGCACGAATACACGCAGGAAGACGCCATCGCCGCCATCAAGGCCAATATCAAGCAATAGCGGCGGGGCGTTGCTGCCTGCATCGCCAACCGGGTAAAAGTTGAGGATGCTCCAGGCTATTGCAGACATCGTCAAACTGGACGGCGCCGAAAAGCATTTCGGCGCCGTCCGGGCGCTTAACGGCGTCGACTTCCATGTCGGCGCCGGCGAATGCGTGGGGCTGGTCGGGCATAACGGCGCCGGCAAGTCGACGCTCATGCATATGGTAGCCGGCACGCTGCGGCCGGATGGCGGGCAGATCGCCGTGCGCGGCAATCAGGAAGCAAGCTATTCGGTGGCGCGCGCGCTGGAGCTTGGCATACGCTGCGTCTTCCAGGAGCTGTCGCTCTGCCCCAATCTCAGCGTTGCCGAGAATACCCGCATCAATCACCCCGCGCTCACCGGTTTCGGCTGGCGGCGCCGGGCCGCCGACCTCATCCGCGCCAAGCTGGACGAGATCTTCCCGGACCACGGCATTTCGGCGGACGACATTGCCGGCGACCTTTCGATCGGCAGGCGGCAGATGGTCGAGGTGGCGCGCGCCTTCACGCTGACCCGCGAGCCGCTGCACCTGGTCATCCTCGACGAGCCGACCTCGTCGCTCGACGCGCATACGGCGGGCCAGCTGCTTTCATTCGTGCGCCGCTTCGTGGCGGCCGGAGGCAGCTGCATCCTGATCTCGCATGTGCTGGGCGAGGTGCTGCAGAACGCCGACCGCATCGTGGTGATGCGCGACGGCAAGGTGGTCGCGGCCGATGCCGCGAGCGCGTTCGACCGCGACAGGCTGGTCACGGCCATGGGCGGCGCCGAGGGACATCACAAAGCCGCCGCCGAGGCCCGGAAGACCGAGCCAGGAGCGCTCAGGGTGCAGGCACGCCCGGCCAGGCAGCAGGACGGCAAGCAGCTTGTCGCGCGCGCAGGCGAGATCATCGGTCTTGCGGGACTTGCCGGCCACGGCCAGACAGATCTTTTGCTGGCGATCTTCTCGGCCGCCTCGCGCGCCAGGACCGGCATCGAGGTCACCGCGCCGGTGGCGTTGGTCGCCGGCGACCGCCAGTCGGACGGGATCTTTTCGCAATGGTCGATCGCGCAGAACATCGGCATCCGCTCGCTGGCGCGGCTGCGCAGCGGGCTGCTGATCTCGCCGCAGCGCGAGGCCGAGCTTGCGGAGACCTGGAAGAAGAAGATCGGCATCCGCACGCCGGACATGAACAACAACATCTATTCGCTGTCGGGGGGCAACCAGCAGAAGGCACTGTTTGCCCGCGCGCTCGGTTCCGACGCCGAGATCGTGCTGATGGACGACCCGATGCGTGGCGTCGACATCGGCACCAAGCTGGAAGTCTATGACCTGGTGCGCGAGGAGGCCGCCAAGGGCCGGACCTTCCTCTGGTACACGACCGAGACCGAAGAGCTCGACAATTGCGACCATGTCTATGTTTTCAAGAATGGCCGCATCGTCGCCAATCTGCGGCGCGACGAGCTGACGGAGGAAAAGATCATCCAGTCCTCGTTCGGCGACGCGGCCTGAGATGACGGCGATCGCTCCCGGTACCGTTCCGAAAGCTTCGCCGCGCGGCAGCGCCGCCCGGGCGCGCATGCTGCGCGGCCTTCTTCCCGCGCTGTCGCTGGCACTGGTGCTGATTGCGATTGCCTGGCTCAACCCCCGCGCCATCAGCTATTTCGGCTTCAACCTGATGCTCAACCTGGCGATCCCGATCGCGCTGGCGACGATCGCGCAGATGTTCGTCATCGCCGGCAACGAGCTCGACCTGTCGATAGGGACGTTCGTCGGCTTCGTCGGCTGCGTCACCGCGACGTGGCTGCGTGACGCGCCGCTCCTCGGCATTCTCGTGCTCATAGGCTCGATCGGCGTCTATGCGCTGCTCGGCGCGCTGATCCACCTGCGCAATTTGCCTTCGATCGTGGTGACGCTCGGCATGAGCTTCGTCTGGCAGGGGCTTGCGATCCTGGTCCTGCCCAAGCCCGGCGGCAAGGCGCCGGACTGGCTGCTGTCGATCATGTCCTTTAAGCCGCCTTACGTCCCGTTCCCGATCCTTGCCGCGCTGCTGATCGCCGCCGTCGTGCATTTCGGCCTGATGCGCACGTCCTACGGCGTCATCCTGCGCGGCTCGGGCGGCAACGCCGCGGCATTGCGGCGCGCCGGCTGGTCGCTGCTCAAGACCAAGATCGTGCTGTTCGCGCTGACCGGCCTGTTCGGCGTGCTCTCCGGCATGGCGCTGATCGGCATCACCACCTCGGCCGACGCCAATATCGGCAATGGCTACACGCTGCTTTCGATTGCCGGCGTCATCCTTGGCGGCGGCGAGTTCGTCGGCGGCCGGGTGTCGCCGATCGGCGCCGTCATCGGCGCGCTGACGCTGGCCTTGGCCGCCTCGCCGCTCTTGACCTTCATGCACATCCCGCCCGACTGGCAAGTGGCCGCCAACGGAGCGATCCTGATCATCGTGCTGGCGGCGCGGGTGCTGATCAGCCGCAGGGAGCGGTGAGCGATGACCTCAGTGTGGACGCTGCTTGAAAAGCCCTGGATCTGGTCGTTCGTCGGCGCTCTGGTCGTCTGGCTGGCGACGATTGCCTTCACCGGCGGCTACGGCGCCGGCGGCATGGTCACGGCAGCACTTTCGCTTGCCGTCTTCACCGTCATCGTCGGCGTCGGCCAGATGTTCGTCATCACGCTGGGGCCCGGCAATGTCGACCTGTCGCTGCCGGCCAATATCGGGCTGGCCAGCGCGGTCGCCATGAAGGTAATGGGCGGCAGCGATGCGATGATCGTCGTCGGGCTGCTGGCGGCACTCGCCTGCGGCGCGGCGATCGGCGCGATCAACTATCTATTGATCTGGGCGCTGCGCATCCCGCCGATCATCGCGACGCTGTCGGCGAGCTTCATCATCCAGTCGGTCGACATCAGCTACGGCCGCGGCCTGCAGATCAAGCCGCCGCCGGGCTTCGCCGACTTCACCAACTGGCAGGTGCTGGGCATTCCGGTGCTGGCGATGCTGACGGTGGTCTTCACCATCGGCGCCGCACTTGCGCTGCAGCGCATGATCTATGGCCGCTCGGTGCTGGCGATCGGCCAGAACATCCGCGCCGCATGGCTGGCCGGCGTCCATGTCGGCCGTATCCGCTTCCTCACCTACACGCTGTGCGGCGCACTCGGCGGCATCGACGGGGCGCTGCTTGCCGGTTATTTCCGCGGCGCCAATGTCGATATCGGCAACGAATACCTGCTCGCCTCGATCGCGGTCGTGGTCATCGGCGGCACATCCGTCGCCGGCGGCAAGGCCAATGTGCCGGGCGTCTGGGGCGCCGGCCTGTTCCTAGTGCTCCTGCTCACCATGCTCAACACGTTCGGCGTCAGCGCCGGCGTGCGGCTGGTGCTGACCGGGCTGATCATCGTCGGGGTGATCACGGCGGCCGGCGGCGAGAAGGCCGTCCGGTAGCCTTTACTTGGCTGCCTTGGCCCGGGCGATCGCGTCGACGATCATCTTCTTGGCGTATTTGGAATCGTGCCAGCCCTCGATCTTGACCCATTTGCCGGGCTCGAGATCCTTGTAGTGCTCGAAGAAGTGCTGCACCTGCTGGCGCGTGATCTCGGGCAGATGCGTGTATTCGGTGACGTTCTCGTAGCGCAGCGTCAGCTTGGGCGAGGGGACGGCGATCACCTTCTCGTCCTGGCCGGCATTGTCTTCCATGATCAAGACGCCGATCGGCCGCACGTTGATGACGCAGCCCGGCACCAGCGCGCGGGTGTTGCAGACCAGAACGTCGATCGGGTCGCCGTCGCCCGACAGCGTGTGGGGCACGAAGCCGTAATTGCCGGGGTAGCGCATGGAGGTGTGCAGGAAGCGGTCGACGAACAGGGTGCCGGCCTCCTTGTCCATCTCGTATTTGATCGGCTCGCCGCCGATCGGCACCTCGATGATGACGTTCACGTCCTCAGGCGGGTTCTTTCCGGTGGGCACGGCTTCGATACGCATGGCAAATCCCTCTCTCGATTGCAAGACCGATAGCGGGCGAAACGTCATGGTGCAATGCGGCGAATGGCACTGGACGCTGATGGAAGCGCACAGTTTGTGATGGATTGTAACCTAGGCGACGTCAGTCATTCCAGACGAAAGCCACTTTCTTGAGCGCCTTCTGCTCGAAGACCTCGACGCCTTCGGCGATATCGCGGCCGCCATTGCCGGCGTAGAAGGCCAGGGCGTTGTGATTGTCCTCCAGCGCCCAGACCACCAGGCCGCGCAGGCCGTGGTCGGCGAGCCGGGCCTTGGCCGCCTTGAACAGCCGGCTGCCGAGCCCGATGCCCTGATATTCCGGACGCAGATAGAGCTCGTAGATCTCGCCCTGCTGGCGGAGCTCGCGAGCACGGTTCTTGCCGATCGTGGCATAGCCGGCGACCGTTCCGCCGATCTCGACGACCAGCACGGTGGCGGCGCGGCGAATCGCGTTGGCCCACCAGTCGACGCCGCGGCGGTTGATCATCGAGGTCAACGTGCGGTGCGGGATGATGCCGGAATAGGCCCCGCGCCAGGCCTGCTGGTGCACCTCGGCGATGGCGCTCGCGTCGCGCGGCTCTGCCTTTCGGATGTCGATCGTCAGCGTGTTCATGATTGGTTAACCATAAACCTGCATCGGGCGATTGCAAAGAGTCCGCCAACACGCCTCCTTGCTTTCGCACAGGCGAAAGGTGCGTTCGCCGACGAGGTGCCTAGAGCCGGATGTCGCCCGAAAACCACCTCACACTTTTCGGCATCATGCTCTAGTTCCCCGACACAGGGATTTGAAAGGTTGCGGATTTGTCTTGGCGTAAGATTTTCCACTCATTTCCGTGTAATCAGCGCAAACGCCGCCCCAACGTCGTCATTCTATGGCGGAGCAAGGAGCGAAGCGACGCGGCCGCAGACCATAGAATCCATTCCGCGACTTGGAAGCGCCGCCGCGGTGCAGAATTCTGCTCCGTTGCACGCCTTGGCGAAGGTAACGGCATGGATTCCAGGGTCTTCGCGACGGAGCTTCGCTCCTGCTCCGCCCTGGAATGACGATCGCATGGGCGTTTCGGCCAATCTCCAACGCGTGCCACCTGCCAACGCAAAACGGAGTTGACCGAAGCCGACCGGTCAAAATCCTTGTGCAGTGCCACTAGTCAGATTTCGACGAGATGATCGTCGAGCTCGTTGGTGTCGCCCTCGGTGACCGGGAAATGCTCGGCGAGCACCGCGCCCACCGTGCCGATAGCCTTGACGAAGCCGTCGGCCAGCCGGTCGTCGCCGGCATGTTTGGTCAGGTCGCCCACCACGCCGTCCCAGACATGCTGGCCGACCTTGGCATCGATGCCGGAGTCGGCGACGACCTCGGCATAGCGCTCGGCAACGGAGACGAAGATGAGCACGCCGGTGCGCGCGCTCGTGCGGTGGACGTTGCGGGCCAGGAACTGCTTCATCGCATTGGCGTGCGCCGCCTGATAGCGCAGCCTTCTCGGCACGAAATGAATGCGCAAAGTGGGCAGGAACCAGAGCAAAACGAGCGCCGAGGCTAACGCCAGCGCTTGCGCCAGCACGAAATGCGGCAGCCGGATGGACAGCCACCAGGCCTCCAGCCCATAGGCGACGGCAAGGCTGGCGACGAGCACGCCGATCGTCGTCGTGAACGCGGCCGGAAAGAAGTAGCCGTCGCTGGCCCGAGCGACGACGCAGTAGATCTCGCCGTCGGTCTTCAACTCGGCGGTGCGGATCGCCTCGGCGATGCGGTCATGGTCCCCGGCGCTGATCGGTCGCGTTGCCATGATGCCTCACCAGCTTCCCGAGGAGCCGCCGCCGCCCGACGAGCCGCCGCCGCCTGAAAATCCGCCGCCGCCACCTCCCGAGGACCAGCCCCCGCCGCCGGACGACCAGCCGCCACCGGACGACCAGCCGCCGGAGGAAGAGCGCCGGTTCTGATTGAAAGTCATGCCGAGCCAGCGATAGCGGCCGGGCCCGATCTTCTGGCCGAAGATCGGCGGCAGCACCGTCATCGCGATGCCGCCGAAGAAGATAAGCGCCCAGATGGTGATGAAGATGGCGAAGAACAGGTCGTCGGAGTTGAACGGCGCCTGCTCGTTGCGCTTGCCGCGCGCTTCCAGCTCCTCCGGATTGCCCTCCAGGACCATAATGATGTCGTCGACGGCCTTGGTGATGCCGCCGGAGAAATCGCCGGCGCGGAAGGCCGGCACCATGTCGTTCTCGATGATCAGCTTGGTGTGCAGGTCGGTCAGCGTGCCTTCCAGGCCGTAGCCGACCTCGATGCGCATCTTGCGGTCGTTGGGCGCCACCAAGAGCAGCACGCCGTTGTTTTCCTTGGCTTGGCCGAGCTTCCAGAAGCGGAACAGCCGGTTGGCGTAAGGCTCGATCTCCTCGCCGCCGAGGCTAGGTATGGTGGCGACGACGATCTGGTCCGAGCCCTTGGTTTCGAAGTCGGCGAGTTTTTGCGTCAGCGCCGCGCGCGTGCCGGCGTCGATGATGCCGGCATTGTCGACGACGCGGCCGGTCAGCGCGGGCAGGTCGGCGGCAAGGGCGGCGAGGGGGAGGAGGAAGCAAAAAAGCAAGCCAAGAAAGGCGATGCCAGCGTTCTGTGGCGCCCCCCTCTGTCTTGCCGGACATCTCCCCCACAAGGGGGGAGATTGGCGGTTCAGCCGCCGGCTCTCCCTTTCAGTCGTTGGCGATTGGCGAAGGCCAACGCGCCGTCCGATCTCCCCCCTTGTGGGGGAGATGTCCGGCAAGACAGAGGGGGGCGCGAAGGAACGCAAAGCTGACAGGCTCGATTAAATCGCCGGCTCACCCGCCCTGCTTCGTGCTCGTGCCGAAGTCGACCTTCGGCACCTGTATCTTGTCTTCCTCGACGGTGAAGTTGGCGAACGGCTCGTTGCCGCGGAACCAGAAGGTCGCCCACAGCACCGAGGGGAAGGTCTTCAGCGTCAGATTGTAGTCCCTGACTGCCTGGATGTAGTCGCGCCGCGCCACCGCGATGCGGTTCTCGGTGCCTTCGAGCTGCGCCTGCAGCGCGAGAAAATTCTGGTTGGCCTTGAGGTCGGGATAGGCCTCCGACACCGCGATCAGCCGCGACAGCGCGCTGGTCAGCCCGGCCTGCGCATCCTGAAACTTCTTCAGCGCCTCGGGATCCTTCAGCGTCTCCGGCGTCACCGTGATCTGGGTGGCCTTGGCGCGGGCCTGGACGACCGCGTCGAGCGTATCTTTTTCATGCGAGGCATAGCCCTTCACCGTCTCGACCAGGTTCGGGATCAGGTCGGAACGGCGCTGATATTGGTTGAGCACCTCGCTCCAGGCCGCATGCGCGTTCTCTTCCGCCGTCGGGATGGTGTTGTAACCGCAGCCGGCAAGCAGCGGCAGCACGAAAACCATCATCAGGAAGGCGGCAAGGCTGCGGAAGGGGGAGGCTAGTGAGAGGCGCTCGGCAATCATGATTGGTCCCTCGACAGAAGTTGCACGCGAAGCATTACCACAATCCACGCGCAAGGAAATGTCCGGCTGACGACGCCGATTCCAGCTCTGGCGCGAGCCCCTGTGAATGGTCGAGCGAACAGGATTTCATCTCCTTGTTCGACGCAATTCCGGCCGGAAGGCTACGGCGAAGTCACCGAGCCTAAACGCTTCGCACTTTTCCTGGAATTGCTCTAAGGTTCGGGCAGGAAAGGGCAATTGCCATGGCCGAGCGCCGGGACGACGAGACCGAATCGCGCCGCATCCTCGAACGCGTGGCGCGCGAGACGGCGCCGGGCGGCGCGTCGTTCATCGTCCGCACGGCGAAGGATGCGCGCGACCGGGTGACCGCCGCCGACACCGACCGCACCGATCCCATCGAATATTGGGGAACCCGCATTGGCCGAACGCTCGGCTTCATCATTGCCATTGGGCTATTGGTCTGGCTGGTGTATGCCGCCACGCGTGGCGGCTAGGAACAGATTTCCATGAATGCAGAAAAAATCGACGCGCCGCGCGCGGTCATCGTCATCTCCAGCCATGTCGCCCGCGGCTCGGTCGGCAACCGCGCCGCCGTCTTCGCGCTGGAGACGCTGGGCTTCCCGGTCTGGGCGGTGCCGACCGTCATCCTGCCCTGGCATCCGGGCCACAGCCGGGCCACGCGCATCGTTCCGCCGCTCGATCAGTTCAAGGCGCTGATGGCCGATCTCGAGCGCGCGCCCTGGCTGGGCGAGGTGAGGGCCGTGCTGTCGGGCTATCTCGGCGAGGCCGGCCAGGCTGACGCGGTCGCCTCGCTGGTCGCCGCCGTCAAGGAAAAGACGCCGAACGCGCTTTACATCTGCGACCCGGTGATGGGCGATTCGGGCGGGCTCTACGTGCCCGAGCCGACGGCCGTCGCCATGCGCGACAAATTGATGCCGATCGCGGATATCGCGACGCCGAACCGCTACGAGCTGGAATGGATGGCGGGCGCGCCGCTGCCCGACATCAAGGCGGTGACAGCGGCGGCGCTTCATGCCGGCCCTTCGACCATGCTGGTGACCTCGGCGCCCGCGATGATGATGGGCGGCACCGGCAATTTCCTGCTCGACGGCAGCCAGGCGCTGCTTGCCGAGCACCGGGTGATCGAGAAGCCGCCGAACGGGCTGGGCGATCTGACGGCGGCCGTCTATCTGGCGCGCGTTCTCTCCGGCCAGCCGCCGGTCAAGGCGCTGCAATCGACCACCGCCGCCGTCTACGAGATCCTCGCCCGCACCGCGAAGCGCGGCGGCGACGAGCTTCAGCTCGAAACCGACGCGCAGAGCCTGTCGCACCCCATGGCCATGGTGCAGTTGCGCCATCTCCTACATCCCGGGCGGGACAAGCGGGCGTGAAGCTCGCAGGCGTCGACGGCTGCAAGGCCGGCTGGATCGCCGTCCACCGCGAAGCGGACGCCGCGCCGTCGGTCTCGGTCTTCCCGAGCTTCCAGGCGCTGCTCGACGCGCTGCCGGACGCAACGATCGCCGTCGACATGCCGATCGGCCTGCCGGATTTTGTGAGCAGAGGCGGTCGCGGGCCGGAAGCGCTGGTGCGGCCTCTGCTCGGGGCACGGCAATCGAGCGTGTTCGCCATCCCCTCGCGGGCGGCGCTCTATGCCGATACCAGCGACTTCACCACGATCGAGGCCTGGTATGCGGCGCATCGGCTGGCAAGCGCGACGGCATTGGCAACGTCGGATCCGCCGCGCGGCGTTTCCATCCAGGCTTTCGGTATCTTTTCGAAGATCCGCGAGATCGATCAATTGTTGATCGCGCGACCGGAGCTGTGCCGTCGCATCTTCGAATCGCATCCGGAAGTGGCGTTCTGCCGGCTGAATGGCGGCACGGCGATGGCCTTGCCGAAGAAGATCAAGGGAGCGGTCAACCCGGCCGGCATGGAGGAGCGCAAGGTGCTGCTTTGCCGGCATGGCTACGGCAAAGCCTTTCTCGACCAGGCGCCGCCGCGCGGCGCGGCGAGCGACGACTTCCTCGACGCCGCGGCGATGATGCTGATTGCCGGGCGCATCGCCAGCGGCGAGGCAAAACCTTCTCCAGATCCGCCATTGACCGATCGTTTCGGCATTCCCGTTGCCATCTGGGCCTGACGAAGCCATCAATGCCGCATCGCGATTGCGACGGGCTCATCCGCAATTCGGCATTGCTCGCGACCGACTTTTGCCGCTAGAGGCTTTCCCAGACTTCAGGCAGACATAGCTCGAACACCCACATTCGTGCGCATCCAACCCGGAAAGGGCCCAGACGCCGCCCATGCCTCACCTCCCCGAGCACCTCCTCGCCGGCTATCGCAACTTCATGGCCGGCCGCTATCCCTCGGAAAGCGACCGCTATCGCTCGCTGGCGCGCGAAGGCCAGGCGCCGGAAACGATGATCGTCGCCTGCTGCGATTCACGCTCAGCCCCGGAGGCGATCTTCGACGCCGGCCCCGGTGAGCTCTTCGTGCTGCGCAACGTCGCCAATCTGGTGCCGCCCTATGAGCCGGACGGCGAATATCACTCGACATCGGCCGCGCTCGAATTCGCCGTGCAGAGCCTGAAGGTCAAGAACATCGTGGTGATGGGCCACGGCCGCTGCGGCGGCATCCGTGCCGCTCTCGACACCAATTCCTCGCCGCTGTCGCCTGGCGACTTCATCGGCAAATGGATGAGCCTGATCGCGCCGGCCGCCGAGACGGTGGCCTCCAGTACCATGATGACGGCGACCGAGCGCCAGACGGCGCTGGAACGCATTTCCATTCGCTACTCGATCGCCAATTTGAGGACCTTCCCTTGCGTCTCGATCCTCGAAGGCAAGGGACGGCTCTCGCTGCACGGCGCCTGGTTCGACATCTCGACCGGGGAGCTTTGGGTGATGAACAAGGAAACCGGCGATTTCGAGCGGCCCGAGCTGTAACGGAGGGGCGATGCACCGGACCTGGCGGAGGTTCCTTCTCGCGGCGGCGCTGCTCATGTCCACGGTCGCCCGCGCCAGCGCCGACGACGGCGCCATCATCGACCGCTGGTATTCGGCGCTGCTGGCCGCCGACAGGACCGAATTGTCCGAATTGCTTGCCGACGGCGTGCGCATGAAGCTGAACGATATCGGCGTCGGGCAGACCAAGCAGGATTTCATCGCCTCGATCGACGAATGGCAGGGCGCGGTGGCGGGCGCCGCGATCCGTCATCGCATCGAAAAGAGCGAGAACGGCGAGACCACGGTGCTCGCCTGCTACGACTTCCCCGGCAACGATATGCTGATGCGCGAGACTTTTGCCATCGCCGGCGGCCGGATCGTTGCCAGCACCCAGACGGCGGTGGCGCAGGACTGCAGCGCCTATTAGTGTTTGCGTTGGCAGGCGCCTTGGCGATTGGCCGAAGGGCCCGTCGCGATCGTCATTCTATGGCGGAGCAAGGAGCGAAGCGACGCGCGCAGACCATAGAATCCATTCCGTGACGTCGAGGCGTTGCCACGGTGCAGAATTCTGCTCCGCTGCATCCCTCGGCTAAAGTCACGGAATGGATCCTCGGGTCTGCGCTCCGCTTCGCGTCGCTCCGCCCGTGGATGACGAGGTTCGGTTTGCGATGAACCAGCGCATTTCACCGTTTCGCGGAAACGGCGAGCCGCCTTACCCCTTGAATGTCCATGGCGAATCCCAGGGCTACCCTTGTTGCGCGCTGCGTAGCATCGTCCTACATCCGGGGCAGCCTGCCGCTCCCAATTCACCGAACTTCCCAGTTGGATTTGCTCATGTCAAAAACCGTCGACCTCGCCGCCCATCCGCTGACCGTCTGGCAAGGGCCGCTCGGCCTGCCGGATTTCTCGCGCATCGGCGACAATGATTTCGGGCCGGTCTTCGACGCGGCGCTGGCGGCGCATCAGGCCGAGATCGACGCGATCGCCGGCAACAGCGAGATGCCGACCGTCGAGAACACACTTGCCGCGCTCGAGCTTGCCGGCGAGGCGCTCGACCGTGTCTCGTCGATCTTCTGGTGCCGCGCCGGCGCTCATACCAACGACACGATCCAGGCGATGGAGCGCGAGGTTTCGCCAAAGATGTCGCGGCATTTCTCGGCGATCTCGATGAACGAAAAACTGTTTGCCCGCATCGACGACCTCTATCAGCGGCGCGACAGCCTCAAGCTCGATGCCGAAACGCTGCGCGTTCTGGAAAAGACCTGGAAAGGCTTTGTCCGGTCGGGCGCCAAGCTGGACGCAGAAGGCAAGAAGCGGCTCGCGGCCATCAATGAGGAACTTTCCTCGCTCGGCACCAAATTCGGCCAGAACGTGCTGGCGGACGAGCGCGACTGGGCGCTGTTCCTCGACGAGGCCGACCTTGCCGGCCTGCCGGACTTTTTGAAGAGCGCGATGGCGGAAGCGGCCGAAATGCGCGGCCAGAAGGGCCGTTACGCGGTGACGCTGTCGCGCTCGATCTACGAGCCGTTCTCGACATTTTCCGAGCGCCGCGACCTGCGCGAGATCGCGTTCAAAGCGTTCATCATGCGTGGCCAGAATGGCGGCGCCTCCGACAATACCGATGTCGTGCGCGACATGCTGAAGCTGCGCGCCGAGAAGGCGAAGCTGCTGGGCTACGGTTCCTTCGCGGCGCTGAAGCTCGACGACACGATGGCAAAAACGCCGAAGGCCGTGCACGAGCTGCTCGACCCGGTCTGGGAAAAGGCGCTGGAGAAGGCCGCGGCCGACCAGAAGGAACTGGAGCGCCTGGCCGCGGAAGCCGGCAGCAACGAGAAATTCGCGGCATGGGACTGGCGCTTCTACCAGGAGAAGCTGCGCGCCGAGAAATTCGCTTTCGACGAAGCTGAGTTGAAGCCCTATCTGCAGCTCGAACGTGTCATCGAAGCCTGCTTCGATGTGGCGACACGCCTGTTCGGTATCACTTTCGAGGAAAAGAAGGGCATAACGGCGTGGCATCCCGACGCGCGCGTTTTCGTGGTGAAGAATGCCGACGGCAGCGAACGCGGCCTGTTCCTCGCCGACTATTTCGCGCGGCCCTCAAAACGCTCCGGCGCCTGGATGAGCGCGCTTCGGTCCGGTTACAAGCTCGGCGACGGCGCCAAGCCGGTGATCTACAACATCATGAATTTCGCCAAGCCGCCGGCAGGCGAGGCGGCACTTCTGTCGGTCGACGAGGCAAAGACCCTGTTCCACGAGTTCGGCCACGCGCTGCACGGCATGCTGACCGACGTCACCTGGCCGTCGGTTTCCGGCACTTCGGTCAGCCGCGATTTCGTCGAATTGCCCTCGCAGCTTTACGAGCATTGGCTGACGGTGCCGGCGGTGCTGGAAAAGCATGCGCTGCACGTCAGGACCGGCAAGCCGATGCCGAAGGCGCTGCTCGACAAGATGCTCGCCGCCCGCACCTTCGGCGCCGGTTTCGCCACGGTCGAGTTCACCGCCTCGGCGCTGATCGACATGGCCTATCACGCGCAGCCGGACGCGCCCGCCGAGCCGCTTCGGTTCGAGGCTGAAACGCTGGAAAAGCTGCACATGCCCGACACGATCGCGATGCGCCATCGCACCCCGCATTTCGGCCATGTCTTCGCCGGCGACGGATATTCAGCCGGCTATTATTCCTACATGTGGTCGGAAGTGCTCGACGCCGATGCCTTCTCGGCGTTCGAGGAGACGGGCGATGCCTTCAATCGGGAACTCGCCGAGCGGCTTCTGAAGAACATCTACGCCGCGGGTGGGTCGAAGGATCCGGAGGAGCTTTATACGGCCTTCCGCGGCAAGATGCCTTCGCCTGAGGCGATGATGGTGAAGCGGGGGCTGGTGTAGCGCCCTTTTTTTCTTCTCCCCTTGTGGGAGAAGGTGGATCGGCGCGCAGCGCCGAGACGGATGAGGGGTGTTCCAGCGGAGTGAGACGCTGGCGTTCCCTGGAACACCCCTCATCCGTCGCCTTCGGCGACACCTTCTCCCACAAGGGGAGAAGGGAAAGCGCGCCACGGATCCGCCACCCGCGGCCAGATCGGCCGCGTCAGCTTCCTGTAATCCGTTACCGCCGGATTGCTCGGATAGGAACTCGGCGCAGCCACATAGATGATCTCGGCGGCGATCGGCGCGAAGCCGGCGTAGAAATGGTTCGTCGATTTGATCAGCAGGACGTCCTTCGACAACGGATCGATGCCGATGTTGGAAAAGATATCCGGCTCGAAGGTTTGGGTGCGGTTGGTGTTCAAGATGACATCGACCTCGGTGCCTACGATGCGCACCACCGCCGACGGCCCCAGCGTCACGCGGCTCGGCCCGAAGCTCTGCCAGCCTTCGCTGACCGCCTTCAGCATCGTGACGCGGGCGTCGATCGGCTCGCCGGCCTGAGGGCCGGCCTTGCCGCCGAAGCGCAGGTCGATGACCGCGCCTTCGCCGGCCGCGTGGCAGAAGGTGACCGCGACCGGATCCTAGATCGTCGCCACGCCGACCTTGCTCACGCCGCGCTTAAGCAGCTCGCGCAGCAAGACGGTGCCGTCGCCCGGCACGCCGCCGCCCGGATTGTCCCAGATGTCGGCGATCACCGCCGGCTTGTCCTTGCGCTCGGCACGCACGGCTAGCGCCTGCTCGATGCCGGCCGATGCAGACAGCATCGTCATTGCGGTCTTCTCGCGCAGGTCATAGAGCTCGCGCCCGAGCGTTTCGGCGAGCTTGTCACCCTTTGCCTTGTCATTGTCGGTGACGACCAGGATGCGCGTGCCCATTTCGGCTACGTCGGCCGCCATGAAGCCATGGATGACCGAGACCGACAGCACGCCATCCTTGCCATGCAGCGCCTTGATCCTGTCGACGAAGGAGCGCATCGGCTCGCGGCTGGTCGGTAGCACCTGGATCATGCGGCAGTCGAAGGTCGAGATCACCGGCTTGATCTCGCCGCGCGCCGCGGCAAGGCCGAGCTCGACGACGTGCTCGCCGCGCTCGTAGAAATCGGTGTGCGGGAATTCGAGGAAATAGCCCATGATGTCGCAGGCCGCGACGCGCTTCGGCGTCAAATGGCTGTGCGGATCGAACTCCGAGGCGATCACCACTTTCGGCCCGACGATGGCGCGCACGCGCTCCAGGAGATCGCCTTCGCAATCGTCATAGCCCTGCGCGACCATGGCGCCATGCAATCCCAGGATCACCGCATCGACCGGCAAGGCGGCCTTGAGCTGATCGAGGATCTCGTCGCGCAGCGCTTCATAGGTCTGCCGTTGCACCAGGCCGCCGGGCTCCGCCCAGGTGGCGGTGCCTTCGATGACGGTCAGCCCTTCCTTCGCGGCGCGCTTGCGCAGCACGACGATCGGCGAGGAGCAGAGCGTCGGCGTCTCCGGATGTTTTCCGGGGCCGGCATAGAAGGCCATCTCGAAGGAAGCCCGGTCAGTCGGGACCGGCGAGAAGGTGTTGGTTTCCGTCGCCAGCGAGGCGGTGAAGATGCGCATGAACGCTCCGTGATGACCTTTTGTTTTTCGCAATTCCGGACGGAAAACCGCTGCGCACTTTTCCTGGAATTGCGGGGATAGCTATTTGACCGCGCCGAGCGCAAGGCCTCTGACCAGGTAGCGCTGCAGCCAGATGAAGAGGATCGCCACCGGCAGTGTCGCCAGCAACGTGGCCGCCATGACATGGTGCCATTCGATCGTATAGCGGCCGGCGACCAGCGAGAAAACCTGGATCGGCAGAGTGTAGCTTTCCTGGCTGCGCAGCATGGTGAGCGCCACGACGAACTCGTTCCAGGCATTGATGAAGGTGAAGATCGCCGTCACCGCGATCGCCGGCAAGCAGAGCGGCAGGAACACCTTGCGCAGGGTGAGCCAGCGCCCGGCGCCCTCCATCCAGGCCGCCTCCTCGAGGTCGCGCGGGATGGTGTCGAAATAGCTCTGCAGCATCCAGACCGTGAAGGCGACGTTGAAGGCCATGTAGATGAAGCCGAGCGCGGTGGTGCTCTCCACCAGCCCCCAGGCCGCCATCAACCGGAACAGGCCTAGCACCAGCACGATCGGCGATATCATCTGCGAGATCAAAAGGAACTGCCGGAAGGCGCCATAGCCGCCGAAGCGGAAGCGCGACATGGCGTAAGCGGCCGGCACCGAGATCAGGATCGCGCCGATGGTCGCCAGCGCCGAGACATAGAGCGAGTTGAGCAGCGCCTGGCCGAAACCGGTCGCCACCCACATGTCGGCGAAATTCGACCAGCGGAATTCGCTCGGCCACCAGGTGGGCGTCAGCACCTCCGTGCGCGGCTTGACGGCGGTGAGGAACATGACGGCGAAGGGGAAGATCGTCACCGCGATCAATGGGGCCAGCAGAACCCAGGCGACGATGGTTCGTTTCATCTTGCTGTTCATGCCCGCTGCTCCCGCATGGCCAGCCGCACATAGATCATGGTGAAGACGAGCAGGATCGCGAACATCACCAGCGACACGGCGGAAGCCTCGCCCAGCTTGCCGATGCGGAAGGCGAGCTTATAGAGATGCGTGACCAATATGTCGGTCGAGTTCGCGGGCCCCCCTTGAGTCATCACCCAGATGATCGGGAAGGAGTTGAAGACATAGATGGTGTTGAGCACGATCGCGATGTTGATGAAGGGTTTTAAGAGCGGAAAGGTGATCTCGCGGAACTGCTGGAAGGGCGTCGCGCCCTCGAGCGCTGCGGCTTCGTAGAGATCGTCGGGGATCGAAGACAGGCCGCCGAGGAAGATCGTGGTGGTGAACGGCACCGTCACCAATATGCCGATCAGCACCTGCATCGGGAAGGCGGTCTCGGCGCTGGCCAGCCACTGGATGTTCTGGCTGATCAGGCCGAGCTTCATCAGCGCCGAATTCAGCATGCCGCTCTCGCCGCTGAGCGCCCAGCGCCAGACCACCGCCGTCATGGTCAGCGACACCGCCCAGGGCAGCATGATGACGACACGGGCGAGGCCGCGGCCGTAGAAGTCGGTGTTGAGGATGATCGCCACCGGGATCGACAAAAGCAGCGCGCCGCCGACCACGAGCACCGTCCACAGTGCGGTGCGCCAGAGCGCGGCGACAAAATCGGGATCGGCGGCGAGCGCTGCGAAATTGGCGAGACCGCTGAACTCGCGCAACTGGCCGAAGCGGTTGACGTCGTGCGTCGAGATCTGGATCAGGTCCCAGACCGGCCAGAAGATCACCACCGCCGCCAGGAACAGGCTGGGCAAGGTCAGGAGATAGGGCAGGAAACGATTTTGCATCGGCTGGTTTGTACCGCGTTGCGAGCTATCAGCGGCGCTGGCTTGCCAGCTAGCCTAATCTCGACCTGTTCGTTGTTGGGGGCTCAGTTCAAATTCCTTCCCTGCGTCTGCGCTGCCCCTCACCTGCCTGCCGGTGTCCTCTCCCCGTATAGTGACGGGGAGAGGGGCGCTGTCGCCGCCGCTTTCGCCAATCGCCAACGTGGCAGGAAAAGCGCCGGCATTGCGGCCAGCTTCTTTCTCCCCGTCACTATACGGGGAGAAATGCCCGGCAGGGCAATGAGGGGCGGCGCCAACGTCGAAGATTTGTCCCTTTCTCCGGAATGATTGCTTGTCGGTCCCGGTTATTTTCGTGGGGAACGGCCGAACACCTTCCAAGACGGTGTGGCGCGCTCCGACGGGTGGAGCGCGCCACGGGCGCAGGGAGATACGCCCTATTTCTTCGTCAGGACGGCGTTGGCCTTGTCGGCGGCCTCCTTCAGGGCCGCTTCCGGCGTGGCGCTGCCGAGATAGATCTTCTGCATGGCGTCGGACGTGATCTGGGCGATCTCTTCCCAGCCCGGGATGACCGGCGCGAAGCGGGCGTCGGGCAAGAGCGCGGTGAAGGCGGCGAGGTCGGCGTTATTGACGTAATAGTCCATCTTGGCCTCCTCCTTGTTCACCGGCAGGAAGCCTTCGCCCTGCGTGAACTTGGCACGCTGTTCCTTGGTGAACAGGAAGTCGAGCAGCTTCCAGGCCTCGTCCTTGTTCTTGGAGTTCTTGAACATGATGATCGAATCGGTGACGCCATAGGTGCCGCGCGCGCCGGTCGGGCCGGCGGGGATGGCGGCGACGCCGTATTTCAGCTTCGGCGCCTCTTCCTTGATCTGGTTGGACAGGAAAGGCGCGGTGATCATCATGCCGACCTTGCCCTGCTTGAACAGGTTCTGCACGTCCTCGCGGTTGTTGGAGGTCACGCCAGGCTCGGTCAGGCCCTCGTCGATCATCGACTTGTAAAGCTTGGCGGCCTCGAGCGCGCCCGGCGTGCTCAAGCCCGAGGTGCCGTCCTTGTTGAGGATCTCGGTGCCGAAGGACCACATCGCATAATAGTAATAGACGTCGGTCTCGATCTCCTTGCCTTGCAGGCCGTAGCCGAAAGCGCCTTGAGCCTTGATCTTGCGGGCGTCCTCCTGCAACTCGGTCCAGGTGGCCGGCGGCTTGGCGATGCCTGCCTTCTCGAAGAGCTCCTTGTTGTAATACATGGCACGTGCCGAGGCGGCGATCGGCAGGCCGTAGGTGTGGCCGTCCATGATCGAGGGCTGCAGGAAGGTGTCGATGAAGCGGTCCTTGAACACCGGCTTAATGTAGCTGTCGAGCGGCTCGGCGACATCCTGCTGGACGAAGTCGATCAGCCAGCGCGTGCCGATGATCGAAAGGTCGGCATTGGTGCCGGCGGTGATGTCGGTGGTGAGCTTCTGCAGGAGCACATCCCACGGCACCACTTCGTATTTGATGGTGATGCCGGGATTGGCCGCCTCGAATTCCTTCTTCACCGCTTCGAAATAGGGGCCGGTCTTGGCGCTGTATTCGGCGACGGTGACGCGCACCTCGCCGGCGTCGGCAGGTGCTGCAAAGGCCAGCATGCTCATTCCGGCCAACAGGCCGATAGTCCATTTCGCAAGGCTCATCTGATTTCCTCCCATGATGCGCATTCGCACCTGGCCTTAGAGGCGCAGGATTTATGTTACTTTCCTACATTATCGAGGGTTATGCCCAATGCATGCAAGCAGTTTATCATGTTGCTAAATTACATTTTGTTGGATAGCGTTCCGTCGCTGTCTGGCACGGCGGAGGAGCGCGTATCGTGCTATCAAGGGCCGATTTCGAGGGCAAAACCGTTGTCGTCACGGGCGCCGGCGGCGGCCTCGGCTCGGCGATCGTCGAGCTCATGGCCGAGCGCGGTGCGCGCATCGTCGGCTGCGACCAATCGGTGGCAGCGCTGGCCGGTCCGCATATCGCCTCTCGTCACGTCTTCAACCTGCTCGACCGGGCCTCGATCGAAGCGGCGATACCCGCGCTGCTCGACAAGGATGGCGTCCCCGACATCCTGATCAACAATGCCGGTTGGACGCGCGCCGAGACCTTGAAGGCGCTGACGGCGGACAAAATCGAGCAGGAGCTCGGCCTCAATCTGACCGGCGTGATGACTTTCGCCGATCCGCTCATCAAGGCGATGTCCGAGCGCGGCTCGGGCAGCGTCGTCTTCATCTCCTCGGTCAATGCGATTTCGCATTTCGGCAATCCGGCCTATGCGGCGGCCAAGGCCGGCATCAACGCCTACGCCAAATCGATCGCCGTCGAGCTCGGCCGCGCCGGGTTGCGCGCCAATGTCGTCTGCCCGGGCTCGATCCGCACCGCCGCCTGGGATCATCGCCTGGCCAAGGACCCCGAGATCTTAGGCCGGCTGAAGCGGCTCTATCCGCTCGGCCGCATCGTCAACGCGTCGGAAGTGGCGGAGGCCGTCGCCTTCCTTGCCTCGGAGCGCGCTTCCGGCATAACAGGTGCCGTGGTGCCCGTGGACGCCGGACTGACAGCCGGCTACCTGCCTTTCATCGACGACATATTGGGAGCGTGACCATGACCGACGTCCAGTTCCGCAACCTGTCGAAATCCTATGGCCAGCACAAAATTCTCGAGGGCATCGACCTCGACATCCGGACCGGCGAGTTCGTCGTGCTGGTCGGCCCGTCCGGCTGCGGCAAGTCAACCCTGCTGCGCATGCTGGCAGGGCTGGAGACGATCAGCTCCGGCGATCTCGTCATCGGCGGCATGCGCGCCAACGAGCTGCCGCCGCAGAAGCGCAACATCGCCATGGTGTTCCAGTCTTACGCGCTGTTCCCGCATCTGAAGGCCTCGGAAAATATCGGCTTCGGCCCGAAAATCCGCGGCGAGACGCGCTCCGCGATCGAGGACAAGGTCAAGAAGGCGTCGGGCGTGCTCAACCTCTTTTCCTATCTCGACCGTTATCCGAGACAATTGTCCGGCGGCCAGCGCCAGCGCGTCGCCATGGGCCGCGCGATCGTGCGCGAGCCTTCGGTCTTCCTGTTCGACGAGCCGCTTTCCAATCTCGATGCGCAGCTGCGCGTGCAGATGCGCACCGAGATCAAGGCGCTGCACCAGCGGCTGAAATCGACCATCGTCTACGTCACCCACGACCAGATCGAGGCGATGACCATGGCCGACCGCATCGTGGTGATGGATCGCGGCCGCATCCAGCAGGTCGGGCAGCCGCTGGAGCTCTATGACCGGCCTGCCAACAAATTCGTCGCCGCCTTCATCGGCTCGCCTTCGATGAGCTTCGTCTCCGGCGCGCTGAAGAGCGCCGGAGCCAAGTCCTGGTTCGAGACGACGGGCGGCGGCCGTCTGGCGCTCCCGGGCAAGGCCGCGTCCGGCAGCGACACGGTCGAGGCCGGCATCAGGCCCGAGCATTTCGTGGTCGGTACCGGCGACGATGCCATCGCCATCAAGGTCGACGTCGTCGAGCCGACCGGCTCGGAAACGCATGTCTATGGCTCGGTCGGCGACGACACGGTGCGCGCGGTGTTCCGCGACCGGCTGCAGGTCAAGCCCGGCGACCGGCTGCCGGTGAGCGTCGATCCGCGCAACATCCACCTCTTCGACAAGGCGACGGGCCTGCCGCTGTGAGACGATGACATGAAGACCCCGGCCGACATCATCACCCGCCTGCAATTGATATCGCAGGACGGCACCAAGTCGGACCGCCGGCTGGCCGGGCTGGTGCTTTCCGACCTCGATTTCGCCTCCAAGGCCGCGATCTCGGGGATCGCCGCGCGCGTCGGCGTCAGCGAGCCGACCGTCACCCGCTTCTGCCGCAATCTCGGCTGCGAGGGCCTTCGCGATTTCAAGTTCTACCTGGCGCAAGCGATTGCCATCGGCGGCCAGTATCTGTCGCCGGAGCCGCTCAGCCGCGACGCGCGCGAGCAGCGCATCGCCTCGGCGATAACCGAGGCGGCGATCGCCGCCATCCAGCGCGCCAGCGAAAACCTCGACATGACGACGCTGATGGACGTCGCCGCCCGCATCGCCGCTTCCGGCAATGTGCTGTGCATCGGCTCGGGCGGCATTTCCTCGATGATGGCGACCGAGATGCAGAACCGGCTGTTTCGGCTGGGCCTCTCGGCGCTCGCCCAGACCGACGGCCAGCTGCAGCGCATGTATGCGGCCGTCGCGACGCCCGAGACGACGCTGCTTGCCTTCTCCGTCTCGGGCTATGCGCGCTCGGTGATCGAGGCGGTCGAGGTTGCGCAGCAATATGGCGCGGCGACCGTTGCCGTCACTGCGCCGGATTCGGCCCTGGCCAAGGTCGCCGACACGGTCATCCTTCTGCAGTCCGTCGAGGACGGCAACATCTACAAGCCGACCTCGTCGCGCTACGCGCTTTTGGCCATCCTCGACATGATCGCCACCACGGTGGCGGAAGCGCGCGGGCCGAAAGTGCTGGAGAATCTGCGCCGCATCAAGCAGAGCGTGAACACGCTGAAGGTCGACGATCCGAAACTGCCGCTGGGCGATTGAGCGGTCGCAGCGGCTTGCGCCTTCGAAGTTGGCGATCCGTCGCGCCCCCCTCTGGCCTGCCGGCCATCTCCCCCACAAGGGGGGAGATTGGCAGCTTCCGCGCCCCGCTCTTCCCGCAGCGTTGGATGTTGGCGAAAGCCGCTGCGACATCTGATCTCCCCCCCTTGTGGGGGAGATGTCCGGCAGGACAGAGGGGGGCGCTGTCCCGCCAACATTTTAGATTTGGGATTGCCCAAATGCCTCGACGATCTTCGCCAGCTCAACCCCATCACCCACGACCCGCAGCGTCTTCAGTCGCGATGTGCCGCCAGCGACCACCGAAACGGCCGACACCGGCACACCCAGTGCCTTGGCCAGCATCCGTTCCAATGCTTGATTGGCGGCGCCGTTCTCCGGAACGGCGCGGACGCGGGCCTTGAGGTGACTGCGACCGTCGGCAGCGGTGTCGACGCCGTCTATCCGGTCGAGCGCCGCCTTCGGCGTCAGCCGCACGAAGAGGTCGATGCCGTTCTCGCGCTGCCGAAACGGCGTGCTCATCAGCCGCCGGTCACGACCCAGGACCAGACGGTGGTGACCAGGAACTGCCGGATGAAGAAGATGATCAGAAGCAGGATGATCGGCGAAATGTCGATGCCGCCGAGATCGGGCATGAAGCGGCGGATCGGGCGCAATGCCGGATCGGTCAGCCGGTAGAGCATGTTGCCGACGCTGCCGACGAACTGGTTGCGCGAGTTGACGACATTGAAGGCGTAGAGCCAGGAAAAGATCGCCGAGGCGATGATGATCCACCAGTAGATATCAAGCGCCATGACGATGGTCTGAATAAGGGCGATCATGCCGGTCTCCAAATTGTCGCCGACATGTAGCCATTGCTTGGCGTGCGGGCAAGGCCCGCGGGCTTGGCGTGCGGGCAAGACCCGCCAGTCACGGCACTCGTCGCCTGCCGGTCTTTCGCCTTGACATGAAACCGCCGCGACCGATACAAGCCCATCCGCTGGAACGGGGCTGTAGCTCAGCTGGGAGAGCGCATCGTTCGCAATGATGAGGTCAGGGGTTCGATCCCCCTCAGCTCCACCAGCCAGCACACGCATGTGCCTCTCGCGGGCGGTTGCCCTCTTCGCTCAGCAGTCTGCGACTGCCGGATTTCGGGCCGCGTGCTTGGAACCAATGGTGGGGCAAGACGGTTCAGCTATACTTTTGAAGCTGATGTGCCCGGCCAGCTGGGTAAGCGGCGATGCTTGAGGAGGTCCCCATCATGAAGATTTCGTCCAGGTTCCGTTCAGTCGCGGTTGCGGCAATCGCCGCGGCGGGCGTCAGCATTGCCAGCGCCGCGCATGCCGACAGCGGCACGATCCGCTTCTCCGTCTACAAGGCGGCCTTCTTCATCGGCGGCTCCGGCGGCGAAGGCACGCTGACCTTCCATGGCAAACGCTATCCGATCTCGGTCGGCGGCGTATCGGGCGGCCTCGCCTTCGGCGCGTCCAAGACCTATTTCCAGGGCAGGGTGCGCCATATCCGGCGGGCCAGCGACGTGACGGGTGTCTACGGCGCAGCCGGCGGCGGCGGCGCGCTCGGCAGAGGCGCCCAGGTGATCGTCATGACCAATGACAAGGGCGCCCAGCTCGAGCTCAGCGGCAGGCAGGTCGGCCTGCAGGTCAATGCCGACCTCAGCGGCATGAGCATCGCGCTGAAGAGGTAGGAGCAGCAACTCCTTCCGCTAGTGCGTTTCACCGTTTCACGGAAACGACGAAACGCCCTATCTCTTTGTTTTTTTACGCAATTCCGGACGGAAAACCGCTCACACTTTTCCTGGAATTGCTCTAACTGGATGGGCCGGATTCGCGAAGGTCAGCGGTTCGGACCTTTCCGGATGCGGCAGGGAGATTCGCTCGCCGGGCGGCTCACTCGATTCCGCTTATCTGGAGACCGCCGGCACCTTGTAGCGGTGCTGGCGCGCGTAAGCCACGCAGGCGTCCACCGTGCTGACACACAGCGCATCGCGGCTGTTCGGCAGGTTATTGTCACCGGCATAGGCCACCTCTGCGACGTGGCCGTTGAGCATGCGTATCTGCGTGTTGCAATAGCCTCCGGGAGCGACATTGACCGACCCGCCGACAGCAGGAATTGCACCCACGGCCAAAGTCGGCACCGCGATACTGAGGTTGCTGCGTTGCACTGTGCGCTGGTAGGTCCAGATCTGGCCGGATGATCCCACATCCGCCGTTGCGCTCGGAAAGCCGGCGCACATGCGGACATCGGCCTCGCTGAGACCGACCATCTCCTTGCGGGCAGCGGCCGTGGTGGCGTCGACCTTGGCGATGCTCGACGTATCATCGGGGATGACGCAGGACGACAGGGTAGAGATGCCTGCCGCAGCAAAGGCAAGTTTTCGAATATGCAAGGATGTCATGCCGTCGGTCGGAGTTGTGTGCCGCCCCAGCGCCCTCCTGCCTACCTAGGCAATCGGCCAAACGCGTCAACCCGCGGAATGCCGACGCCTTCCGCGCCGATGCGCTCACACCACCCGGAAGTAGCTCGTCATGCCGGTCTTCTGGTGCTCGATGATGTGGCAATGCAGCAGCCAGTCGCCGGGATTGTCGGCGACGAAGCCGAGCTGCACCTTCTCGTCGGGCTGGATGAGATAGGTGTCGGAGATTAGCGGCTGCACTGCCCTGGTCGATGACGACAGCACCTTGAAGCTCATGCCGTGCAAATGGATCGGGTGCGCGTGCGGGGTCAGGTTTTCCATGTCGATGATGTAGCTGCGGCCAAGCTTCAGCTCGGCGAGCGGCGCGGTCGGGTCTGGCGTGTCGCCCGGCCACGGCACCTTGTTGATCGCCCAGAAACTGTAGCCGAGCGAGCCGCAAATGCCGTCGGTCGCAACGTTCTCGGCCGTCGCGCTCAGCGCCAGCGGAATCCGTTTGGCGCCGGTCAGGTCCAGCTCCGGCACCGGGTTGGCATCGAGCGGGCCGAGATCGCGCAGATCGTGCTTGAGCGATTTGCCGACCGAACGCAGCGTCGCCAGGATTTTCGGCTTGGTGCCCCTGACGTCGCGCAGGCTGACGATCGCGCCCTCCTCGTCGGGCATGCGGATGGCAAGCTCCAGCCGCTGGCCAGGCCCCAGTTGCAAGGCATCCGGAGTAAAACGCTGCGGCACCGGATTGCCGTCGAGCGCGATGACCGCAGCTTCGGCGCCGTCGACGCGCAAGGCATAGATGCGGGTGACGTCGGTGATGGCCGCGCGCAGCCGCACCAGCCCGCCGGCCGGCGCATCGAATTGTGGCTGGCCCTGCCAATTGGCGGTGCGTACCGTGCCGAAGGTGCCGGCCTTGGCCGCGTCGCGCGGCCTGAACGGCTCGATGAACTGGCCGTCATCGCCAAGCCGCCAGTCGCGCAGGTTGACGACCATCTCGACGTCGAAAACCGGGTCCTTCGGGTTCTCGACCACGATCACGCCGGTCAGGCCGTGACCCATCTGGACCAGCGTGTTGCAATGCGGGTGGTACCAGAAGGTGCCGGCGTCGGGCGGCGTGAATTCATAGTCGAAACGGTCGCCCTGATAGACATAGGGCTGCACAAGGAACGGCACGCCGTCCATCTTGTTGGGAACGCGGATGCCATGCCAGTGGATGGTCGTCGGATCGTCGATGCCGTTGATCAAGCGCGCGGCAAACGGCTCGCCCTTCGTCATCCTGACGACCGGCGGCATGCCGGCCTCGCCGTAGGTCAGCACATTCTTCGTCGGCGCACCCTCCATCAGCCGCGCCTCGATGGTGGCGGTCTTCAGGATCAGCGGGGCCTGCTTGGCGGCTGCAAAGCCGGCCAATCTGCCGACAGTCGCGGCGCCGATGCCGGCCGCGCCTGCGGCAGCTGTGGTTTTGAGAAGGGCGCGGCGCGTGAATGTCATCATATGGTTTCCGTCGGCAGGATGCCTCGGCCGTTGGAATTGAGCTGAACCAGTGAGCCGCCTACCACCATCCGGCGCCCCGGCCTAGTCCCGCAGGCTGAAGACGAAGGGCGCGGTGCGGGTGACGCGGGCGCCGAGCTCCGCCGGCGGCGCCGGCACCGAGGCGCCCTGCAATGCGCCGAGCGCCGCACGGTCGAGATCGCCATCGCCCGAGGATCGCGCCAGCCGGGCCGAGACCACCCTGCCAGAGGTGTCGACCGTGAAGGTCACGCTCGGCGTGCCCTCGACCCGCCTGGAGCGCGCCGCGCTCGGATAGCGGGTGTGCCGCCTGATCCACGCCGCCAGGCTGGAATTCCAGCGCGACGGGCCGATGCTCGAGCGTGGCGCCGCATTCGAGGACTGCGGTGCTGCCGCCTTCGCCGCCGCCTTGGTGTCGATGCTGGCGGTGGTCGTCGCCTTTGGCGGTGGCGACTTTTCCTTTTTCACCCGTTTTTTCGGCCTTTCGACCGATTTCTTCGCGGCCTTCTTCCTGGCTTCGACCGGTCTCTGCGCCTTCATCTCCGCTTCCGCAGGTTTCGGTTCCGGCAGCGGAATGACGACGTCCGGCGCGATCGCCTCGACAAGGTCGGGCACGACCTCGTCCAGCGGCGGCTGCAGGGCGGCAATTGCCGCCGGCGCGGCGTGCTCGACTTTTTGCGTGTCGTCAGCATCTGACAACGGTTCGACGACCGGCTCGGCCTGTTCCGCCACCGGCGCCGGGTCGGTCACCGGTTTCATGTCGATGGGCTTCTCCGTCTCCTCCGCCGCATCGGACTGCTCCGATGTTACCGTGTCCAGCATCGCCGCCTCTTCCGGCGCGGCGGGGGCGACTGCCAGCGGCGCCATCTCGACCGCCAGCGCCGGCGGCGGACCGCCATCCTGCATCTCGGCGAAGCTCAGATTCTGCACCGCATAGGCAACCGCCACATGCGCGGCCAGAATGATCGCGGCGGCGCTCGTCCACAGGCCGGCCTCACGCGCGCCGAAGCGCAGCTGCGAAATGCGGGAAAGCGCGGCGACCGTCATGGCGCCGTGCTTCCAGCCGGCGCCGGGGCAGGGTTCGCGCCGGCCGCAGGGACTCCTGGCGTGGTCTGCCCGCCGGTGCCGCCCGTGGTCTCGAGCCCCACCAGCGCGATCTTGAGATAGCCGGCGCTACGCAGCAGGTTCATCACCTCCATCAGGTCGCCATAGCCGACCGTCCTGTCGGCGCGCAGGAAGATGCGCGTCTGCTTGTCGCCCTTGGTGCGGCTGTCGAGCACAGCGGCAAAGGCCGGGCGGGGCACGCTGTCATTGCCAATCGCCAGTGTCAGATCGCTTTTCAGCGTGAGGAACAGCGGTGTCTCGGGCCGGGGCGCCGGCGTAGCCGTCGATCCGGGCAGGTCGACATTGACGTCGACCGTGGCGAGAGGTGCGGCGACCATGAAGATGATCAGGAGCACCAGGATGACATCGATAAACGGCGTGACGTTGATGTCGTGGCTTTCCTCAAGATCGTCGCCGGACGTCTCGCGAATCCGCGCCGCCATCGCCGCTACTCCGCCGCGATTGCCGTTGCCGGCGGCACGGTGCGGAAATCGAGGTCGCGGCTGACCAGCCGCTCGACGCCGGCGGAAGCGTCGGCGAGGATCTGCTTGTAGCCGGCTATCGAGCGCGCGAAGATATTGTAGATGACGACCGCCGGAATGGCCGCGACAAGGCCCATGGCGGTGGCAAGCAGCGCCTCGGCGATGCCCGGCGCCACCACGGCGAGGTTGGTGGTCTGCGCCTGCGAGATGCCGATGAAAGCATTCATGATGCCCCAGACGGTGCCGAACAGGCCGACGAAGGGCGCCGTCGAGCCGATGGTGGCGAGCAGGCCGGTACCGCGCGACATGCGCCGCGCTGCCGCCGCCTCGATGCGCGCAAGCCTGGAGGCGACGCGTTCCTTCAGGCCGTCGCCGGAGGCATGATCGAGCGCGCCGGCCGATAGCGCCCGTTCTTCTTCTGCCGCCCGCACCAGCAGCGCGCCCGGGCCGCCGCTGTGGCCAAGCTCCCGGCCGGCCTGCATCAATGTCGCGGCGTTGCCGATCGCATCGGCGGCGCGGCGGGCCCTCAGCTTGCCGCCCAGGACCTCCAGCGACTTGGCGAGCCAGATCGTCCAGGTGACGAGGGAAGCGAAGGCCAGCCCGACCATGACTGCCTTCACGACGATGTCGGCATTCATGAACATGCCCCAGGGCGACAGGTCATGCGGCAGCGTCAGCGAGATGGACGGCGCTTCGCTCGTGGCACCGTTCGCAGCCGGGCGAATGCCTGGCTCCACCGACGTGGCGGCGGGCGCCTGCGCCGCAGGCGTCTGCAGGGTTGGAGCGGCCGGCGCCTGCTCGACTGGCGCAGGCGATCGTCCCTGCGCCGCGGCGACACCTGCCGAAAGAATGAGCGACGCGGCCAGCGCCGCCAAGAGACTGTTTCGGGACAAGGGCTCGTCCTCGCTTCATCATTGCAATGCGGCGGCCGTCATACAGACAGGTGCAGGGCGAGCCCTGCCGGTTGACTATGAAACATGAGTTTGCGAGTCAACTATAAAGATGACTATGCCGCTCCACAATTCATAATGTGCCCATGCCCGCTGAGCACGCTGCGGGCCTGGACCGCAAGGCGGTTGCCGGGCACGATGCGCATGGAGCAAGAAGAGCAGGCGGACCGATGATCAAGGCGATACCTTTCGACTTTCCCTATGACGGCAGGCTGGAGCCGCAGCATACGGCGCTGCTGGTGATCGACCTGCAGGAGGATTTCCTCTCGCCGACCGGCTACTTCGCCAGGAAGGGCTACGATCCAGCGCCGCTGCGAGCCATCCTGCCGGCGGTCAACCGGCTGATTGCCGCGGCCCGCGCCGCCGGCCTTACCATCATCCACACCAGGCAAGGCTACCGCGCCGACATGGCGCCTTATGAAAGATGGCGCCGCAAGCGGGCCGGGCTCGACGGCACCGATGTCCTGCTGCGCTCCGGCCCGGGTTTCCAGATCGTTTCCGACATCGAGGTGGCACCTGGAGACATCATCATCGACAAGACCTGCAACAGCGCCTTCACCTACACGGATCTGGAGCTCATTTTGCGGGCGCGCGGCATCACGCATCTGATGTTCACCGGCTGCACGACGGATGTGTGCGTGCACACCACATTGCGCGAGGCCTGCGACCGCAACTTCCAGTGCCTGACGATTGCGGACGCCTGCGCCAGCGGCGACCAATATGCGCATGAAGCCGCGCTGCATATGGTGACGGTCGAGGACGGCGTCTTCGGCGCGCTGGCGGACTCGGCGGCCGTCATCAGCGCGCTATCACGGCTCGCGGGTGTGGCGAGCTGAGGATTTCGGGATCGCGCGGATCGCCGGGTTCCGGCCAGCCGATATCCTTGCGGATGTCGAGCGGCAGCAGATAGAGCGCCCGCGCTGCCCGATAGCGGGCACGGGTCGCGGTGTATTCGGTCGCGATGCGAGCGATGGATGACAGGATCGACATTTTGCTTCTCCCTTGGTTGATGCCGGGGTCGCAGCCCGGCACTCACCAAGACGAAACGGCGATGGCTGTTGGAACGGCGAGGATAAATTTTTCTGAACTCACGGGCGCGGCGGCCGCTCGATAGGTCAATGGCAGCGTCCGAAACGCGAACTTGATGATTGCCGAAAAAACTTTTGCATGCGCCGTTCCGTTTTCGGTTCGGGCTTCGTCTTGAGGGTCGTAACGGGTGCGAGAGCCAAGACGGCCTCCGCCATCAGGACAAACGGAGCCAAGCCATGTCGACCACAGTGACCTTGATCAACGTCTTCACCGCCAAGCCGGGCAAGCAGCAGGAACTCGCCAACACGCTTGCCGAGGGCACGAGGAGTTTCTTCAGCAAGCAGCCTGGCTCGCTGTCGTCATCCGTGGTGATCGGCGTCGACGGCAGCAAGGTGGCCAACATCTCGCAATGGCGTTCGGCGGACGACATCGCGGCCTTCCGCGGCGATCCCCGCTTCGGCGAATACATGAAGAGCGTCGTTGAATTGGCGGCCGGCGAGACCATGATGGGCCACACCACTTATTCCCATACGGGCGGGGTGGAGAACTGAAGCAATTCCAGGAAAAGTGTGAAACGGTTAGGTTCGGCGCCTTCGCCGACCTTCCGTCCGGAATTGCGTCAAACAAAGAGGTAGAGCACGCGTGACCGGTTCGCACGATCAGTCCGTTGCGGCGACCGAAACCAGGCTTCGCGCCTTCGAGCGCGATGCCGCCTTGCTGAGAGCCAAGCTGCACCGCTACGCGTCGCGCATGGTCGGATCGGTCATCGATGGCGAAGACATCGTCCAGGAGGCTTTGGCAAAAGGCTTCGTGGCGATCAGGAATGGCGACATGCCCGACAAGACCGAGCCTTGGCTGTTTCGCATCGCGCATAACGCCGCCCTCGATTTCCTGCGCAAGCGGGCCCGCTCGCGGGGGCGCGAAAGCGAGGTCGAGCTCGACACGATCGCCGACCAGAACTCGGCGCTGGATGCTCGAATTGCCGCCGAGGCGAGCCTGGCCGAACTGATGCAACTGCCGCCGGCGCAACGATGCACGGTCGTGCTGAAGGATGTGCTTGGACACAGCCTGGAGGAGATCGGCGAAATCCTCGAAACCTCCGAGACCGCGATCAAAGGCGCGCTGCAGCGGGGTCGCGAGAGCCTGCGCAAGCTGGCGGCCGCGCCGCGCATCGTGCCGCCCCGCCCGGCGCTCGACCAACAGGACATGCGGCGCCTCGGCGACTATGTGGCCGCCTTCAACGCCAGGGACTTCGATGCCTTGCGCGGCCTGCTGGCCGAGGACGTCAAGCTGGAGCTGGTCAACCGCCTGCGCGCCGACGGCAAGGAATATGTCGGCAATTATTTCGGCCGCTACGCCGACGAGACGCATTGGCATTTCACAACCGGGCTTGTCGAAGGCCGGCCAGCCATCCTGGTCACCAGCCCGGAGCGTCCGGACGGACCGCCGCGCTACTTCATCCTCATCGACTGGGAGAACGGCCGGATCGCCGGCATCCGCGACTTCCTGTTCGCGGATTACGTCATGGACGGCTTGGATTATTCCGACGCGGAGCGACCTTAGTCTAGGACGCGCAGTGTTGCGCAAAGGGGTGCGAGGCAAACGCGCCCGGCTGCGGGACCTCCGTCTCGCGTCGCGCCAGCGAATTCGCGACCAGCGTGATCGTCTCGCGCCCGATGCGGGCGATCTCGCCCAGGCGGTCGATGCCGCCGATCATGAACTCCTCGATGCCGAGCGCCGCATAGGGCAACAGCGCCAAGGCGAGCCGCGCCGGCGGCCCGGCAATCTCGACCGCCTTGTGATCCGAGGCGCCCGTCCAGCCGTCCGGGCGGATGGCTACCGGAAGCGCGAAGCGCAGCCTGCCGCCGCGGCCGTGCTCGGCGGCGGCGCTGCGCGCGCGCTCCATCAATTGCCTCACCTCGTCGGGCGAACCGGCGGTCAGCTCGAAGACATCTGCATGTTTGCCAGCGACCTTCAGCGCGGTGCCCGACTGGCCGCCGAGCCGGATGACGAGATCGGCGCCATGCGGGCCCTTGCGCGGCACGAAGCCGCTCCGGACGCTGTAGAAGGCGCCCTCGTGGTCGAAGGGCCTGTCGTTCGACCACAGGCGCTTCAGCAGCACCAGATATTCGTCGATGCGCTGCCACACCACGCTGTGGCCGACCGGCCGCGCCTCGGCATCGCTGTCTTCAAGCGGCTCGCTCAGCATGCGCAGCGACAGACGCCCGCCGCCTCTGCGGTCGAGCGCCGCGAGCTGCCTTGCCGCCACCGTCGGCTCGATAACGCCGGCCCAATGCGTCAGCACCACCTCCAGCGAGCCGGTGCGGTCGAGCGTTTGCGCGGCGATGTCCATGTTGGTAAGCAGTCCGGCCGGATCGTCCACCACCAGCTTGCGAAAGCCGGCGTCCTCGATCAGCGACAATTTGGTCGCCGTCTCGGCGAAATCGTAGAAGAAGCTGCCATTGGCAGGCTTGCCTGGAACATGCGTGAACTCGATCGGCATTGCCATCTCCTCCATCACGTTGGGTCGCCCCGCTCCGAACCCGAGTCAAATCCATCTCGTCGGCGCGCAACAGCGCGCCGGCCTTCTTCAGCTCCGATTACTCAACTCAGATTTTTTGGACGGCGGGGCCTTTGGTTTTACGCAATTCCGGACGGACGGCTACGGCGAAGCCGCCGAGCCCAACCGCTCACACTTTCCTGGAATTGCCCTGGCCCGGCTCAGTCAGGGAATGATCCCGAAAACGACGGCGCCGGTGAACACGAAGGCAAGTGCAAAGACGAGGTAGGCGAACGTGCCGCCATAGGCGGGCCTCCAGCTCCGGTCGGCGGCAAGCCTCTGGCCTTTGCGCTGGGCGTTCTGAATGTAGGACATGGTCGATCCTCCGTCGCGACCATTAATCTATAAACTTGGTAGACTTTGTCGATTGTTATTTTTGGGCGGTTTTTGGAACAAATTTTTGGGAAGGATGCAATGTATGGTTTTTCATTCTCATCCCGTTGCGGTGTAGCCGGTTCCAGGTTCTTCGCCCCAGAACGGCCAGGCGCCCTTCCTCTACCCCGTCGATCGGGGGAGAGGTGTCGAGCGTAGCTCGACGGAGTGGGGGGTCGACCCTTGGCGCGGTGGCGAGATACTCTTGCGCCTGGACCCCATTTCAATATCCGTTGGCGGCGGTTGCAAGGTGGTTCCCCCACTCCGTCGCTGCTTCGCAGCGCCACCTCTCCCCCTCCGGAGGGAGAGGGAAGGGCGCCGAGAACTACCGCCTACCGCTCCTCTCGTCGGAACGGCTTCAGCAGCGCCGAAGGCGCGACCGCGTTGCGCGACATGATGGCCATGGCGACGATGGTGAAGATGAAGGGCAGCATCAGGAAGGCTTCGTAAGGGATGTGGCCGAGGCCGCTCGCCTGCATCCTGAGCTGCAGCGCGTCAACGAAGGCAAAGAGCAGCGCCGCGCCCGCCGAGCGCCACGGATCCCAGCGCCCGAACACGACCAGCGCGATCGCCACCCAGCCTCGCCCGGATACGACGCCGAAGGTGAAGGCATTGAACTGCGCCATGGTGAGGAAGGCGCCGGCAAGGCCCATCAGCGCGCCGCCGAGGATCACCGCCTGGAAGCGCGTGGCGATCACGCTGACGCCGGCGGAATCCGCCGCGCGCGGATTCTCGCCGACCATGCGCACCGACAGCCCCCATGGGGTGCTGTAGAGCACGAAGGCGGCGAGCGGGATGGCGATGATCGCCATATAAACCAGCGTGAACTGGTTGAACACCGCCGGGCCGAGGATCGGGATATCCGAAAGCAGCGGGATCGGCACCGTCTTGAAGCCGTCGATGCTCGGCGGCACCGATTGCTGGCCGAAGATCAGCCGGTAGAGGAAATAGGCAAGGCCGGATGAGAACAGCGTCACGCCGATGCCGCAGACATGCTGGCTGAGGCCCAGCGCCACGGTGAACAGCGCATGCAGCGCGCCCATCAGCGCCCCGACCAGTACGGCCACCAGCACGCCCAGCCACAGGCTGCCGCTGAGGCTCGCGGCGGTGAATCCGGCCATCGCCGACAGCAGCATGATGCCTTCGATGCCGAGGTTGAGCACGCCGGCCCGCTCGGAGAACATTTCGCCGAGCGTGGCGAAGGCGAGCGGCGTGGCGATGCGGATGATGGCGGCGAGAAAGCCGACCTGGAAGATCTGCTCGAACACCGCGCTCATGTTTGCGCTCCCACGCGGCGGATGCGGTAGGCGGTGAACAGCAGCGCCACCAGCATGGCCAGCAGCGCCGTGCCCTGGATGACATCGCTTAAGAACGCCGGCACGCCCGTCGCGCGCGACATCGCCTCGGCCCCGGTCATGACGGCGGCCAGGAAGATCGCCGCCGGAACCACGCCGAGCGGGTTGAGCCGGGCGAGCATCGCGACGACGATGCCCGAATAACCATAGCCCGGCGAGATGTCGCTCATCACCTGGAAGTGCACGCCGCCAACCTCGCCGACGCCGGCCAAGCCCGCCAGCGCGCCGGAGAGCAGCGCGGTGGACAGCAGCACGCGCTGGACGTTGATGCCGCCATAGCGCGCGGCTTCCGGGTTCTCGCCGGTGACGCGGATCCTGAAGCCGAGCGTGGTGCGCGCGATCAGGAACCAGCAAAGGGGTGCTGCGATCAGCGCCGCGACGACACCGAGATGCAGCCTTGTGCCTTCGATCAGCACCGGGAAATTGGCCGAGTCCTCGATCGGCGGTGAGATCGGGTAGCCGGAGAAGGTGTCCTTCCACGGCCCCTCGATCAGCGCCATCAGCGCGTAATAGATGACCGAGTTGAGCAGCAGCGAGCTGACCACATCGTCGACTTTGAATTTGACGCGCAATATCGCCGGCACCAGCGCGACGAGAGCGCCGGCGGCAGCGCCTACAAGCGCCATCAGCAGCATGGCGAGATAGCCCGGCATCGGGATCGCGCCGACGAAGCAGCTTGCCACCGCGCCGGCGAGCAGCTGGCCCTCGGCGCCGATGTTCCAGAATTTGGCGCGGAAGGCGATTGCCACCGCCAGGCCGGTGAAGATCATCGGGGCGGCGCGCACCAGCGTCTCGGTGATGGCGTAGCTGTCGCCGAGCGATGCAGACAGCATGACGCCATAGGCCTCGATCACGCCGGCGCCGGCAATCGCGATCAGGCCGCTGCACAGGATTAGCGTCGCGGCGATGGCGACCAGCGGCAGCGCGAGGTTGAACCAGGCGGGCGTCGACGTGCGGGCTTCGAGGCGAAACATCAGGCGTGCCCCTCCGCGCCGGTCATCATCAGGCCGAGCCTTGCGACGGTGGCATCCATGCCGGGGAGCGTGCCGGTGATGCGGCCCTCATACATCACGGCGATGCGATCCGAGAGCATCAGCAATTCCTCGAGGTCCTCGCCGATGACGATGATGCCGCAGCCCCTGGCGCGCATGGCGAGGAATTTCTCGTGGATGAAGCGGGCAGCGCCGATGTCGAGGCCGCGCGTCGGCTGCGAGACGATCAGCACCTTGGGGTCGAAAGCGAGCTCGCGCGCAAGAAGCGCCTTTTGCAGATTGCCGCCGGACAGAGCGCCGGCGCGCACCATCGGTCCGGGGCAGCGTATGTCATAGGCCTTGATCTGTTGCTCGGCAAAGGCGCGGATGGCAGCCGGGTTGAGCAGGCCCTTGCGGCTGAAGGCCTCGGTGCCGATACGCGGCAGCACCATGGAGTCGGCCAAAGGCAGGTTGGTGACGAGGCCGGTCGTCATCCGGTCTTCCGGGATGCGGCCGAGCCCGAGCGCCTGCAGCTCGCGCGGCGAAAATTGCGTCACCGCTTTGCCGGCTATCATCATGGTGCCAGCCTTCGGCGGCAGCATGCCTGAAATGACGTCGGCCAACGCCCGCTGGCCGTTGCCGGAGACGCCGGCGATGCCCAGGATCTCGCCCATGCGGACGAAAAGCGAGACCTCGCGCAGCGGCGTGCCGGCGTGGGCGGAGGTGGATACGCCGTCGAGCGTCAGCACGGAAGCACCGGGCGTCGAAGCCTGCTTGACCGGCGGCACGATGTCGTGGCCGCACATCAGCTTGGCCATTTCTGCCGATGTGGTGCTTGCCGGATGGTCGACGCGGCCGGCGACCTTGCCGTGGCGCAGCACGACGCAGCGATGGGTGAGGGCCCGCACTTCGTTGAGCTTATGCGAGATGAAGATGATGCCGAGCCCTTGCGCGGCCATCGAGCGCAGGGCGGCGAACAGGCCGTCCACCTCGCTCGGCGCCAGCACCGCCGTCGGCTCGTCGAGGATCAAAAGCTTGGCGCCGCGAAACAGCGCCTTGATGATCTCCAGCCGCTGCTGCTCGCCGACCGACAGCGCCGACACCGGCAGGGTCGGATCGAGGCTCAGCCCATATTGCCGGCTGATTTCGTCCAGGCGGGCAAGCCCGCGAGCACGATCGGTGCGGCCGGACTTGCCGGCAATGCCGATCAGAAGGTTCTCCAGCACCGTGAGGCGGGGCGCGAGGTGAAAGTGCTGGTGAACCATGCCGATGCCGGCGGCCAGGGCGTCGGCGGAATTGTGGATGGCGACCGGCCTGCCTTCGACCAGGATCTCGCCGGCGTCCGGCGCATAGGCGCCGAACAGCACGTTCATCAGCGTGGTCTTGCCGGCGCCGTTCTCACCGAGCAGGCCGAGAATCTCGCCGGGTGCGACGCTGAGATCGACGGCCTCGTTCGCCTTGACGGCGCCGAAGCTCTTGGCGATGCCGCGCATTTCGATGAGTGGGGCGGACAAGGGTGCTCCCTGACTTTGCGATCCGGCCAATCGCGGAGGGCAGCGCTGTACCCCTCTCTGGCCTGCCGGCCATCTCCCCCTCAAGGGGGGAGATCGGATGTCACGCCGGCCTTCGCCAACTTTCGACGTTGAAAAGATCGAACGCCGTCGACGAAACTGCCAATCTCCCCCCTTGAGGGGGAGATGTCCGGCAGGACAGAGAGGGGGGCCTCGCGCCGCCCCAGGCGTCAATCCGAAACCGGCGTGTTCTCGTCGACGTCAACGCGGAAATTGCCTTCGAGGATCTCGGCCTTCTTCTTCTCGACCAAGTCCTTGACGTCCGCCGGCAGCGTCTTGTCGAACTTGTGGAAGGGCGCCAGATAGGAGCCGCCCTTGGCCATGCGCGAGAAATCGCCATAGTCCTGCGCGGTGAAGACGCCGGCCTTGACTAGCTTGATCGCCTGCTCGACCGTCGGGTACATGTCCCACACCGGGCCGGTGATGACCGTATCCGGCCCGAGGCTGGACTGGTCGGACATGTTGGAGATGGCAAAAATCTTCTTCTCGACCGCCGCCTCGATGACGCCGAAACGCTCGGCATAGATGACGTCGACGCCGGCATCGATCTGTGCCACGGCCGCTTCCTTGGCCTTGGGCGGATCGAAGAAGGAGCCGATGAAGGCGACCTTCTTCTTGACGTTCGGGTTGACCTCCTTGGCGCCGGCAAAGAAGGCGTTGACCAGCCGGTTGACCTCTGGAATGCCCATCGCCGCGACGGCGCCGATCGTGCCCGATTTCGACATCTTTCCGGCAATCATGCCGGAGAGATAAGCGGGCTCATGGATCCAGTTGTCGAAGACGCCGAAATTGGGCTCGGCCGGACCGGCGCCGGAGCCGAACAGCCACGCCGTTTTCGGGAATTGTTTTGCCGTGCGGCGCGATTCACGCTCGGCGGCGAAGGCGTCGCCCAGCACCAGCTGGTAGCCCCCTTGAGCATATTCGCGCATCACGCGGCTGAAGTCGGCGGTCTGCACCTTTTCCGACCATTTGTATTCGATGCCCAGCTCCTTCTCGGCCTTCTGCAGGGCGACATGGATCTGGTTGTCCCACGGCTCCTCGATCGGCGTGGCGAAGATCGCCGCCACCTTCAGCTTCTTGTCCTTGGCGAAGGCCGCGCCGGGCAGCACGGTGGCCGCGAGGCCGAGCGCGCCGAGTTCCAGCACGTTGCGCCGCGACAGGCCGGCGCGTTGCGTTTTGCTACGGTCGTTTTCCATTGAAGTGCCCCTCTGTTCGACAGCCGTGTCGAGCCGGCCGTTCAAAAATGTCAGACGAGCGACTATGGAACGGCGCCTGAGATTTGTCCACATGGTCAAATTTGGGTGTGGTCCCGTGTGCAGGCTGGAGGCGCAGGCGGGACAGCGCCCCCCTCTGTCCTGCCGGACATCTCCCCCACAAGGGGGGAGATCAGCCGTCGCCTCGGCTTTCGCCAATCCCCTACGTCGCAGGAACGGGCGGGGCGCCGGAACAGCTAATCTCCCCCCTCGTGGGGGAGATGGCCGGCAGGCCAGAGGGGGGCGCGAAGGAACGCGGTGTCTGCCCTTATCCGTTCGCTGCGCTCTCCCACGATCCCGTCTCGGCAAACCGCCTCAACGCCGGCGCCGGCTCGAAGATCGGCCGGCCGGTCCGCCCATGCCAGAATTCCAGCCGCTCGACGATCTTCGCCGCGCCTGCGACCCCGGCCCAGAACATCGGCCCACCCTTGCCGATCGGGAAGCCGTAGCCATTGACCCAGACGACATCGATGTCGGACGCGCGTGCTGCGACGCCTTCCTCGAGAATCTTCGAACCCTCGTTGACCAAGGGATAAAGCGTGCGTTCGAGAATCTCCTCGGCGCCGATCTCGCGCCGCGCAATTCCAAGCTCCGCCGCCTTCGCCCGGATCAGCGCCTCGACTTCCGGATCGGCAACCGGCTCACGCGAGCCGGCCTCATAGCGGTACCAGCCGCGCCCGGTCTTCTGGCCGAAATGGCCCTGCTCGCACAGCGCATCGGCGATCACCGCCGTCTGGCCGCGCGCCTTGCGGTTGCGCCAGCCGATATCGAGGCCGGCGAGATCGCCCATCTGGAACGGCCCCATCGGCCAGCCGAAATCGGTGAACGCCTTGTCGACCTGGCTTGGCGTCGCGCCTTCCAGCAACAGCGCTTCATTCTCGGCGCCGCGCGCGGACAGCATACGGTTGCCGACAAAACCGTGGCAGACGCCGACGACGACCGCGACCTTGCCGATGCCCCGGGCGAGGTCGGCGACCGTCGCCAGCGCGTCAGGCGCGGTCTTTTCGGCGCGAGCGATCTCAAGGAGCTTCATGACGTTTGCCGGCGAAAAGAAATGCATGCCGAGCACGTCTTGCGGCCGCGACGTCGAGGCGGCGATTTCGTTCACGTCGAGATAGGAGGTGTTGGTGGCGAGGATGGCGCCGGTCCTGGCGACCGTGTCGAGCCTGCCGAAGACGTCCTTTTTGACCGCCATGTCCTCGAACACGGCCTCGATGATCAAATCGCAATCGGCGAGATCGGCGTAGTCGGTGCTGCCCTTGAACAACTTGAGCCGCTGCTGCTTGGCCTCGTCCGTCAACGAGCCTCGGCTCAGCGAGACGGCATAGTTCTTCTCGATCGTGGCCAGTCCCCGGCGCAGCGCCTCCTCGCTCGTCTCGAGCAAAGTCACCGGGAGACCGCCATTGGCAAAGGCCATCGCGATGCCGCCGCCCATGGTGCCGGCGCCGATCACGCCGACGCGCTCTATCCAGCGCTTCCGCAAATCCTTGCCCGGCACCTTCGCCGCCTCGCGCTCGGCGAAAAAAAGATGCCGCTGCGCGCGCGACTGGTCGCCGGAAACGAGCTTTTGGAAAAGCTGCCGCTCGGCCGCAAGGGCTGCGTCGAACGGCAAGGTGATCGCGTTGCGCACGGCTTCGGCGCAGGCAAGCGGCGCGTCCAGTCCGCGGGCTTTTCTTGCCAGATCGGCGGCTTGGCGGTCGAAGGCAGCAAGATCGGACCCGGCAAGGCGGTCATTGCGGTCACGCACCGGCACGAACGGTCCGCCTCGATCAGCCATTTCGCGAGCGAAACGAACCGCCTCTGCCAAGAGATCGGCGTCGATAACCGCATCGGCAAGACCGGCGGCCTTTGCCTCACCGGCCGAGATCGGGCTGCCCGAGACGATCATGCCGAGCGCTTTGGTGGCGCCGACCAGGCGTGGCAAACGTACGGTCCCGCCGCCACCCGGCAACAGGCCGAGCTTTACCTCCGGCAGGCCGAGCTTGGCGGCGGCGTCCGCGACACGGAAATGGCAGCCCAATGCCAGTTCCAACCCGCCGCCCAGCGCCGTGCCGTGAATGGCGGCGACGGTCGGCTTGGGAACCGTTTCCAGCAGGGCGATAATGGCCCGCAATTCCGGTTGCTCGACCGGCTTGCCGAATTCGGTGATGTCGGCGCCGGCCACGAAAGTGCGCCCGGCGCAGGCGATGACGATGGCCCTCGCGGCGGGATCGTCGCACAAAGCGGTGAGCGCCTCATAAAGCGGCTTGCGGACATAAAAGCTGAGCGCATTGACAGGCGGGTTGTCGATGGTGACCACCGCCACGCCGTTCTCGTTTGCGACGCTGACAGAACTGGACAAGCGGACCTCCCGAGACCGGCTGCAATCGCGCAAGGGTTTACTAGGCAGCGAGGCGAATGGGAACCCGATGCGGCTCTGGCCCTATGGTTGGCGAGGCCCGGTTAATTGTCGACCCGGCCGAAGGGCGGCACGTTGCCGATCACCTCGCGCTTGTCCTTGCCGCAGGCGAAGGTCTTCGCCTTTTCGTCGGCGAGCTTGCGCGCCTGGTCGTTGGCCTGCGGATTGCCGGTGGCTAAAACCAGGCCGATCGTGCAGCCCTGGTGCTCTTCCGGTTGCGCCACCTTGGCGACGACCAGCACATCGGTCGATTTCTTCTCGTCCTCAGGGTTGCTGACGGAGCGGCGGTGAATGGCGGCGAAGGGGATGACGACGTCGCCATTGGTCTCGATGCGCCACTCGACTTTCGGTCCGGAGCCGTTGAAGGCGGTGAAGCTCTCCCAGACCGCAGTCATGTCGTCGGACGGAAAGCCGTAATAGACGGATTCGCGCGCATCGTCATAGCCGATCAGCACCGGGTAGCCGCGATAGCCTGAGCAGACGAGGCTCGCCCAGTCGCCGTCGCCTTCCGCAGCCTGCGCATAGGTCACGCAGTCCTTCTTCGAGTCGAGATCGGTATAGGCGCTGGAGATGTCGCCGGCCTGGGCCGCCTGGCAGAAACCGGCGAGGGCAAGCGGGATCAGAAGAGCTCGCATTACTGGCAACTTCGTTCGAGTTGCCGGAAGCGTAACGTCAATCGCTATTTCTTCAAGCTGGCTTCGATCAAGAGGTCGGCGTTGCGGGCGACCGCCGCCGCCGGTCCGCCCAAGCCAAACAGCTGGCCGCTGATATAGGCGCCTTCGATGAGCAGCAGCAGGCCGTCACCCAGCGTATCGGAATCGGCGGCGCCCATTGCGGCGGCCATGGCGCGCAGGCGCCGGCGCAATTCGACTTTGTTGTTCTCGCTCACCACCCGCGCCGGATGGCCGCGCTCGGGATATTCCACCGCGGCGTTGGTCATGCCGCAGCCGCGATAGTCCGGCTTTTGCGTGCGTTTGCCGACGCGGGTCAGGAAGGCGATGATCTGGGCGCGCGGATCGCCCGGATGCGCGTCGACGGCCTCGTCGAAGCGTTCCCAGAATTCGAGGTCATATTTGCGCAGATAGGACGCGGCAAGCTCGTCCTTGGACGGAAAGCTGCGGTACAGGCTCGGCTTGGTGACGCCGGCACGCCTGACAATCTCGTCGACGCCGATCGCCCTTATGCCCTCGCGGTAAAAGAGGTCGCGCGCCACGTCCAGTATCTTGTCCGCCGCCCTGGGAGCAGGGGGCTCGCTGATCGACGCTTCAATTTTATTGTCGGATGGCATTCAAACAACTCGCTTGACAATGTTACTGACCGGTACGTATGTATGGCTTCACTCCATTGCAACGTACCGGTCAGTAACATGATAATCCAGTCCCGTCCGTTTGGCCAGCGCTACGCATTCGTCGTCGTTGCCGTCATTTTCCTGTGCCTGCTGATCGCGGCGGGGCTCCGTTCGGCGCCCTCGGTGATGATGGTGCCGCTGGAGGAAAGCTTCGGCTGGCATCGCGACGTAACGTCCTGGGCCGCCAGCGTCGGCATCCTGCTCTACGGCCTGACCGGTCCGTTCGCCGCCGCGCTGATGGAGCGCATCGGGTTGCGCCGCACGCTGCTCGGCTCGCTGCTGGTGATGTCGGGATCGACCGTGCTCAGCCTGTTCATGACCGAGCCATGGCATCTTTTCATTACCTGGGGCGTGTTTTCCGGCATCGGTTCGGGCGCGGTGGCGAGCGTGCTCGGCGCCACCATCGTCAACCGCTGGTTCAAGACCAATCGCGGCCTGATGATGGGCCTGATGTCGGCCTCAAGCGCCACCGGCATGCTGGTGTTCCTGCCGCTCATCGCCTCGCTGGCGCAGAGCGGCGGCTGGAAGCCGGTGGCGATTGCCGTGGCGCTGGCCACCGCCGCGCTGATCCCGTTCGTCTTGCTGCTGGTGCCGGAGCGCCCGGCTTCGATCGGGCAGGTTCGCTACGGCGCCGATGCCGGCGACGTGCCGCCGGTGTCGCCTGCATCGCAGGGCAATTTCCTGGCGCACACGCTGAACACGCTGCGCCGCGCGGCCGGCACGCGGGTGTTCTGGTACCTGTTCGCCACCTTCTTCGTCTGCGGCTTCACCACCAACGGCCTCGTCGGCACGCATCTCATCGCCTTCTGCGGCGATATGGGCATCGGCGAGGTGCAGGCGGCCGGGCTGTTGTCGATGATGGGCATTTTCGACCTGATCGGCACGACATTGTCCGGCTGGCTCACCGATCGTTTCGATCCGCGCAAGCTGCTCGGCGTCTATTACGCGGTGCGTGGTCTGTCGCTTATCTACCTGCCCTATTCCGGCTTCTCGGCGACCAGCCTGGTCATCTTCGCCGTGCTCTACGGGCTCGACTGGATCGCCACCGTGCCGCCGACGCTGAGGCTTGCCAACGAGGCTTTCGGCGACCGCAGCGGGCCGATCGTGTTCGGCTGGATCGTCGCCGGCCACCAGGTGGGCGCCGCGGCGGCCGCCGCCTTCGGCGGCACGATGCGCGAGCTGCAGGGCAATTACGAGCTGGCCTTCCTGATTGCCGGCATGACCGGCATTGCGGCGGCTTGTATTTCGCTGCTGATCAATACGAGCAGGCCGGCGTTCGAGCCGGAGCCGCAGGCGGCTTGAACAGCCAATCTCCCCCCTTTGTGGGGGAGATGCCCGGCAGGGCAGAGGGGGGCGCTGTCCCGCCGACATGTCAGTTGAACTGCCGCAAGCCCAAACCGTTGATGGAACTTGAGAAGCTGTCCCTGAGACGCTGGCGATCCTTCGCGCCCCCCTCTGTCCTGCCGGCCATCTCCCCCACGAGGGGGGAGATCAGCAGTTCCGTTGTTCATTGTTATCAAAACTTCATGGTTCCGATATGCGCCTGAAACATTGAGGCGAGAGCTTGGCGGTCCCGCTCAATGCCATCCCGGAGACAGCCATGAACAAGCTTTCGCTCACCCGCCGCGCCTTCGTCACCTCGGCCAGCGCCTTCGGCCTTGTCGGCGCCTCCGGTCTGGCGCTGCCCTATTATTCCCGCGCCAGCCAGCGTCCGGCCTTCACGCATGGCGTCCAGTCCGGCGACGTCGACGCCACCTCGGGCATGGTGTGGACCCGCACCGACCGACCGGCGCGCGTGATGTATGAAGTGTCGACGACCGAAAGCTTCGCCAATGCGACGCGGCTGGCTGCGCTCGATACCTCGCCGGCCAGCGACTACACGGTGAAGCGGCTGCTCACCGATCTCGCCTCGGACCAGGACATCTTCTACCGCATGGTGGCTGCCGATCTTTCCGACATCAATGCTGTGTCCGAGCCGATCGTCGGCCGTTTCCGCACCGCGCCGTCCTCGAAGCGCGACGTGCGCTTCGCCTGGTCGGGCGACACCGCCGGCCAGGGCTGGGGTATCGACGAGACCGGCATGAAGACCTATTCGACCATCGCCAAGCACACGCCGGACTTCTTCCTGCATTCCGGCGACACCATTTATGCCGACGGCGCTATGAAGGACGAGGTCGACCTGCCCGGCGGCGGCAAGTGGAAGAACGTCGTCATGATCGACGGCAAGCGCAAGGTGGCCGAGACGCTGGACGAGTACCGCGACCAGTGGAAGTACAACATGATGGATAAGCATGTGCTTGGCCTGTCGGCCATCTGCCCGACCTTCTACCAGTGGGACGACCACGAGGTGCTCAACAACTGGTCGGATTCGAAGGACCTGACCGCCGACGACCGCTACAAGGAAAAGTCGATCCATGTGCTGGCGGCCAGGGCGGCTCGCGCCTTTCATGAAATGACGACCATCCGCTACGAGCCGTCGGAGCCGGGCCGCGTCTACCGCAAGGTCTCGCATGGGCCGCTGCTCGACGTGTTCTTCCTCGACATGCGCTCCTATCGCGGCCCGAACGGCCCCGACATGGAAGAGACGCTGACGCCGAAGTCGCGCATGATTGGCGAGGAGCAGTCCAAGTGGCTGAAGCGGGAACTGGCGAATTCCAAGGCGACGTGGAAGGTCATCGCCGCCGACATGCCGCTCAGCCTGGTCGTCTGGAACGACGCGGCGAAGAAGACCGGGGCCGAGGCGGTCGCCAACAGCGACAATGGCGCGCCAAAGGGCCGTGAGCTGGAATTCGCCGACGTGCTGCGCTTCATCAAGAATGCCGGCATCACCAACACGGTGTGGCTGACCGCCGACGTCCACTACACCGCGGCGCATTACTACAATCCCGACAAGGCGCAGTTCCAGGATTTCAATCCGTTCTGGGAGTTCGTTTCCGGTCCGATCCACGCCGGCACCTTCGGCCCCAACGACCTCGACATGACCTTCGGGCCGGAGCTGAAATTCATCAAGGCGCCGACCGCCGAGCAGGGCCAGAACCTGCCGCCGTCGGCCGGGCTGCAGTTCTTCGGTCTGGTCGACATTTCCGGCGCAACCGAACAGCTCACCGTGCGGCTGATGGATCGCGACGACAACGAGCTTTACAAGGTGACGCTCGATCCGGTGCGGTCGGCTTGAGGTGATCGAGAAATTGGCAAGGCTGGCGGGACAGCGCCCCCCTCTGGCCTGCCGGCCATCTCCCCCGCTTGGGGGGAGATCAGCAGCTTGGGCGCCTCGCTCCTACGCAGGCGATTGGCGAAAGCAAGCGAGACAGCCAATCTCCCCCCAAGTGGGGGAGATGCCCGGCAGGGCAGAGGGGGGCGCGAAGGATCGCTACGTCTGCCGTATTGAGAACGTCAGTCCGGATAGCAAGCCCGGGGAACGTTGGGCCAGACCGCGGTATCGCAGTTGGCATCCTTCTGGCGCTGCTTGAAGGCGGCGCTGACCGGGCCGGTGACGATCGGGTCGACGCCGTCGGGGGCGTCGGCGAACATCTGCTGCGCGGTCCTGGTGTCGGGCGGTGCGATCAGGTCGGCTTGCCGAAGCGTCGCCGCCGACTGCGCGGCACCGGCAGCGACGAGCATGCCAAGCGCCGCCCACGCAAAAACCGGACGCAATCTGGACATAGGATCGGTCATGAACATCGAACTGTCCGGCCCCTCAAAGGTTCCGCCTTGGTTAACGGAATCATTTCACACCAAGACGTTTAAGAATTAGTGACCATGTATTTGGGGTCGGGCCTCCCCTTTCGCAATTGCGAAAAACCTTGTATGAGCCGCGCAACCGAAAATGGCGGCGCCTCTGGGCCTGCTGCCTGCAACACTCCCGAGACCAGACAATGAACCTCCGCAATATCGCGATCATCGCGCATGTCGACCATGGCAAGACCACCCTCGTCGACCAGCTTCTGAAACAGTCCGGCGCCTTCCGCGACAACCAGCGCGTCGCCGAGCGCGCCATGGATTCCAACGACCTCGAAAAGGAACGCGGCATCACCATCCTGGCCAAGGCGACCTCGGTCGACTGGCATGGCACCCGCATCAACATCGTCGACACGCCCGGACATGCCGATTTCGGCGGCGAGGTCGAGCGCATCCTGTCGATGGTGGATTCGGCGATCGTGCTCGTCGACGCCGCCGAAGGGCCGATGCCGCAGACCAAATTCGTCGTCGGCAAGGCGCTCAAGGTCGGCCTGCGCCCGATCGTCGTCATCAACAAGATCGACCGTCCGGATGCCCGCCATATCGAAGTGGTCAACGAGGTGTTCGACCTCTTCGCCGCGCTCGACGCCACCGACGAGCAGCTCGACTTCCCAATCCTCTACGGTTCGGGCCGCGACGGCTGGGTTTCGGAAAACCCCGAGGGTCCGAAGGACCAGGGTCTTGCACCGCTGTTTGAGCTGGTCGTCAAGCATGTGCCGGCGCCGACGGTCCATCCCGGCCCGTTCCGCATGATCGGCACCATCCTCGAGGCCAATCCGTTCCTCGGCCGCATCATCACCGGCCGCATCGAATCCGGCACGCTGAAGGCCAACCAGGCGGTCAAGGTGCTGCACCATGACGGCACGCAGATCGAGACCGGCCGCATTTCCAAGATCCTCGCCTTCCGCGGCCTCGAGCGCCAGCCGATCGAGGAAGCGCAGGCGGGCGACATCGTGGCCATCGCCGGCCTGTCGAAAGGCACCGTCGCCGACACCTTCTGCGATCCGGCGGTGAGCGAGCCGCTGCATGCGCAGCCGATCGACCCGCCAACCGTGACCATGTCCTTCCTCGTCAATGACTCGCCGCTTGCCGGCACCGAGGGTGACAAGGTGACCAGTCGCGTCATCCGCGACCGGCTGCTGCGCGAGGCCGAGGGCAATGTCGCGCTCAAGATCGAGGAATCCGCGGAGAAGGATTCCTTCTTCGTGTCCGGCCGCGGCGAATTGCAGCTCGCCGTGCTGATCGAGACGATGCGCCGCGAGGGCTTCGAGCTTGCCGTGTCGCGTCCACGCGTCGTCATGCAGAAGGGCGACGACGGCCAGCTGCTGGAGCCGGTCGAGGAAGTCGTTATCGACGTCGACGAGGAGCATGCCGGCGTCGTCGTGCAAAAGATGTCGGAGCGCAAGGCCGAGATGGTCGAGCTGCGCCCGTCCGGCGGCAACCGCCAGCGCCTGGTCTTCCACGCGCCGACGCGCGGCCTGATCGGCTATCAGTCCGAATTGTTGACCGACACGCGCGGCACCGCCGTGATGAACCGCCTGTTCTTCGCCTATGAGCCGTATAAGGGCGAGCTGCCCGGCCGCACCAACGGCGTGCTGATCTCCAACGAGCAGGGCGAATCGGTCGCCTATGCGATGTGGAACCTGGAAGACCGCGGCCCGATGATCATCGATCCGGGCGTCAAGGTCTACCAAGGCATGATCATCGGCGTCCATTCGCGCGACAACGACCTCGAAGTGAACGTGCTCAAGGGCAAGAAGCTCACCAACATCCGCGCCGCCGGCAAGGACGAAGCGGTGAAGCTGACGCCGCCGATCCGCATGACGCTGGAGCGGGCGCTCGCCTGGATCCAGGATGACGAGCTGGTCGAGGTGACGCCGAAGACCATCCGCCTGCGCAAGCTCCATCTCGACCCGAACGAGCGCAAGCGTTTCGAGAAGGCCGCCAAGGTGATGGGCGCGGCGTAAGGTTCCACGGAAAGTTCAAAAGAGGGAGCGGTTGCTCCCTCTTTTTGTTTCAGCCGCAGGCAGCCGAGACGATCGCGGTGCAATCCGCGTCCCCGGCGAGGTCGATGCGCACCGCCAGGCCATCGCGCACGGGCTTGCGCAAGGCCCTTTCGCCATCGGGCTCGATGGTCAATCGCTTGCGGTCGTCCAGGGCCTGAAGCCTCGACCGCGATAGGCCGAGCTCGCCGGCAAGCAGGCGGTCGAGCCGCAAAGGCGTCGTGCCCCCGAGCCGAAGTTCGATCGCGAACATGGTCGCGCGTCCCGACTCGCCGGCCAGAAGCTCCTTTCGGACCGTGACGCCGGGAGATTCCTCGATCCGGCCAGCCCGGTCGCGCAGCATCGCGCTGTCGAAGGCGTGGCGGCGGACAAGGTCCGGATCGTTGCTTTCAAGCGCGGCAAGCAGCGCCGGCCCGATGTCGCGGCGGTTTCGCCGTTCCAGGATGGCGAAATTCCAGGAGTTGTCGCAGTCGACGCAGCGATAGATCAGCCAGACGTCAATGCGCTTGCCGTTGGCATTGACGCGGAATTTCCCGCCGCACCGATAAGGCTTGAGGCCGCCGCAGCGATTGCAGTTGATGAGAGGTCGTGGCGCGATTGCGGGCGCAATCGTCCAACGTACGCACAAAGTTCCAGACATGCCGGTAGGCCCTTCCCGTCGGGAAGTCCGTCAGGCCGGCGATGTCCGAGATGCCCCTTGTTGTTGAGCATGATCTTTTCCGAAAACCGGATACCACTTTTCGGGATCATGCGCATGGGCCACGGCGTGGCGAAGACTGCGTGTTTGAAAGTCAGGCGTCGGCGCGGATTGCACGCGACGGCGGCTCAGCAATGCCAAACCGGTCTCGAACCGCCGCCTGAAGAACACGTGAACAGAAGCAGGGGCCGCTAAAGCTGCGCCTGCGGTGCATTCAGAGGAGTTGGCGAGACCGGCGGTTACTGAGGCAAAGTGATGCTCGAAAATGGATAAAGGGATGGATCTTCTAGCGGGAGGGTGACGAAGGGGCAAGGTTTAGGGGCCGAGGTTGGCGCTGCCCCTCATTGCCCTGCCGGGCATTTCTCCCCGTAAACGGGGAGAAAGAGGCTGGCCGCGACGCCGGCGGCCATTCTGCAACGTTCGCGACTGGCGAAATCGTCGGCGCCAAGTCCCTTCGCCCCGTTTACGGGGAGAAGATGGCGGCAGCCAGATGAGGGGCGGCGCCGGCGCTGGCGGTTGTTGTCGCCTTGATCAACGTTCGCGCCTTGTTGGGCGTGCCAAATCTAGTACGATCAGCTATCGTCTATTTCCTATTTGCAGGAATCGACCCCATGCATCTCGCCTCGTTGCTGATCTTCGCTGCCGCGCTCTTTGTCGCCGCCGGCTCGCCCGGGCCGTCGATCGCAGCCTTGGTGGCGCGGGTGATTTCGAAAGGGTTCCGCGACGTCTTCCCGTTCCTGTTGGCAATGTGGATCGGCGAGGGCGTCTGGCTTTCGCTGGCGGTGTTCGGGCTCGCCGTCGTGGCGCAAACCTTCCACTACGCTTTCGTCGTCGTGAAATGGGTTGGCGTCGCCTACCTTGCTTATCTCGCGTTCAAGATGTGGACGGCGCCGGTCGAGGCCAAGGAGGGCGAGATGCCGCGCGAGGACTCGCCCCTGAAACTTTTCCTTGCCGGCATGGCGGTGACGCTCGGCAATCCAAAGATCATGATGTTCTATCTGGCGCTGCTGCCGACCATCATCGATCTGGCTTCGGTCAGCGTGATCGGCTGGGTCGAGCTGACGCTGACCATGGCGCTCGTGCTGGTCATCATCGATCTCGCCTGGGTGCTGGCCGCCTCACAAGCGCGCCGGCTGCTGAGGAGCAAGCGCGCCATGAAGATCGCCAACCGCGTCAGCGCCACGACGATGGCGGGCGCCGCCGCCGCTATCGCCGCGCGATAGCGCTGTTCATCGTTATCTTGGAAAGGACGACCAGCTCCATCTCTTTGTGTTAAGCAATTTCGGACGGAAAACCGCGTCACACAGGAATTGCTCTGAGCTACTTGGGCAGCACGCCGGCTGAGGGCAGCGCCGCTGTAGCCGGCGGCTGGGGTCCGCCCGCATAGAATTTCGAGGCCGGGTTCTCCTGCATGAAGTCGTAGGCGACCATGCCGAGCGGCCGCTTCTGCCGTTCCGACGCCGCTTGATGCCATGGGATCGCCTGGCGCAACGCGGCGAGAGCCGCGGTCGGTGCTTCGCCGAATTTCCGCTGCGGGTTCTGCGCCTTGCGGATCTCCATCCAGTAGCTTGCCGTCAACAGGTCCTGCGCCAGCAGATGGAACGACACGTCGACCGCCTCGCGGGCGTGTTGCGTCTTGATGCGGGTCTGCGCTTCCAGGTCCTCGACGGTGGCGACGATTGCCTGGCCGTTCGGCGTCACCGGCGAACCGAGATCGGCCAGCTCCTGCCACAGATCGGCCGGCAGGTAGCCGTCGAAGCCCGGAATGTCCTTGCGCTCGTCCGGCTTCAGCACGTCGGCCGGCTTGACCACGGTGAAGAAGGGGTTGCGGAAGCGCTCGATGCGCTGCGCCACAGCGACGCCGAGATTGGTCAAGGCGTTGGTGAGCGCCTCGACCTGGTTGGCCATCGGGTACGGGTCCCAATTGGCGTTGGAGAAGATATAGCCGGACTTGCCGTTACTGAGCGGGCCGCCCTTGATGTAGTATTTCATGAACTGCGGCGTGCTGAGTTCCGGCGAGCTCTGCGGCGTCAGACCGGGCAGGATCGCCGGATTGTGATCCGAAGAATTGATGGAGAGGAGCACGGAATCGCGCAAATCCGTCCAGGCCTGCCAGGCCGAGCCCTGGCGCTGGCTGGAGGCGCGCATGCTTTCCGGATCCTGGATGATGCGGGCCGGATCGTCATCGAAGAGATAGCTGCCCTTGATCATGTCCATGACGCGGGCGGCGTCCCAGGTCAGCCACGGATAAGGCCGCATCGACTGCACCGGCGCGGAGATCGGCGTCACGCTGGAGTTCATGCCGTTCAGCCCCATGGCGTAGCTGAGGTCGGTCCATTCCAGCAGTTTTCGCGTGTCCTCCAGCAAGAGGACGGCCTGCGCCTGCGCATAGGCGTTGGTGCTGATCAGCGCCGCCTGGTCGGCGGCGAAGGGTTCGAGCGGCTTCAGGCCGGCCTGCTCGAGCGCCTGCGCGGCCGGCATGCGAACGCCCTTGAGATAGGCATCGCCTTCGCCGGCCATGGCGGCGCCGATATTGCCGAGCGTCGCCAGGTCGCCCTCGCCGAGCGTGCCGCGCGATTGCACGACCGGCGTGACGCGCTTGTTCAGCATGTCGACGAGCATATGCGTCAGCTGCGGGCTGGCCGCCTCGTAGGACATGGTGTTGGCGCGGATGGCCATGATCGCGCGCACCAGCGCCTCCTCTTGCAGCTCCGGCCCATAGCCGCGGTTCACGCCGCCCTTGAAGCGCGCGAGCTGCTGGTCCTTGAGCAGCTTGGTGTTTTCCGGCGTGGTCGGATCGCCTGAAAAGATCACGGTTTCGCGCTGGTCGCCGGCGCCGCGATTGAACCAGTAGATCGTGACGCCTTCGGCCGCACCCTCGAGCAGCAAGCCATAAGCATCCGCCGAACGTTGCAGCGCCTCCGGGCTAAGCTCAACCTTGGCACCGTTGCGCGCGATGGCGATGACCTGGTCGATGGTCAGGTCATGGCCGGTGAGGGTTACCGTCTTGTCGGCGGCTGCCTCGAAAATGGGTTGATAGACGGTTGCCGCCTCGAAGGCCTGGGCAGGCGGCGCGGCGAGGCCGGCTATGACGGTGAGAATGCAAAGGAGAGGTTTGGGCTTGGCGATTCGGTCCAGCATGACGGCTCCCATTCGAGACAGGTTCAGGAACGAGTTCACCCAATGGAAATTTTATTTCCCAAAAGACTAGCCGCAAGCGCCGGCCTGTCAACGAAGGAAAGCCGCAGGACCGATGATGGAACCGGCGTGGCCTACCGGGCCACGGCGCGGTCGGTTCGGCCGCAAGCCGATCGCGGTGGCCGCCGGTTCGACCTGTCGAAGAAGGCGGCCACGAAGACGACAGCAGGAAGTCGCGGCCGGAAATCCGGCCTCGTGCAATGCAGCGCGGACTCCAAGCGTTACATCATCTCGATGATCGGCGCGACCTCGACAGTGAAAGCCGGGTCCATCAGGATCGGGCAGTCCTTGGCTTTGGCGACGGCATCGTCGATGTCCTTGGCTTCGACGATCGTGTAGCCGGCGGTCGGATTGCTGCCGCCATTGTTCTCGATCTTGCCGCTCGGTAGCACCGTCTTCGACATGCCGACCGGATTGCCGCCGTCGACCACGGCCGAGCCGAGCTTGTCGTACCAGCCCGTCCAGGCATCCATCGCCGCTTTGCGTTCGGCTTCGTCGGTCGGCATCTTGCCGGAACCGTGATAGACATAGAGAAATTTCGCCATGTTCTCCTCCCTTTGTCGGCGGCGTCGAACCAGCATGCGGCCACGCCGCTTGCGATATGCAGCGATGCTGCAATCCGATATGCGGCCTTGCCGCAATCCTGATCATCGGACCAAAACGAAAAACAGGCAATCGATGTTAAGTTGAGTCTAATGTAACGAGCTCACCTTGCCATGGCGTGGTATTCGGGGTTGGGCCGCATGTCGACCGCTGCGGCCACCCGGTTCGACATGTTGAAGAATGCGGCGGTCGAGGCGATGTCCCAGATGTCGCGGTCGGTGAAGCCGGCCTGGCGCAAGGCGGCGCGGTCGGCCTCGACGATTTTAGCCGGCTCCTCGGTCAGCCTGACCGCGAATTCGAGCATGGCGCGCTGCCGGTCCGACAGCTCGGCGGCGCGAAAATTCATCACCATCATCTCGCCGAACGCCGGTTCGCCCGACAGCTGGCGCACCGCCGCGCCATGGGCGGTCAGGCAATAGAAGCAGTGATTGATCGAGGAGACGACCACGGCGATCATCTCGCGCTCCAGCTTCGACAAACCGGAATCGCCCAGCATCAGATCGTTGTACATGTCGGTGAAGGCGCGCAGCTTCTTCTCGTCGAAGGCGTAGGCGAGAAGCACGTTGGGCACGAGGCCGAGCTTCTCCTCGCATTTGGCGAAATAGGCTTTCGTCGCCTCGCCAAGCTCCGCCTGGACAAGGTCGAGCGCGGTTACTTTGCCGGTCATGATTGTTCTCCTCGCGCTGTGATGGCGTCGGTTAGAATTTTTTTTAGCGCCGTCAAACCTTTGTCGCCAAACGGCGGTCATCTGGCTACCATAGTCGCAAAAGCATATAACGGGAGGGACTAAGCGTCATGGCCAGCGTGAAATCCAAGCCGAAGAGGAAAGCCGCCGCCGCGAAAGCGGAGGAGAAGCCCGCAAGGCTTGCCGACTATCTGCTGGCGCGGGCGCCTGCCGAGGACATCGCGGCCTATGACGTGGCCGATCTCGAGCGCGCCGGCGAGCTCGCCGCCCAAGCAGTCGCCAGCCACAGGAAGGGCGAAAGCGTCGTTGCCGTCGAAGCCGGTTCGGGCGTTGCCTGCGACGGCCGGCCGGTCACGGTCATCACCGTCGTCAACGACAACATGCCATTCCTGTTCGATTCCATCCTCGGCGAAATCACCGAGACAAGCGGCGAGCCGACCTTGGTCACCCATCCGATCGTCACCGTCCGCCACGGCAAGACCGGTGTGGTCGAGGTACTTGGCGACGGCGGCAAGGAGGATGACGACCGGCTTAGCGTCGTTCATGTGCATATCCCGCGGCTGACCGCCGAGCAGGCCAAGAGCCTCACCGGGCGGCTGCACAAGGTGCTTTCGCAGGTCCGGGCGGCCGTCGTCGACTGGAAGCGGATGCTCGCCCGCCTCGACCAGGCGATTTCCGAATTCCGCTATTCGGCGGTGCCGCTCGACAAGAAGAGCGTCGCCGAGGCGATCGCCTTCCTCGAATGGCTGCGCGATGACAATTTCACCTTCCTCGGCATGCGCGAGTTCAAATATACCGGCGGCGAGGAAAGCGGCTCGCTGGAGCGCGCCGACAAGCCCGGCCTGGGCATCCTGTCGGATCCGGACGTGCTGGTGTTGAGGCGCGGCACCGAAGCGGTGACGACGACGCCGGAAATCCGCGCCTTCCTGCACGGGCCGGAGCCGCTGATCGTCACCAAGGCCAACGCCAAGTCGTCGGTGCATCGGCGCATCTATCTCGATTACATCGGCATCAAGACCTACACGTCGAAGGGGGCGCTCGCGGGCGAGCTGCGCATTGTCGGCCTGTTCACCTCGACCGCCTACACGCGCTCGGTGATGAAGATCCCCTATCTGCGCTCAAAGGCCGAGACCGTGATCTCGAAATCCGGTTTCGATCCGCACGACCATTCCGGCAAAGCGCTGATCAACATCCTGGAAAGCTATCCGCGCGACGAGCTGTTCCAGGTTCCCATTCCCATCCTGCGCAAGCACGCCATCGCCATACTCGGGCTGATCGAGCGGCCGCGCGTGCGGGCGCTGGTGCGCGTCGACCAGTTCGACCGCTTCGTCTCGATCATCGTCTTCGTGCCGCGCGACCGCTACGACAGCGTCGTGCGCGAGAAGGTCGGCACCTATCTCAAGACGGTGTTCGAGGGCCGTCTGTCGGCCTATTATCCAGCCTTCCCGGAAGGCGGGCTGGCGCGCGTGCATTTCATCATCGGCCGTTCCGGCGGCAAGACGCCGAAGGTCGAGCAGTCGACGATCGAGGCGGCGATCCGAGACATCGTGCGCACCTGGGAAGACGCGCTCGCCGAAGCCGCGGAAGCCGCCGGCAGCGACCCGGGCTTAAAGGCGATCGCGGCGCGTTTCCCCGAAAGCTATCGCGATAGCTTCTCGGCCGCCGTGGCGCTGGCCGATGCCGGCCGCATCGCGAAGATCGGGGCCGACAATCCGATCGCCATCGACTATTACCGCCATGCCGACCAGAAGCCGCACCAGGCGGCTTTGAAGATCTACCATTTCGGCAGCCCTGTCGCGCTGTCGCGGCGCGTGCCGGTGCTCGAAAATATCGGCTTCCGCGTCATCAGCGAGCGCACCTTCGAGGTCGCCGACACCGGCTCCGGCAAAGTCTTCATCCATGACATGGAGCTGGAGAACAGCTACGGCGCGCGAATAGACATCTCCGACGGCGGGGCGTTGTTCGAGGACGCCTTCCTGTCGGTCTGGCGCGGCGATGTCGACAATGACAGCTATAACGGCCTGGCCCAGACCGCCGGCCTGTGGTCTGGCGAGATCGCCATCCTGCGCGCCTATGGCCGCTATCTGCAGCAGGCCGGCATTCCGCAGAGCCAGGATTTCATCGCCGCCGCGCTCAATCGCTATCCCGAGATCGCACGCGGCCTGCACGCGCTGTTCGTCGCCCGGCTCGGTCCGGCGGCGGAAGGCGACGGCGCGGTTGCGGCCAAGCACCTCAAGGCCAAGATCAAGGACGCGCTGGAGGAGGTGCCCAATATCGACGACGACACCATCATCCGCCGTTATCTCAACCTCATCGAAGCCTCGCTCCGCACCAATCATTTCGTAGCCGATACGAAACAGAAAGGGCAGTCGCTGGCGATCAAGCTCGATTCGCAGGCGGTCGAAGGGCTGCCTGCGCCTCGGCCATGGCGCGAGATCTTCGTCTACGGCTCCGAGGTGGAGGGCGTGCATCTGCGCTTCGGCCCGGTGGCGCGGGGCGGCCTGCGCTGGTCGGACCGCGCCCAGGATTACCGCACCGAGGTGCTGGGGCTGGTCAAGGCGCAGCAGGTCAAGAACGCCGTCATCGTGCCGGTTGGCGCCAAGGGCGGCTTCTATCCGAAGAAGCTGCCAATGAGCGCCGGGCGCGATGCCATCTTCGAAGCAGGCACCTCGGCCTACAAGAACTTCGTCTCCAGCCTGCTCTCGATCACCGACAATATCGGCGTCGACGGCGTCATCCCGCCGGCCGGCGTGGCACGGCGCGACCAGGACGATCCCTATTTCGTCGTCGCCGCCGACAAGGGCACCGCGACCTTCTCAGACACCGCGAATGCCATTTCCGAAAAACACCATTTCTGGCTGGACGACGCCTTCGCCAGCGGCGGCTCGGCCGGCTACGACCACAAGAAGATGGGCATCACCGCCAAGGGCGCCTGGGAAGCGGTGAAGCGGCATTTCCGCGAGATGAACCGCGACATCCAGACCTCGCCCTTCACTGTGGTTGGCGTCGGCGACATGTCGGGCGACGTGTTCGGCAACGGCATGCTGCTCTCGCCGGCCACCAGGCTGATCGCCGCCTTCGATCATCGCGACATCTTCATCGATCCCGATCCGGACATGGCCGCCTCGATGGCCGAGCGGGCGCGCATGTTCGCGCTGCCACGCTCGTCCTGGCAGGACTATGACAAGTCGAAGCTGTCGGAAGGCGGCGTCATCGTCTCGCGCAACCAGAAATCGATCACGCTGCCGCAAGCGGCGGCCGCCGCTATCGGCCTCGCCAAGACCACCGCGACGCCGGTCGAGATCATGAACGCCATCCTCAAGGCGCCGGTCGATCTCTTGTGGTTCGGCGGCATCGGCACTTATGTGCGGGCTTCGGGCGAAAGCAACGCCGATGTCGGCGACCGCGCCAACGATGCCGTCCGCGTCACCGCGCTCGATGTCCGGGCGAAAGTCATCGGCGAGGGCGCCAATCTCGGCGTCACGCAACGGGCGCGCATCGAGTTCGGCATGAATGGCGGCCGCTGCAACTCGGACGCCATCGACAATTCGGGCGGCGTCAACTGCTCCGACGTCGAGGTCAACATCAAGATCGCGCTGGCGTCGGCGATGCGCAAAGGCTCGCTGGCGCGGCCGGCGCGCAACAAGCTGCTCGCCGAGATGACCGACGAGGTGGGCGCGCTGGTGCTCGCCAACAACTATCAGCAGACGCTGGCGCTTTCGCTGGCGCGCAAGCGCGGGCTCGCCGACATCGCGCACCAGGCGCGCTTCATGTCGGCGCTGGAAGCGCGTGGCCTGCTCGACCGGGCGGTCGAGACGCTGCCTTCGCCGGCGGCGCTTGCTGAACGCGAGGCGCGCGGCGAGCCGCTGACCCGGGCCGAGCTTGGCGTGCTGCTCGCCTATGCCAAGATCGTGCTGTTCTCCGACATCGTCGCCAGCGACGTGCCGGACGATCAGCATTTCGACCGCGACCTGATGGGTTATTTCCCGGAACGCATGGCAAGGAAGTTTGCCGGCGAGATCCGCGATCACCGGCTGCGGCGCGAGATCATCGCGCGCGTGCTCGCCAACGACCTGGTCAATCGCGGCGGACCGTCCTTTGTCAACCGGCTGCAGGAAGCCACGGGCCGCACGGCGGCCGATGTGGTGCGCATCTTTGCCATGGTCCGCGACGGCTTCGCGCTGCCGGCGCTCTATCGCGAGATCGACGCGCTCGACAACCAGATCGACGGGCAGGTCCAGCTCGATCTCTATCAAGCGATCAGCCGGCTTATCTTTGTGACCAGCGGCTGGTACCTGAAGCACGAAGCCGGTTCCGCGCCGCTTGGCCAGCGCATCGCCGGATTGCAGGAGGCGCGCAAGGCGCTCGAGCCGAAGCTTCTCTCGCTGCTGCCGGCCTTCTCGCGTGAACGCGTCGAGGAGCGGCGGCAGGACCTGTCCAAGAGCGGCGCGCCGGAAAAGCTCGCCGGGCAGCTCGCTCTGACCGAAGTGGCCGAGCTGATCCCCGACGTCGCGCTCACCGCGCGCACGGCCAACGCCGACATCGTCAGCGCGGCCAAGGCCTTCTTCGCCGTCAGCGATGCGTTCCGCATCCCGCGCGTCGAGGAAGCCGCGCGCTCGATTATGCCGCCGGACTATTACGACCAGCTGGCGCTGTCGCGCGCGGCCGACACGATCGGCGTGGCGCGGCGCGGCATCGCGGTGGCGGCGCTCACCGCGCACGGCACGGCGGCGGATCCGGTCGCGGCCTGGCTGGAAGCCGGCGGCGAACGCGTCGCGCGCATCCGCGAGCGGCTGCAGGCGCTGACCGAAGGCGGCGACATCACCGTGTCGCGGCTGTCGGTGGCATCGGGCCTGATGAGTGACCTGACGGGGATGTGAGAGTTTGCTTGGGTTCCTCGCATGCATTGTCTTATGTAGCGCTGGTCGACCCCCACTCCGTCTCGGCTTCGCCGAGCCACCTCTCCCCCGATCGACGGGGTAGAGGAAGGGCGCCAAGCTTTTGCCGTCAACGCTCGTCCAGCAAGGCTCCCTTCCTTTCCCTTCGGAGGGGGAAAGGTGGCGCTGCGAAGCAGCGACGGATTGGGGGAACCACGTGGCAATCAGGCCTTGGCCTGATCAGTCGCGCCAGTCACAGAGGATATGTGCATAGCGTAGCCCACTACGTGAGGCGAGGAATTGTCGCCATGCTTGTCCATTTGCATCGCTGCCCGAAAACATGCAGACATGGCGCCCGACGCGAGCGATGCCAGGGGAGTCAGCATGGTGGCGATAGAGACAATGCAGCGGGCATCGGGGCGCGGCATCTGGGGCTGGATGTTCTTCGACTGGGCGGCGCAGCCTTTCTTCACCGTCGTCACTACCTTCATCTTCGGACCCTATTTCGTCTCGCGCATGGCGAGCGATCCGACTGCCGGGCAAGCCGCGTGGGGTTACGGCATTGCCGCCGCGGGCCTGGTCATCGCGGTGCTGTCGCCGGTGCTCGGCTCGATCGCCGACCAGACCGGGCCGCGCAAGCCGTGGATCGCCTTCTTCGCGGCTATCAAGATCGTCAGCCTCACGCTTTTGTGGTTCGCAGCGCCGGGCTCGAACCTTTTCCTGGTCGTGCTGTTGTTCTCGTTGGCTTCGGTGGCGGCCGAATTCTCCACAGTGTTCAACGATTCCATGATGCCGCGGCTGGTGCCGAAGGAAGAGATCGGCCGGGTATCCAACATGGCCTGGGGCCTTGGCTATCTCGGCGGCATGATCGCGCTGATCTTCGTGGTGCTGTTCCTGGCGGGCAATCTCGAAACCGGCAAGACGCTCATCGGCCTTGATCCGTTGTTCGGACTCGATCCGAAACTCGGCGAGGATGCGCGCTTCACCGGGCCGATGTCGGCCGGCTGGTATTTGCTGTTCATCCTGCCGATGTTCCTCTTCACGCCGGACGCCATCAAGGGGATCCCGATCGGACCGGCAGTGCGCGAGGGGTTGTCCGAGCTGAAGTCCACCCTGGTGGAAGTGCGCCAGCGCAGCGGCATCCTGCGCTTCCTCTTGGCCCGCATGATCTATCAGGACGGCGTCAATGCGCTGCTGGCGCTCGGCGGCACGTTCGCAGCCGGCATGTTTCACTGGTCGATCACCGAGATCGGCCTGTTCGGCATCATTCTCAACGTCGTCGCCATCTTCGGCTGCTGGATCGCGGCGCGGCTCGATACCGCGCTTGGCTCAAAGCATGTGGTGATGATCGCGCTGGTGATGCTGTCGGTCGCCACGATCGGCGTCGTCTCGACCGGACCGGGCTTTACGCTGCTCGGCCTGATTCCGCTCTCCACCGTCGATTCCGGCGGCCTGTTCGGCACCGCGGCGGAGAAAGCCTATATCCTCTACGGCCTGCTGATCGGGCTCGCCTTCGGTCCGGTGCAAGCCTCGTCGCGCTCCTATATGGCGCGCAGCGTGACCGCCGCCGAGTCCGGCCGCTATTTCGGCATCTATGCGCTGGCGGGACGCGCGACCAGCTTCCTGGCGCCATTCATGGTGGCGACCATCACCACCATCAGCGATTCGCCGCGGCTCGGCATGGCGGCCATCATCCTGTTCCTCGGCATCGGCATGGCGATCCTGGCGGAGACGCCATATCCGGCGGACAAGCGGTAGTATTTCCCTTCTCCCACAAGGGGAGAAGAAGAAGCGCTAATGCCTGAAATGCCTTACGCCGGTGAAGACCATGGCGATGCCGTGCGCGTCGGCGGCGGCGATGACGTCGTCGTCGCGCATCGAGCCGCCGGGCTGGATGACCGCGGTGGCGCCGGCTTCGATCGCCGACAAGAGGCCGTCCGCGAAGGGGAAGAAGGCGTCCGAGGCGACGACCGAGCCCCTGGTCAGCGGTTCGGCGAGGCCGGCCGCTTCGGCAGCGTCGAGCGCCTTGCGGGCGGCGATGCGCGAGGAATCGACGCGGCTCATCTGGCCGGCGCCGATGCCGACGGTCGCGCCGTCCCTGGCATAGACGATGGCGTTGGACTTGACGTGCTTGGCGACGCGGAAGGCGAATTTGAGGTCGGCCATTTCTGCCGGCGTCGGCGCCCTCTTCGTCACCACTTTCAATTCGAGGTCGTCGACCACGGCATTGTCGCGGCTTTGCACAAGCAGCCCGCCGGCGACGGATTTCACCGTCGTGCCCGCGGCGCGGGGATCGGGTAGGCCGCCGGTGACCAGCAGGCGCAAATTCTTCTTCGCCGCGACGATCGCGGCGGCTTCGTCGGTGGCATCGGGCGCGATGATCACCTCGGTAAAGGTCTTGACGATCTCTTCCGCCGCCTCGGCATCGAGTATGCGGTTCATGGCGACGATGCCGCCGAAGGCCGAGACCGGATCGCAGGCCAACGCCTTGCCGTAGGCCGCCTTCAGCGATGAGCCTTCGGCAACGCCGCAGGGATTGGCGTGTTTGATGATGGCGACCGCCGCCGAGCGCGCCGGATCGAACTCGCCGACCAACTCGAAAGCGGCGTCGGTGTCATTGATGTTGTTGTAGGAGAGCTGCTTGCCCTGCAACTGTTTTGCCGTTGCCACGCCCGGCCGCCTGTCTCCCGACAGGTAGAAGCCTGCGCCCTGATGCGGGTTCTCGCCATAGCGCATCACCTGGTCGAGCCGGCCGCCGAATGCGCGCCATGTCGGATGCTCGATCTCCAGCGCCTCGGCGAACCAGCCGGAGATCGCGGCATCATAGGTGGCGGTGCGGGCAAAGGCCTTGGCCGCCAGCATCTTGCGGAAATCAAGCGACAGCGAGCCCAGATTCATCTCCAGCGCGTTGACGACGGAGGCATAGTCGGCCGGATCGGTGACGATGGCGACGTAAGCGTGGTTCTTGGCCGAGGCGCGGATCATCGCCGGTCCGCCGATGTCGATGTTCTCGACGATCGAGGCATAGCCGGCGCCGGAGCGGCGGACGTCCTCGAATGGATAGAGATTGCAGACGACGAGGTCGATCGGCTCGATGCTATGGTCGTGCATCGCCTTGGCATGCTCAGCGTCGTCGCGGATGCCGAGCAGCGCGCCATGCACCGACGGATGCAAGGTCTTCACCCGCCCATCCATGATCTCGGGAAAGCCGGTGAGCTCGGAGACGTCGCGTACCGCCAGGCCCGCCCCGGCGAGGGCCTTTGCCGTGCCGCCCGTCGAAACCAGCTCGACGCCGGCGGCGGCGAGCGACTTAGCGAAATCGACCAGGCCGGTCTTGTCGAAGACGGAAAGCAGCGCGCGGCGCACCGGAACGAGGTCGGGCGCCGGAATGTTTTTTGTGGGCACGGCCATGCGGGGGCCTTTCACGGCTGTTGGGGGCGTTGGCCGGCCCTAGCATATGAGCCCCGGAAATCAAGCGCCGCGTCCTTAGCAGTTGCGCGCCGGCTTCCCGAAAGGGTGACGTTTGCCCAACGGCGCTGCGTCGTTTACGGGATTAGGCTCGCTCATCATCGGAGGAAACAATCATGACATTTGTGCGTGTGGGCCAGTTCAAGGCGTTGGCGGAAAAGATTGAGGAACTACGCACTATCTATGAGGCCGACGCGATCCCTGCCATCCGCGCCGCCCGAGGCAACATCAGCGCCTTGTTGCTGCAGCAGCACCAGGCGCGGGATGCCTTCATGGCCATCACCGTCTGGGACACCGCCGAGGACGCCGAACGCTACGAGCGGAGCGGCCAGGCCGCGGCAATGGTCGACAAGATCCGTTTTGCCTTCGCTGAACCGCCGTCGCTCGCCACCTATGACGCCTTCGGGATTTCTGGCTGAGAAGCGTCAGCTCAATTGCTTTCGGGATAGCCCGCGATATCGGTACGCGTCAGCTGCCAATGGACCTCGGCGATCTCGGAAGCCTTGAAGGCGAGCACGATCTGCCGGCTGCGGCGCGGGCCGCCCAATCCGGCGAAGTAGATCGATTCCTCGACCTCCGGCGCCATTTCGGCGCAGGTGAAAACCCAGGTGTCGCCCTGCGCGGCAGCCAGGGTCAGGCGGTCGTGGTCGTCCTGCAGCAGGCTGATGTCGGGGTGGACGTGGAAGCGCACCGTGACGAAGTCGCGGCCGTTGTTGCGGATCGCGGCATTGCCCGGGCGCAGGAATCGGTCGCGGCCGGCAAGCACGTTGCCGTTCGCGGTCAGCTTCAGCTCGCGCTCGTGCAGGAAACCGAATTGCGCGACATAGCCGTCGTGGCGCGCGACGAAGCCGTGCACGCCCTTCTGGTCGAGGCGCTTGCAGGGCACGTGCTGCGGGCCGCCGATCAGCGGCGATCCCAACAGGTCGCTGACGCGCAGCGAGTGGCTGAAGCGCGCCGACGAGGTGTCGTTGAGCGTGGCGGTCGAATGCGCGGCGGTGGCGCGCGCCAGCGGCCGGAATTCCGGGGCGCCATAGGTGTCGATGCCGGCATTGACGATGAAGTGCTGGCGCCCGGAGGAGAGCTCGAAGGCGAGGCAGCCGGCATGTGCCGCGTTGGAGACGTCGACCGGCGGCGGCAGGCCGGTGTCGGCGATCACCGTCACGCCGCCCATCGACAGGCGCTCGTAGCCGGAATGCGGCGCGTGCAGCAGCGGCGCGCCCACCGTGTCGTCATGGCGCATGATGGTGGCGATGCGGTCGTGGATGGTGGCGCCCATGCCGTTGAAGCGGGCGAGGCTGCCGTCCTGATGGCGAAAGAAACGCAGCGCCGGCAACATCCGGTCGATGGCGCCGATCAAGGCCGACGGCGGCGCCTCGGCCTGGTTGGCATAGGTCTGGCGCAACGGCAGAAGGTCGGCCAGCAGCTCCAGCACCGCCATCGGCTTGCGCGAGATGTGGCCGCCATCGGGCAGGATCTGATGCTCGAGCTCCTCGGCCAGGTTGCGTGTCGCGGCACGCAGCGCCGAGGCCGGCGCCGGCAGAGACAGCGCGGCGAAGGCGAGCGCGATGCGGGCGCGCAGCCTGGCCTCGCCATCCGGCATCTCGCGCACCATCGAGCGGAGGTAGCGGATCTGCACGGCGAGCGATTTCAGGAAGGCGCGATAGAAAGGAAATTCGGCGCCTTGCAGCACCACCGAGGAATGCTGCAGCCAGGCGATCACCCGCTTGGCCGTCGTTCCCGGCTCCCAGGCGATGCCGGAGATCTGGTTGCCATGCATGGCGATCCAGTCGGTCACCAGGGCTCTCGCGTTGGCGGCGGCGAGCTCGGTGCCGGTGGCGCGCATGTGGCGCAGCCAGCGGAAGCCATGCAACGATTTCTGCCAGCCACGATTGGGCACGTCGAGCTGAAAGGGCGACTTGCCGCCGGTCTCGACCATGTGGCCGGACAGCGGGTAGCGACCGTAATAGATCTCCAGCGCGATTTGCGGATCGGCGAGCCGCAGGTCCGGCGGCGCGATCAGGACGCGTTCGGGCGTGCGGCCGGAATAGCGCCAGCGATAAACCGGCCCGGCGCGGAGGCGCCGGCGCGTTTTGCGCCAGAACTCCCTCGCGACAAGCGTCCACAGACGCGTCGTGCTGCCGGCAACAAGTGCCAATAGCCCTCCTGATGTCCCCATAACCCAAGCACAAGCTTATGCGATTCAAGAACTTATGCGAAGGCGGATTTCGCCGAAGTGAAGCAATTCACGCGGCCGCGGCCGGGTCTTCCCTAAAAAGTCATGGCTTTCCGGGACATGCCGGCTGCGGGCGCGGCGGCTTATGCCCTTCTGTGGCGGTGGCGGAACTCGCTCGGCGAACAATCCTCCCGGTTGCGGAAAAGCCGGGAAAAGTAGAAGGCGTCGGCAAAGCCCACAGCCTGCGCCACCGCCTCGACGGGCGAATCGGTTGCCGCCAGCAGGTGCTTGGCGAGGTCGAGGCGGATGCGCAACTGGAACGATTTTGGCGACAAGCCGGTGTGCAGCGCGAACCTGCGCCGCAATGTCGCCGGCGACATGCCGAACTTTGAGGCAAAGGCGCTGAAATCGATCGGCTCGGCGGCGTGGTCGCGCAAGTCGTCGACGACCTCGCGGAAATCCGGATCGAGGTCGCCGCTGCTTCGGCCCAGTCCCTGCCGGGCAGCCTGCACGACCAGTCGATAGAGGGTGGCGGCGGCCTCCGCCTGGCTTAGCGGGGTGTCTCGGGAAAGTTCGGCATGGAGCCGATCGAACAGAAGGCACATGCCGCCGAGATCGGACAAGGGAACGACCGGGGCCGGCTCGACGATGAGCCGCGTGCGCGTGAAGTCTCGCGTGAGCGCGCCGCCGAAAAGCGCCCAGCACTCGCTCCAGCCCGGGCCGTCGGGTCCATAGGAATGGGCCGTGTCGGGGAACAACCAGAACAGGCTGGGCGCCACGATCGCCTGCCTGCCGGCGGCCCTGGTTTCCAGCCAGCCCCGGCCTTCTTGAACGAGAACGACCGCGAAGTCCGGCAGCTTTCGCCGGATGATGGCCCGGCTGACACGATGTTGGCCTATTCCCCGCACCGACAGCCCGCCCATCGCGGCCGGCGGCGATCGATACAGCGCATAGGGCGAATCCGGCATGAGCGAAAAGTCCAGTTGGAATTTCTGTCCATGGGAAGTGCCGCGAGACTAGGCCATTGTCCGCGCCAATTGAAGAACTCCGGATGATTGAAATGTCGATATCTTGCTTCGGGAAAGCTTCCACCGACGATCTTTCCGCGGTCGCCTTGACGGCCAACGGCAAGGCACTGTCCACGGCGCCGGACAGGCTGGGATATCTCTCGCCGACCGATCCGGCGGTCGGCGTCGAGGCCATTCGCCGTCTCTATGCGACGCAAGGCTATGTCTGGCTGAAGGGGCTTTTGCGGCGCCGCGACGTGATCGATCTTCGCGGCTTCGCGCTTTCGCATCTTGCCGCAAGCGGGTTGCTGAAGCCGGAGACCGATGCTTCGCTGGGCATGGCGTCCACCGGCGCGTTCGATCGCCAGCTCGCCGATCGCCGGCTGATGTCGGTGGTCCGTTCGAGCGCCTATGAAGGCTTTTGCGCGCAGCCCCGTCTGTCGCGGCTGATGGATGCGTTTGTCGGAGGCCTGTCCTACCTGCACAAGCGAAAGATCATGCGCTTCACCATGCCTGGAACCGCCACCGCCACGCCGGCGCATTACGACCTCGTCTATCTGCGCGGCGGCACAAACCGCGTGGTGACCGTCTGGATTCCGATCGGCGACACCTCCATCGACATGGGCGGGCTTGTCTATCTGGAGGGATCGCACGCCGTCGGCGCTACGATGGAGGCCCGCTTCAGCAGCGAAAATGCCGGGCTCGGCCCGGAGGAGCGCATCAGCGCCTACAACCGCAACATGAGCGAAGGCGGGTGGGTGTCGAAGGAGCTGCCGGCTATGGCGGAGCGGTTCGATACGCGCTGGCTCATGGCGGATTACGAAGCGGGCGACGTCGTGCTGCACTCGCCCTACATGATCCACGCCTCCACGACCAACCGGAGCGTCGATGGCCTCATCCGCCTGTCGACGGACATCCGCTATCAGAATGTCGACGACGAAATCGACGCCCGCTGGGGGAATCACTGGAGCCTCGACGACATGCTTTAGGGCGGGCTGGTATTCAGGTGAGGTGAGAGTATGGACGAGGGTTTCCTGGAGCGATCGGCACGTCAGATCTCCCTCTCGTTTCGATGCTGAGCCTCGCGATTGGCCGAAGCCTTCCGAACTTCGTCATCCACGGGCGGAGCGACGCGAAGCGGAGCGCAGACCCGAGGATCCATTCCGTGACCTTCGCCGAAGAGCGCAGCGGAGCAGAATTCTGCACCGTCGCAACGCTTCGACGTCACGGAATTCTATGGTCCTGCGCCGCGTCGCTTCGCTCCTTGCTCCGCCATAGAATGACGAGGTTCGAAAAGCCTCGGCTACTCACCAGAGCATGGCATTGCCCCGTGCGAGCAAAGCCACCCCTACGCTCAGTGCCAAGAAATCCTATCCAACCCGACGCATCCTGGCGGCGAAGAAGCCGTCGAGGCCCGATACTCCGGGCGATCCCAGGTCCATATCCGCAGGTGTAGTGCGCAACGTGCCCTCCGGCGTCAGGAACGGATCGATGCCGGCGAACTCGCCCAGACGGACTGGATCGGCGACGACGCCGGGGCTCCTGGCGAGGAAATCCCGATAAAGCTCCTCGCCTTCGATCGGGTCGAGCGAGCAGTTGGAAAAGACGATCCGGCCGCCGGGCCTGACGAGGCCAACGGCATGGGCAAGCAGCCGGCGCTGGAGGTCGGCTAGCTTCTCGACATCGGCCATGGTCTTGGTCCATGGCACGTCGGGGTGGCGGCGCACCGTGCCGGTCGAGGAGCAGGGCGCATCGAGCAGGACGGCGTCGAACAATTGCGCCGGCCGGTAATCCAGGAGGTCGGCCTGGACGAGCTCGGCGGCCAGGCCGAGGCGCTCGAGATTCTGGCCGAGCCGCGCCAGCCGGTTCTTCGAGGCGTCGATCGCGGTCACCTCGCCGCCGGCCAGGATAAGCTGCGCCGTCTTGCCGCCGGGCGCGGCGCAAAGGTCGGCGACGCGCTGGCCTCTGATGTCGCCGAACAGGCGTGCCGGCAGACTTGCGGCCGCATCCTGCACCCACCAGGCGCCGTCGGCGAAACCGGGGAGGTCGATGACATTGGCGGCGAGCTTTTCGACACGCACGGTGCCAGTCGGCAGCACGATGCCGCCGAGACGCTCGGCCCAGATCACCGGGTCGGCCTTGACGGTGAAGTCGACCGGCGCCTCGTGGCGATGGGCGGCAAGAATGGCGCGCGCCTTGTCGGCTCCGTAAGCGGCGGTCAGCCGCTCGGAGAACCATTGCGGCGCCTCACTGGTGGCGGCAAGCGCGGGGGCAAGCTCGGTCTCCTTGGCGCGCGCCAGCGAACGCAGCACGCCGTTGACGAGGCCGGAGAAACGCAGCGCTCGCGGATCGGACTTGGCGTGAGTGACGGCAAGGTCGACGGCGGCGCTGTCGGGAACATCGAGGAACAGGATCTGGGCGGCGGCGACATTGAGGATGTGCGAGAGCGCCGTGGCGTTGGCCGGCAGCGGCTTTTCCAGGCGCTTGGACAGCAGCCCGGCAATGGTCATGCGGTGGCGCAGCGCCGTGACCAGGATGGCGCGCACCAGCGCCCGGTCGCGGCCGTCCAGCGCCTTGTATTGCGGATGGCCGTGCTCGTTGTCAGTCAACCCGTCCAGCGCCGTGCGGGCATCGATAACGGCGGCAAGCAGCCGCGCCGCCGCCTTGCGCGCGGCAAGGCCGGCGACGTTCTCGTCACCAGCCTTGTGTTGCGGATTGCCTGAATGTCCGCGCCTCGGCGGCGTCACGACCAGGGACCCTTCGACCGGACATTGCGCGGCCCGGTCGGGTTGCGGCCCCAGGGATTGGGCTTTGGCGGTGCCGGCTCAGCCTCCTCTGGCGGCGGGTCCGCCGGCTTGCCCCATGGCCCCGCCGACGGCTCCTCGGGCTGGATGGGTGGCGGAGAAGCCTGGCGCCGGCCGGCCGGCGATGCGCCGCCCATCGCGCGCGCCATCTCCTGCAGCGCGGCGATGCGGTTCTCGGTGCTCGGGTGGGTCGAGAACAGATTGTCCATGCGCTCGCCATGCAGAGGATTGATGATGAAAAGATGCGCCATCGCCGGATTGCGCTCGGCATCCTCATTGGGGATCCGTTCGGCGCCGCGCGCGATCTTGTTGAGCGCCGAAGCCAGCCACAACGGGTTGCCGCAGATCTCGGCGCCGCGCCGGTCGGCTTCGTATTCGCGGGTGCGGCTCACCGCCATCTGCACGATCATCGCGGCGAGTGGCGCAACGATCATCGCTACAAGCACGCCGACAAAGCCGAATGGATTGTTGTTCTCGCGACTGCCGCCGAAGAAGAAGGCGAAATTGCCGAGCATCGAGATGGCGCCGGCGAGCGTCGCCACGATCGTCATGGTCAGCGTGTCGCGATGCTGCACATGGGCAAGCTCATGCGCCATCACCGCCGCGACCTCTTCATGGGAGAGCCGCTCGAGCAGGCCGGTGGACGCCGCAACGGCAGCATTTTCCGGATTGCGGCCGGTGGCGAAGGCGTTGGGCTGCGGGTTGTCGATCAGATAGGTCTTCGGTATCGGCAGGCCGGCCTGCTTAGCCAGCGCCTGCACGATCGCGTAGTATTCGGGCGCGTTCTTCGCGTCGACCTCGACGGCGCGGTTCATCGACAGCACCATCTTGTCGGCGTTCCAATAGCTGAACAGATTGGTGCCGGCGGCGATCAGAAGCGCGATGACCATGCCGCCCGAGCCGCCGATCAGATATCCGACGCCCATGAACAGCGCCGTCATCGCGGCAAGAAGCATGGCGGTGCGAAGCGTGTTCATCGTTTCATCCGTCTGGTCTGGTGGCGAATAGGGGTCGATCCTTCTGGCGTCATGGCTATATGATGGGAGACGCCGGTCGTCGTTTCAATCGGCGGGAGTATCGCATGACCGAAGAACCACGCAAAACCGGACCGATTGCGGCGACCGACGCGCAGCAAAAGACGCTGACGCCCGGAGCGCAGCGGGCGTTAGCAGAGGCTGAAGCCCGTCGTCAAAAGTATCGAGCGGCGGAAGCGCAGTTGCCGAAGGAAATCGGCGGTCGCGGCGGCAAGGAGCCCGGCCGCTACGGCGACTGGGAGGTAAAGGGGCTCGCCACCGATTTCTGACGAGAACCGGTTCCCGAGGGCAGAAATCGTGACCGGTTGGATAGTGGTCACGCAGATTGCATGCGCGGAATCAGCCACACCTTGGCGATTGGCCGAAGCCTCCGTGACGTCGTCATCCACGGGCGGAGCGACGCGAAGCGGAGCGCAGACCCGAGGATCCATTCCGTGACCTTGGCCGAGGAACGCAGCAGAGCAGAATGCTGCACCGTGGCAACGCCTCGACGTCACGGAATGGATTCTATGGTCTGCGCGCGTCGCTTCGCTCCTTGCTCCGCCATAGAATGACGATCGCGATGGGCGTTCGGCCAATCGCCTGCCGATAGCCTGCATCCGTCAAGGTCCCTGTACTGGGGACTAGGCCGCAGCCCGTGTCGGCGACAACGCGATGAAACCGGTATCGTCGACCGCAATGCCGATTTCGTCATAGGAACGGATTGTCGGGTGCGGCGTGACCAGCGGGTGGACATGCGTGGCGCTGATCACCACCACCGATGCGCCGGAGGCCTCGCCTGCCGCGATGCCCGCCGGCGCATCCTCGAAGACCAGGCAGTCGCGCGCCTCAACGCCGAGACGCTTTGCCGCCAAAAGGAAGCAGTCCGGCGCCGGCTTGCCGTGGGTGACATCTTCCGCTGTGATCATCATGGCGGGAACCGGAATGCCGGCCGCCTCGATGCGCAGCAGCGCCAGCTCGCGCGGCGCCGAGGTGACGATGGCCCAGCGCTCCGGCGGCAGCGATTCCAGGAATGCGACCGCGCCGGGAATCGGCACGATGCCTTCGAGGTCCTCCGCCTCGGCCTTGAGCAGCGCATCGGCTTCCGCGACGGCGTCTACCCCCGGCAGCCTCAGTTCCGCGATCGTCTCAATCGCGCGCTTGCCGTGGATCGTCGGCAGGAAGCTCGCCACGTCGAGGCCGTGACGCTCCGCCCATTTTGCCCACACCCGTTCCGCCGCGGCGATCGAGTTGAGCACCGTGCCGTCCATGTCGAATAGGAAGGCGGCGAATTTCGAGCCTGCAAACATCGGATGTCCTGGAGAATCGTTTTCGGGGAGGGGCGAAACGCAGAGCCCAGTTTAGACCGACCGGCACCGCCTGAGAAGACGGCGCCGATGGACTTCTCGGCCTGGATGGAAGTCGCGCGCGGCCGCGACGCCACCGACGTGCCGCTCCTGCACAGTTTCGGCCCGCACCGGCTCACCCTGTTCAAGGTCTGGACCTACGAGCAGGAAGGCAACCGCTTCAATCCCCCGCATCACGGCGTCGATCGCACCGCCAGCGCACAGATGCTGGGCTAGGGGCCGCTGCCTGTCTCACTGCAATCGCTGGTCCGCTTCGGCACAGGCCGTTTGTGCCGAAGCGGGAACGACCGCGACAGCCGCCGGCATCATGGTAAGGGCTTCATGAACGTCTGTCTGCCAGCGCATTTTCGTTTACTTCCGGTTCACCTTCAGATTTGCCGAAAGCCAGCAAAAACAACGGATTAACCTCTTGTTAATTGCCTTACGGCGGCCGTCGGCCGCGTATGGCCGAAATCCTGCAACGCCTCTGCCGAGCGGCACGGTGCCGAGGACAGTGGAGGCGGAAGGGATGCGGCAGTTCAGAGGTGTCGTTCGTGGGGTGGACGGCTTTGCCCGCAATCGCGAAGGCAATTTCGCGGTTCTGTTCGGAGCTGCCGCATCGGTCCTCGCGCTGGGGGTGGGATTCGCGGTCAATATCTCGCAACTCTACAATGCGAGGTCGAGCCTGCAGGGCGTCGTCGATGCCGCCGTAACCTCGACGGCCCGCGATCTCACCCTCGGTGTCATCGCGGAAACCGATGCCGACAAAACGGTGCAGGCGTTTCTCGACGCCAACAGCACGGCCGGCATCCTGCAGGCCAACCAGATCGTGCTTGACAAGCTCACGGTCAACAGGACGGCCAATACCGTACAGGCGGATGCGCATGTCGATGTCGGCCTCTTTTTTCCGCTGTTCAGCACCAGCAATATGCGCCGCGTGACTGCCTCGACCACGGCGCTCTATTCGGACAAGACCGTCGAGGTGGCGATGATGCTCGACGTCACCGGTTCGATGAGGCCCGACTGGCGCACCAGGACCGACAAGATCGGCGACCTGCAGACGGCTGCATCGCAGACGGTCAAGGATCTCCTGGATCAGAACCGGGATTCCAACGATCCCCGGATTCGCGTATCGATCATACCCTACGCCGAAGCCGTCAACACCGGCGGCCTGACCGACACCGTCTTCGTCGAGACCGAGGCGGGGCCGAAAGTGCCGCCGCCGATCGATGCCGCGGTGTCGGTTTCCGCCACCGTGTCCGACAATTGCGCAACCGAGCGCAAGGACAAGGATGGCTATGCCGATTATTCATCGGACGGGCCCTACACGCAACGCCGGGACAACCAGGGCAAGATCTATCTGGCCAAAGTCAACCGCGACTACCGCATGAGGCTTTGCCCTACGGCTGCGCTGGTTCCGCTGACTGCCGATGAGGACAAGCTGCTGACGGCGATCGATCATTTTCAGGCTGGGGGCGTGACCGCAGGTGGCATTGCCGCGCAATGGGGCTACTACATGCTCTCGCCATCCTGGCGCACGGCAATCTCAAGCGCCCGCCTGGGTGCCGGCCCCGCCAACTTCGATCGGAACAGGGTGGCCAAGATCGCCATTTTGATGACGGACGGCCAGTTCAACACCGCCTTTGCCGGCGGACGCGGCGCGTCGCGGTCGCAGGATCAAGGTCAAAAGTCGCGCGTCAATGCCGAAAACATCTGCGATAACATGAAACGCGACGGCATCGAGATATTCACCATCGGCTTCGATCTCAACGACCCGGCTATGTCCGCGACCGAACGCGATCAGGCCAAGTCGCTGTTGAAGGACTGCGCGACTGACGACACCTCGTCGCTCAAGCATTATTATGAGGCCGCCAACGGCGCCGAACTGAAACAGGCCTTCGGCGAAATCAGCCGCAATATCGAAAAGCTCACAATCAGCCGCTGACCTGCAGCGCCGACCGCAAAAGGAAAAGGCCGCCGCTTCTTGACGAAGCCGGCGGCCTTCCGTGTTTCCGTCCATGACGCGGCTTCCGGCGGCAACCCCATCGGGCTACCTGCCGCGCGTCTCGCGCCTTAACGGGAAGACTGCTTCCCGAAAGTGCAATCCGCTGAGCTCACGTTATGGAAAACGAAATCACTCGACATCGGATCACCTCCTTTCAGTTCGTTGAACACACACAGATGATGGGGTGCGTCGCGGCAAATGGCAAGGTGCCGCAACGGAATGGCTGGCGGGAAATCCCTGCCCGCGGTGTTTTTGGGCAACAGATCGGGATTGCGCTACGCAGGCCAGTTGGATGACAGTGGCGCCCGGGAGGGGCCCGCATTCGACGCATCGGGAGGTGAGAATGGACGCCGCCGACAAAGCCGCGCGGATCGCACGAACGGTCGTCGAGACGCTGAAACCGGGTTTCGCGGTCAAGCTCTGGACCGGCGAGCGCATCGGTCCCGCCGGCGGTCCTGTGCTCACCATCAACGACCAGGATATCGTCTGGCAATTGCTTCGCAGGCCGCGCTTCTCGACGCTGGTCGAGATGTGGATCTCCAAGACCGTCGACATCGAGGAAGGCACGCTGTTCGATTTCTATGCCTTGCCTTCGCAAGGCAAGCTCAAGACGAAGCTCAGATCGCTGCCGAAGCTGGCGATTTTGCGCGACCTGCCGGCGGTGCTTTTCTCGCGCAAACAAATGACGGCGCGCAGCGATCTTTCCGGCCGCAACCCTTATGTCAGCGGGTCGAACAAGGAAGCGATCCAGCACCATTACGACATTTCGAACGCCTTCTATCGGCTCTTCCTCGACGAGCGCATGGTCTATAGCTGCGGCTATTTCAGGGATTTCGCCAACGGCATCGACCAGGCGCAGATCGACAAGCTCGACCATATCTGCCGCAAGCTCAGGCTGAAGCCGGGCGAAAAATTGCTCGACATCGGCTGCGGCTGGGGCGCGATGCTGATCCATGCGGCGAAGCATTACGGCGTCGTCGGCCACGGCGTCTCGCTGTCGCAGGCCCAGACCGAGCTTGCCCGCGAGCGCATTCGCGCCGAGGGGCTGCAGGACCGTGTCACCATCGAGATAAAGTCCTATGCCGAGCTCTCCGGCAGCTTCGACAAGATCTCGTCGATCGGCATGTTCGAGCATTTGGGGATCGCCAACCACGCTGCCTATTTCTCGACTGTCCACCGCCTGCTGAAACCCGGCGGCATCTATCTGCATCACGCCATCACCCGGCGCAGCAAGGGCGACCTGAAGAAGACCCTGCGCAAGGGGCCGGAATACAAGGCCCTGATCAAATACATCTTTCCCGGCGGCGAGCTCGACACGATCGGCATGACTCTCGGCAATCTCGAGGCGCACGGCTTCCTCGTCTATGACGTGGAAAACCTGCGCGAGCATTATGCGCAAACCTGCCGCCTGTGGGCGGAGCGCCTCAGTGCACGCTTCGACGAGGCGGTCGCCGAGGTCGGCGAGCCCAAGGCGCGGCTGTGGCTGCTCTATCTGACGGGCTGCTCGATCACCTTCGAGCGCGCCTCGGCGCAGATTTTCCAGACCGTCGCCACCAGGCGCGCCCGCGGCCCGAGCGGCCTGCCGCCGATACGGGCGGATTTGTACCGGTAGGCCCGACCCGCTTCAGCCCATCAAGCGCATCGGCGCGCCGATCTCGATCCGTGCGGGCCGGTCGACCACGCAGTAGACGCCGAGATTGTGAGCGTTATGGCGCACCAAATTGCGCAGGATACCGGGGTCGGTGTCGAAGCCGTCCTGGGCGATGATGGTGAAGCCGCAGCGGCGGCAGGGTTCCGCGACGGTGAGCTTGAGATCGCCGACCTCGAGTTTCCTGCCGATCCATTCCGTTTCCGGAAAGGCGCCTTCGACCGGGTCCATCTCGACGACGATGTTGGGCCGGAAGCGGCGCGGATCGGGCGTGCCTTCGGGATGCAACGCCTTCAGCCTGGCCAGCGAGGCGGTGGTGAGCAGATGGATCGGCGCCTTGGCATAGCGGGCCTCGGTCAGCGGGCCGGCGTAGCCGGGCGCGACGTTCTGCGCGCCGAACGGCCGAATCGCAGCGTCGAAGCCGAGAAAGGCCGATACCGTGCGATCGCTTTCAGGATCCGGCGCCGGCAGCCATTCGCCGCCGGGCACCGCCACTTCGAGCCGCCATTCCTTGTTCACCGGGGCCTCGCTCAGCCTGGTGCGGATCAGCGGCACCTTGTGCCATTTGGCCTCGCGGTCGGGTCTGGCGATCTCGCCGTCGGAAGCATCGACCAGTCCGAACAGCCGGTCGCCGTCGACGCTCTTCAGCCCGACCGAGATGGCGTCGAGCCGTTCGCCGGCGAGCGAACTCGCCGGATAGCGCCAGAGCTGGCTGACGGTGCCGAGGATTGCCTCGCCGGTCATCAGCCCTTCTTGTTCTGCCGATTGGCGACGAGATCGTCGACCACGGCCGGATCGGCCAGCGTCGAGGTGTCGCCGAGCGCGCCGAAATCGTCCTCGGCGATCTTGCGCAGGATGCGGCGCATGATCTTGCCCGAACGGGTCTTCGGCAGGCCCGGCGCGAACTGGATCTTGTCGGGCGTGGCGATGGCGCCGATCTCCTTGCGGACATGCGCGACCAGCTCCTTGCGCAATTCCTCGCTCGATTGGGTGCCGGCCATCAGCGTGACATAGCAGTAGATGCCTTGGCCCTTGATATCGTGCGGGTAGCCGACGACGGCTGCTTCCGACACCTTGTCGTGGCTGACCAGCGCCGATTCCACCTCGGCCGTGCCCATGCGGTGGCCGGAAACGTTGATGACGTCGTCGACGCGGCCGGTGATCCAGTAATAGCCGTCGGCGTCGCGCCGGCAGCCGTCGCCGGTGAAGTATTTGCCCTTGTAGGTCGAGAAATAGGTCTGCACGAAACGGTCGTGGTCGCCATAGACGGTGCGCATCTGGCCGGGCCAGGAATCGGCGACGCAGAGATTGCCGTCGGTGGCGCCGTCCAGCACCTTGCCTTCGCCGTCGACCAGCTGCGGCTGGACTCCGAAGAAGGGGCGCGTGGCGGAACCCGCCTTGAGGTCGGTGGCGCCGGGCAGCGGCGTGATCATGATGCCGCCGGTCTCGGTCTGCCACCAGGTGTCGACGATCGGCACCTTGGCGTTGCCGACGACGTTGTAATACCACTCCCAGGCCTCCGGATTGATCGGCTCGCCGACCGTGCCCAGCACACGCAGCGACTTGCGCGAGGTTTTCTTCACATGAGAATCGCCGGCGCCCATCAGCGCGCGCAGTGCCGTCGGCGCGGTGTAGAAGATGTTGACCTTGTGCTTGTCGATCACTTCCCAGAAGCGCGACTGCGAGGGATAGTTCGGCACGCCCTCGAACATCAGCGTCGTGGCGCCGTTGGCCAAAGGCCCGTAGACGATGTAGCTGTGGCCGGTGACCCAGCCGACATCGGCCGTGCACCAGTAGATGTCGCCATCATGGTAGTCGAAGACATATTGGTGCGTCATCGAGACATAGACGAGATAGCCGGCGGTGGTGTGCAGCACGCCCTTCGGCTTGCCGGTCGAGCCGGAGGTGTAGAGGATGAAAAGCGGGTCTTCCGCCTTCATCTTTTCCGGCTTGCAGTCGGCCTTAACGGTCTGCGCCTCCTCGTGGTACCAGACATCGCGTCCCGGTACCCAGCCAGTCTTGCCGCCGGTGCGGCGCACCACCACGACCTTCTCGACCTTGGTGCCGGCCTTGGCGGCGACGTCAATCGCCTTGTCGGTATTGTCCTTGAGCGGGATCGGCTTGCCGCCGCGCAGGCCCTCGTCAGCGGTGATCACGATGGTCGATTTGCAGTCGTCGATACGGCCGGCCAGCGCATCGGGCGAGAAGCCGCCGAACACGACCGAGTGGATCGCGCCGATACGCGTGCAGGCGAGCATGGCATAGGCCGCTTCCGGGATCATCGGCATGTAGATGGTGACGCGGTCGCCCTTCTTGACGCCGTGCTTCTTCAGCACGTTGGCGAAGCGGCAGACATGGGCATAGAGCTCGTTATAGCTGATCTTGCGGTCGTCGTAAGGATTGTCACCCTCCCAGATGATGGCGGTCTGGTCGCCGCGCTTCTTCAAATGCCGGTCGATGCAATTGTAGGAGACATTGGTCTGGCCGTCCTCGTACCACTTGATCGAGACCTTGCCGTCGAAGGAAGTGTTCTTGACCTTGGTGAAAGGCTTGAACCAATCGATGCGCTTGCCGTGCTTGCCCCAGAACTTATCCGGATTTGTCACGCTGTCGGCATACCATTTGAGATAGGTGTCGTTGTCGATCAACGCGTTCTTCTTCCACGCCGGCTGGACGCGGTGGACATGCACATCGGACATTTCTTTGCTTTCCTCCCAAACCATCCACCGGCTTGCGCCGCCGGCGGCATCGCGGCGAAGCGGCCGCGAATTCGCGGGCATTATTAACAGTTCCGCGGTGACGGCAACATTAGACGTTGGATTCGCGTGGCGGGATGACGCAGGGGCAATTGGACCAGCCATTAGCACTCTCGCTTCGCGGCTGCTAACCAACTGTTTTAACGACAAAAATTTTGAAGAGCCGCGAAGAAATCCATAGACAGTTAAGCAACCGTGGGCACAATTCAGCGTTGGGAGGAAGGAGAATCAACCAAGGAAACGCAATGCGCGACAATTCCGAAATGGATCTGATGCTCAGGGGATACGGGCTGACTACGGCTAAGATCCTTTATCATTACCCCGATCACCCGCACCTGCTGCAAAGCTATGTCTGGCAGGACTATGACCTAGCTCCGGAATTCCCGGTGCTGATCCGCTTCATCGAGTTCTGGAAGACCAAGCTCGACGGACCGCTGCATTCGGTCACCTACACGCATCAGAAGCTCATCGCGCCGAACGAGTGGCGGAAGGTGGATGGGGAGTTCCTGGTGCACTGAGGCGGCGCAGAGTGTTTGGCGGAAACGCCCCTCGTTTCGTCATCCACGGCCGAAGCAAGAAGCGAAGCGACGCGGCGCAGACCCGAGGATCCATTTCGTGACTTCGACGCGTTGCAACGATCCGGAATTCTGCTCCGCTGCGCTCTAGGGTCGAGGTAACGGAATGAATCCTCGGGTGTTGCGACGCCGCTTCGCGGCTGCTCCGCCCGTGGATGACGAAGCTCGCAGGGGGTGTGGCTAATCGCATAAATCCACGATCGCCCTGGATATGGACTGCCGCGACTTAGTTACACCGCCGGCGGGTTCAGCCGGGCAAAGCCCTCTTGCCGCCGATAGGGGAAGTAGGGGTAAGGCGCCGTCACCGCGCTTGCTTCATCGAGCGCCCTGATCTGCGTCGGCGTCAACGCCCAACCGACGGCGCCGAGATTCTGGCGGAGCTGCTCCTCGTTGCGCGCGCCGATGATCACCGATGCCACGGTCGGCCGCCGCAACAGCCAGTTGATGGCGATTTGCGGCACGGTCTTGCCGGTCTCGGCGGCGACCGCCTCCAACGCATCGACCACCTTGAAGAGATGCTCGTCCTCGACCGGCGGGCCGAAATCGGCGGTGCCGTGCAGCCGGCTCCCTTCCGGCAAAGGTTGGCCGCGGCGGATCTTGCCGGTGAGCCGGCCCCAGCCGAGCGGGCTCCAAACCAATGCGCCGACGCCCTGGTCGAGGCCGAGCGGCATCAGCTCCCACTCATAGTCGCGCCCGACCAGCGAGTAATAGACCTGATGCGCGACATAGCGCGGGTAGCCGTGCTTTTCCGCCAGGCCGAGCGACTTCATCACCTGCCAGCCGGAGAAGTTGGAGATGCCGACATAGCGCAGCTTGCCGGAGCGCACGAGATGATCCAGCGTCGACAGCACCTCCTCGATCGGCGTCGAGGCGTCGAAGGCGTGGAGCTGAAGCAAGTCGATATAATCGGTGCCGAGGCGCTTCAGCGCCGCGTCGACGGAGCGGATCAGGCGCGAGCGGGACGAGCCCCAGTCGGCCGGGCCATCGCCCATCGGCAGCGCGGTCTTGGTCGAGATCAGCACTGCGTCGCGGCGGCCCTTGATGGCCTCGCCCAGCACCTCCTCCGAAGCGCCGTTCGAATAGACATCGGCCGTGTCGAAGAGGTTGACGCCCGCTTCCAGGCAGATGTCGACCAGCCGGCGCGCTTCCTTCGCGTCGCTGTTGCCCCAGTGGCCGAACAGCGGGCCGGAGCCACCGAAAGTGCCGGCGCCAAAGGAAAGGGCGGGCACTTTCAGGCCGGAGGCGCCGAGAGATCTATATTCCATGATTTTTCTCCTTGGGACGTCGAAGGCGGAGTTCAACCGATCAACACTGCGCCGTGACCGGCTTGCCGATCGCCCGGCCGCGTTCGAGACGCAGCGCCATGAGCACCACGCCGAGCGCGGCGAGCGGCACGAGGCCGGCAACGAGAGGGACGGCGCCGAGGCCGGGACCGTGATCGATGACGAAGCCGCCAAGCCAGGCGCCGATGGCGTTGCCGAGATTGAAAGCGGCGATGTTGAAGGAGGATGCCAGGCCCTGGCCGGCGCCCTCGGCCTTCTCCAGCACCCACATCTGCAGCGGCGCGACGGTGGCGAAGGCGGCGGCACCGAGCAGACCGACGGCGACGATCGCCGCGATGGGCTGGTGGATCGCAGCGGCCATGACGAACAACATCGCCGACAGCGCGACTAGCGTACCGATGACCGTCGGCACCAGATGGCGGTCGGCGAGGCGCCCGCCAAGCAGATTGCCCGCCACCAGGCCACCGCCGAAGACCAGCAGGATCGGCGACACGGCTGCCTCGGAAAAGCCGGTGACGCGGGTGAGGATGGGCGCCAGATAGGTGAAGGCGGCAAAGACGCCGACCCAGCTCAGCACAGTGGTCAAAAGGCCGAGCAGCACCGGCCGGCGGCCGAGCACGGCGAGCGTGCCTTCGGAGGTCTCCTCTTCCTTCGTGGTTGCGGGCTCGTCGCGCGGCACCAGCAGCGCGATCACAGCAAACGCGATCACGCCGACAAGCGTGACGGCCAGGAAGCTCGAACGCCAGCCATAGGCCTGGCCGAGCCAGGTGCCCAAGGGCACGCCGAGGATGTTGGCGACGGTAAGGCCGGTGAACATCAGCGCGATAGCCGAGGCCTTCCGGCTGGGCGCGACAAGGCTGGTGGCCACGACGGAGCCGACGCCGAAGAAGGAGGCATGGGCGAAGGCGGTCAGCACACGGGCCGCCATCAGCGTCCAGTAGTCGGGCGCCAGCGCACAGGCGAGGTTGCCGACGGTAAAGACCACCATCAGGGCAAGCAGCAAGGTCTTGCGCGGCAGGCGCCCGGTCAAGGCGCCAAGCAGCGGCGCGCCGACGACGACGCCCAGCGCATAGCCGGTAATGAGCAGGCCCGCGGCCGAGATCGAGACGCCGAGATCGGCGCTGACATCGAGCAGCAGGCCCATGATGACGAATTCGGTGACGCCGATGCCGAAGGCGCCGGCGGTAAGGGCATAAAGAGCAAGAGGCATGGCTGCGGTCCGGTTGATCAGGAAAGGGACGCTCAGTCCCGCGCCCCGACACGCAAGATCGTGATCCCCCAAGCTGTGAACCAGCCTTGCATCAGGCATATTTTCTGTGAAATAGATTCACGAATGGCGAGACCGGACATCAACCGCTCCGGCGAGATAGAAGTGTTCGTCCGCGTCGTCGAGACAGGCAGCTTCTCGGCCGCGGCGCGGGCGCTGCGTATGACGCCGTCGGCGGTGAGCAAGCTGATCGCGCGGCTGGAGGCGCGGCTTGGCGCGCGGCTGATCAGCCGCTCGACGCGCAAGCTGCAGCTGACGCCGGAAGGGGCTGCCTTCCATGACAGCGGCCTGCGCATCCTCGCCGATCTCGACGCGGCCGAGCGCGAAGCGGCGGCGGGTGCTGCGCCGCGCGGCAGGCTCAGGGTCAACTCCTATGTGCCGTTCGGCCAGCACCGACTGATGCCGCTCTTGCCGCGCTTCCTGGAAAATTATCCCGAGATTTTCGTCGAAGCCGTGCTGACCGACAGTGTCATCGACCTTCTTGAAGAGCGCGCCGATGTCGCCATCCGCGCCGGGCCGCTGCGCGAGTCACGCCTGGTTGCGCGCAAGCTCGGCCAGAGCCGGATGGTCCTGGTCGCGTCGCCTGCGTATCTTGCAGCGCGCGGCAGGCCACGCGCATTGTCCGACCTCGTTCGCCACAATATGCTGGCCTTCGGTTTCGCCAGGCACATAGAGGGCTGGCCGTTTGTCGATGCGACGGGCAAATCGATCATCATGCCGATTGTCGGAAACATGTCGCTGACCGACGGCGAAGCGATGCGGCGAACGACGCTGGCAGGAGCCGGCATAGCGCGGCTGGCGCGCTGGCATGTCGAACCCGACATCGCCGCCGGGCTGCTCGTGCCGTTGCTGGAGGAGTTCAATCCCGGCGACGAGGAGCCGACGCATGCCGTCTATGCTGGCCAGGGCAAGCATCTGCCGGCCCGCGTCCGAGCCTTCCTCGATTTTCTCGCGGAAACCGTTCGTCTCTGAATGAGGAAAGAGCCGCGCGCCAATGGCACGCGGCTCCGACCTGTCTGCCCGAACGGAATTACGCCTTCGGCACGAACGGCGCGGGGCGCCGGCCGGCGCCTTGCCGCTCCAGCATCCAGCCGGGATATTCGGCGGGCAGCGCGCTTACCTCATCGAGCCTGGCGAGGTCGTCGGCGTCGAGCTTCAAGCCGGTTGCGGCGAGGTTCTGCTCGAGCTGGTCCATGCGGCTGGCGCCGATGAGGACGCTCATGACAAAAGGCTTTGCCAGCACATAGCCCAGTGCCACGGTGGCGACGCTGACATCGTGCTTCCTGGCGACCTCGCGCATGACGGCAACCGCCGCCCAGGCGCGGTCCTCATTGACCGGCGGGAAGTTGAAGGAAGCGCGGCGGCCCTCGCCATTGCCGGGCGCGCCGGGGCCGTATTTGCCGGAAAGCAGCCCGCCGGCCATCGGCGACCAGACCATCAGGCCAAGCTTTTCCTCGTTGATCAGCGGCACGATCTCGCGCTCGAGATCGCGGCCGGCGATCGAGTAGTAGGACTGGATGGTCTCGAAGCGGGCGAAGCCCTTGCGCTCCGCGATGCCCAACGCCTTGGCGATGCGCCAGGCCTGCCAGTTGGAGACGCCGACGTAACGCACCTTGCCGCTGGCGACGAGATCGTCGAGCGCGCGCAGCGTCTCGTCGATCGGCGTGACCGTGTCGGTGCCATGCAATTGGTAGAGGTCGATATGATCGAGCTGCAGCCGCTTGAGGCTGCCGTCGACCGAATCCATGATGTGGCCGCGCGAGGAGCCGCGCTCATTGGGCCCGTTGCCCATGGCGCCATGCACCTTGGTGGCGATAATAACATCCGAACGTTTCACGCCGAGATCCTTGAGCGACTGTCCCAGCAGCTGCTCGGACTGGCCGAAGGAATAGACATCCGCCGTGTCGAAGAAATTGACACCGGCGGCGATCGAGCGGCCGACGATCTCGTTGACGCCCTTCTGGTCGAGGCTGGCGATCAGGCCCCATTGGGCATTCTCGCCGGCGGCGCCGAAGGTCATGGTGCCGAGGCAGAGTTCGGAAACGAACAGGCCGGTGTTGCCGAGCTGATTATAACGCATGGTGAGATTCCCCGAGAAAGGAGTGAATGTGCACCAAGCAAATAGGAACGGCCCGTTTCGTTTCAAGCGCTGACGCGAGCGCGGTGGTCAACTTGATGTGAAGTTGCCAATCAGCGGATCTTGAACATCAGACTTCCCAGGGCCAGGAGGTCGGTTTCGGCAGTCGCCTTTGTACGTCTGAAACAACGTTCGTATCGAGCAGATACATCAGAGGTCGACGTCCCGGATCATCGTATCCGAGCGGCGGGTGATTTCCTTATCAAACTCATCGTCCCAGCCGGGGCCGGTCAGAAGATACTCGGCGAGCGATTTTTTCTTCTCGGCCAGGCGGTCGTAGTCCTCGGCGGACAGCACGACCGCTGGCCGTTCGCCGCGAAGCGTCACCGTTTGGGGGCCCTCCGTCCTCGCGCGCTGGACCACTTTTGGAAAATTGTTCTTCGCGTCCTGAAGATGCCAGTTCATCCGCAGCTCCTAGTTCCCCGACATGGGGATTTTGAAAGGTTGCCGTTTGTCTTGTGCAAGGTTTTCCGTTCATGTCCGTGGAGATTGGCTGACGCCGCCCAACCTCGTCATTCTATGGCGGAGCAAGGAGCGAAGCGACGCGCGCAGACCATAGAATCCATTCCGTGACGTGGAAGCGCCGCCACGGTGCAGAATTTTGCTCCGTAGCGATCCTTGGCGAAGGTAACGGAATGGATTCCAGGGTCTTCGCGACGGAGCTTCGCTCCTGCTCCGCCCTAGAATGACGATCGCGATAGCGGGTGATGGCGTCACCGGTTGCCGAAGATCGCCGACCCTACCCGGACGCTGGTCGCGCCGAAGGCGATGGCGGTCTCGTAGTCGCCGGACATACCCATCGAGAGCTTCGCGACACCGGCCTCGCGGGCGAGCTTTTCCAGCAGCGCGAAATGCGGGCCGGGGTTCTCATCGGCCGGCGGGATGCACATCAGGCCCTCGATGGCCAGACCATGCACGTAGCGGCAGCGTTTGACGAAGGCGACCGCCTCGCGCGGCTCGATGCCGGCCTTTTGCGGCTCGGATCCGGTGTTGACCTGGACATAGAGTTTTGGTGAGCGACCCTGCCTTGCCATCTCCTTGGCCAGCTCGGCGGCGATCTTCTCGCGGTCCACCGTTTCGATGATATCGAAAAGCGCAACCGCTTCCTTGGCCTTGTTGGATTGCAGCGGGCCGATCAGGTGCAACTCGATATCGGCAAATGCCTGCTTCAGCGCCGGCCATTTGCCTTGCGCTTCCTGCACGCGGTTCTCGCCGAAGACGCGCTGGCCCGCCTCGATGACGGGGCGGATGTCCTCTGCCGCGAAGGTCTTCGACACCGCCACAAGCGTGACGGCGCCGGCCGCTCGCTTCGCCTCGCGTTCGGCGTTCGCGATCGTCGCCCTGACCGCGTGAAGCTGCTCTACGGCGTGCGTCATGCCCTATCTTGCCCATAGTTTTCATGGCCGGCCGGCTCGCCGCAGTTGACGGGTCCGGCAATCCATGGTGAACACCGCGACGACATTGTCTCGGCTGCCGGCCTAGGCGTGTCGGTATTCAGGTGATGCCGGCCTGCAAATGCCGGTTTCCTGCGCTTCCGGTGCTCACGTACTTGAGTACGCCCCGCCCCGGTTCTCGGAACCCGTCATTTCGGCTCGGCCTGACCTGAATATCGACACGCCTTAAATCCAGCACCGCGCACCTGCTTTTAAGTGAAAAACATCCGATGGCAACCGAACGATACAATCCGCGCACGTCAGAGCCCAAATGGCAGAAGGCCTGGGCCGAAAAGAAGCTGTTCGAGGCCCGCAACGACGACCCGAAGCCGAAATACTACGTGCTCGAGATGTTCCCCTATCCGTCGGGCAAGATCCATATCGGCCACACCCGCAACTACACGATGGGCGACGTCGTGGCGCGCTACAAGCGCGCCAAGGGGTTTAACGTGCTGCACCCGATGGGCTGGGACGCGTTCGGCATGCCGGCCGAAAACGCCGCGATGCAAAACAAGGTCCACCCCAAGGACTGGACCTACGAAAACATCGCGGTCATGCGCGAGCAGCTCAAGATGATGGGCCTGTCGCTCGACTGGGCGCGCGAGTTCGCGACCTGCGACGTCGACTATTACCACCGCCAGCAAATGCTGTTCCTCGACTTCGTCGAGAAGGGGCTGGTGACGCGCAAATCCTCCAAGGTCAACTGGGACCCGGAGGACATGACGGTGCTCGCCAACGAGCAGGTCATCGACGGCCGCGGCTGGCGCTCGGGCGCGCTGGTCGAGCAGCGCGAGCTGACGCAGTGGTTCTTCAAGATCACCGACTTCGCGCAGGATCTGCTGGACTCGCTCGACGGACTCGCGGACTGGCCCGAAAAGGTCAAGCTGATGCAGCACAACTGGATCGGCCGCTCGGAAGGGCTGCTGATCCGCTGGCCGCTGGCAAAGCCGGTCGGCGACACGAACGAACTGGAAGTCTACACGACCCGGCCCGACACCATCTTCGGCGCCTCCTTCATGGCGGTCGCCGCCGACCATCCGCTGGCGAGAAAAGCCGCCGAGAACAATGTCGAGCTGGCGAAGTTCATCGAGGAGGTCCGCCACATGGGCACCTCGGTGGCCGCGCTCGAGACGGCCGAGAAGAAGGGCTTCGACACCGGCATCCGCGTCGTCCATCCGTTCGACGAGAACTGGACGCTGCCGGTCTATGTCGCCAATTTCGTGCTGATGGAATACGGCACCGGCGCCATTTTCGGCTGCCCGTCGGGCGACCAGCGCGACCTCGACTTCGCCAACAAATACGGCCTGCCGGTGATTCCGGTGGTGATGCCGGAAGGCGAAAACCAGGGGAGCTTCCAGATCATCGAGGAGGTTTATGACGGCGACGGTGTGATGATCAATTCGCGCTTCCTCGACGGCATGAAGCCCGAGAGGGCGTCCGATGAAGTGGCAAAGCTCCTGGAGCAGAAAAGCATCGGCGGCCGGCCGATGGCGGAGCGCAAGGTGAATTTCCGCCTGCGCGACTGGGGCATCTCGCGCCAGCGCTACTGGGGCTGCCCGATCCCGATGATCCATTGCGAGGCCTGCGGCGTCGTGCCGGTGCCGAAGGCCGACCTGCCGGTGAAGCTGCCCGACGACATCGAGTTCGACCGCCCAGGCAACCCGCTCGACCGTCATCCGACATGGCGGCATGTCAAGTGCCCGCAATGCGGCCGCGATGCGCGGCGCGAGACCGACACGATGGACACCTTCGTCGATTCGTCCTGGTATTTCGCGCGCTTCACCGCGCCGTGGGCAAACGAGCCGACCGAGCCGAAAGCGGCCGACGAATGGCTGGCGGTCGACCAGTATATCGGCGGCATCGAGCACGCGATCCTGCATCTGCTCTATTCGCGATTCTTCACCCGCGCCATGCGCGAGACCGGTCACCTGAACCTGGCCGAGCCGTTCAAGGGGCTGTTCACGCAGGGCATGGTGGTGCACGAGACCTACCGCGTCGGCGGCCCGTCCAACAATGGGCGCTGGCTGTCGCCGAGCGAGGTCAGGCTCGAGGACGTCGACGGCAAGCGCCGCGCCGTCGAGATCGCCACCGGCGAGGAGGCAACGGTCGGCGCGCTGGAGAAAATGTCGAAGTCGAAGAAGAACACGGTGAGCCCGGAAGAGATCACCGACGGCTACGGCGCCGACACGGCACGCTGGTTCATGCTGTCGGACTCGCCGCCGGAGCGCGACGTCGAATGGACCGACGAGGGCGCGGCCGGCGCGCACCGCTTCGTGCAGCGCATCTGGCGCCTGGTGCAGATCGCGGCCGAGCAGCTGCCCGGCGTGAAGCCGGCGGCGGCGAGGGATGGCGATGCGGGCGCCGTTTCCAAGGCGGCGCACAAGATCCTGAAGGCGGTCGGCGAGGACATCGAGAAGCTCGGCTTCAACCGTGCGATCGCCCGCATCTACGAGCTCGCCAATGCGCTGGCCGCGCCGCTCGCCGACGTTGCCGAAGGCAAGGCCGATGACGCGCTGAAGGGCGCCTGCCGCGAGGCGGTGGAAATCCTGGTGCACATCATTGCGCCGGTGATGCCGCATCTGGCGGAGGAATGCTGGCAGGAGCTGGGCGGCGCCGAAATGGTCGCCGAACGACCCTGGCCGGTCTACGATCCGGCGCTGGTCGTCGACAATGAGATCGTGCTGCCGGTGCAGGTCAACGGCAAGAAGCGCGGGGATTTGACAATTGCGCGCGACGCGGATCAAGGTGCCGTCGAAAAAGCGGTGCTGGCTCTCGACTTCGTGCAAAAAGCACTGGAAGGTAAGGCTCCGCGCAAGGTTATCATCGTGCCGCAGAGGATCGTCAATGTCGTTGCCTGATCCGGTGAAGTCAGAAGCGATCCGCCTGCGCGGCCGCGTGGCGCTCTGCGGCATGGTCGCCGCGCTGGCGCTGGTCTCGGCCTGCACCGTGCGGCCGCTCTATTCCAGCCAGCCGCTGTCGCCCGGATCGCTCAGCGCCTCCGCCGAGCTCGGCTCGATCTCGATCAAGCCGGTCAACACCCGCTACGCGCAGCAGGTGCGCAACAACCTGATCTTCGCCTTCGGGCAAGGCTCGGGCGAGCCCGCCGCGCCGGCCTACACGCTCGATCTCGGCGTCACCGAGCTCGTCGAATCGGCGGCCATCGTGCAGGTGCAGACTCAGGAAGACGAGCCGACAGCGGGCACGGTCACGCTGACCGCCAACTACGTGCTCAGGGACACCGCGACCAACACGGTGATTGCCGTCGGCAAGCGCTCGATCCCCTCGTCCTTCGACCGGCCGCGCCAGGAATTCGCGGCTTACCGCGCACAGATCGATGCCGAGAACCGCGCCGCGCGGGAGCTTGCCGATCTGCTGCGGCTGTCGATCGCGCAGGATCTAGCCAAGCATGGCAGGAAGGCCTAGCGCCTCGTTGGGGATTGGCTGAAGCCTCCGAACCTCGTCATCCTAGGGCGGAGCAGCCGCGAAGCGGCGTCGCGTAGACCCTAGGATTCCGTTACCTCAGCCTGAAGGTGCAGCGGAGCAGAATTCTGCACCGTTGCGACGCTCGTATGTCACGGAATGGATCCTCGGGTCTGCGCGCGTCGCTTTGCTTCTTGCTCCGCCCGTGGATGACGATCGCGATGGGCCTTCCGGCCAATCGCCACGGCCGGCGACCTGCAAAGGCATAGGCACTTTGCCACGAAAAAAGGCCGGTTGCCCGGCCTTCTTCGCTACTTTTGCCTTGTACAATTTCGGACGGAAAATCGTCACAGACTTTCCTGGAATTACTCCCGCCTCAGCCGATCTTCTGGCCGGTCTTGGCCCAGTCGGCGAGGAAGGCGGCGAGGCCCTTGTCGGTCAGTGGATGATTGACCAGCGCCTTCAGCGTCGCCGGCGGCGCGGTCACGATATCGGCGCCGATCAGCGCGGCCTGCTTGACGTGGTTCACCGTGCGCACCGAGGCGGTCAGGATCTCGGTCTTGAAATCGTAGTTTTCGTAGATCTGCTTGATTTCCGAGATCAGCTCCATGCCGTCCGAGCCGGTGTCGTCGATGCGGCCGACGAAAGGCGAGATGAAGGAGGCGCCGGCCTTGGCGGCCAGCAACGCCTGGTTGGCCGAGAAGCAGAGCGTCACGTTGACCATGCGGTCCATCTCGGTGCGGATGGTCTTGCAGGCCTTCAGGCCGTCGAGCGTCAGCGGCACCTTGATGGCGATATTCGGCGCAATCTTGGCCAGCACCTTGGCTTCCGCCATCATGTCCTTGTACTCGGTCGCCACGACCTCGGACGAAACCGGACCTTCGACGATGTCGCAGATCTGCTTGGTGACCTCGATGATCTTGCCACCCGATTTCAGGATCAGCGAGGGGTTGGTGGTGACGCCATCGAGCAGCCCCAGATCGTTGAGCTCCTTGATTTCCTTGATGTCAGCGGTGTCGACAAAAAATTTCATGGCGGTCTCCTTGGGGATTGCCGGGCGCCAGCCAGGCAGATGCGAGGGTCCCCTTTGATCTAGACCAAAGTCAGGGCAAGGTCACGCCTGATGATGCAAGATTCGCCCTTTGTCGCAGCCGCGCCCGTGCTGGTGCCGATGCCGGCCGAACGGCCCTACACCTATGCCGTTCCGCCCGGCATGCGCGTGGTGCCGGGCTCGATCGTGCGCGTGCCGCTCGGGCCGCGCCAGGTCGCAGGCATCGTCTGGGACGGCGCCGTCGAAACCGTCGATGCGAAGAAACTGCGGCCGATCGAGGAGGTGTTCGACTGCCCGCCGATCGACAGGGCGATGCGCCGCTTCGTGGACTGGATCGCGCAATACACGCTGTCGGCGCCCGGCATGGTGGCCCGCATGCTGCTGCGCGCGCCGGAGGCGTTCGATCCGGAGCCGTGGATCGAAGGGCTGCAGCGCACGCTGGCCGGGCCCGACCGGCTGACCGATGCGCGGCGGCGAGTGCTCGAAACCGCGGAGGGCGGCCTTGCCTGGACGCGCTCGGGGCTGGCGCATGCAGCGGGCGTGTCCTCGACCGTCATCGACGGGTTGCGGGCACAAGGCGTGTTCGAGACGGTGATGATCCCGCCGCGTCCGGTAGTGGCGGCGCCCGATCCCGGCCATGCCATGCCTGAATTGATGCCTGACCAGAAAGCGGCGGCGGAGAAACTGCGCGCCGCTGTCGCCGCTGATGCCTTCAACGTCACGTTGCTCGACGGCGTCACCGGATCGGGCAAGACGGAAGTCTATTTCGAGGCGATAGCGGCGGCGCTCGAGAAGGGCAGGCAGGTGCTGATCCTGTTGCCGGAAATTGCGCTCACCCATGCCTTCCTCGAACGTTTCCAGGACCGGTTCGGCGCCAAGCCGGCGGAGTGGCACTCCGACCTGCCGCCCCGGATGCGCGAACGCGTCTGGCGGCAGATCGCGGAGGGCGGCGTGCGCGTCGTCGCCGGCGCGCGTTCGGCGCTGTTCCTGCCGTTCAAGGAACTCGGCCTGATCGTCGTCGATGAGGAGCACGATCCCGCCTACAAGCAGGAAGACCGCGTCTTCTACAATGCGCGCGATATGGCCGTGGTGCGCGGCCATATCGGTGCTTTCCCGGTCGTGCTCGCCTCGGCGACGCCCTCGGTGGAAAGCCGGGTCAATGCCAGCCAGGGCCGCTACGACCGGGCCGTGCTGTCGTCACGCTTCGCGGAAGCCGCGCTGCCCGACCTGAAGTCGATCGACATGCGGCGCTCGCCGCCGGCCCGCGGCGGCTTCCTGTCGCCGGTCTTGCTGGAGCAGATGCAGGGCACGCTGGAGAGGAAGGAGCAGTCGCTGCTCTTCCTCAACAGGCGCGGTTATGCGCCGCTGACGCTCTGCCGCGTCTGCGGCCACCGCTTCGGCTGCCCGGTCTGCTCGGCCTGGCTGGTCGAGCATCGGTTTCGCGGCCAGCTCGTCTGCCATCATTGCGGCCATAACGAGCGGCGGCCGGAAGCCTGTCCGGAATGCGGCACGCTCGACCATCTGGTGGCATGCGGCCCAGGCGTCGAGCGCATCGCAGAGGAAGTGGTGGGGCATTTCCCCGATGCCCGCACCATCGTGCTGTCGTCCGATCTTCTCGGCGGCGTGCGCCGGCTCAGGCTCGAGCTCGAGGCCGTCGCCAATGGCGAGGCCGATATCGTCATCGGCACGCAGCTGGTCGCCAAGGGACACAATTTCCCCGGCATGACGCTGGTCGGCGTGGTCGATGCGGATCTGGGATTGGCCAATGGCGATCCGCGCGCCGCCGAGCGCACTTTCCAGCTGCTCAGCCAGGTGACGGGGCGCGCCGGCCGCACCGGCAAGAAGAGCCTTGGCCTTTTACAGACCTACCAGCCGGACCATCCTGTGATGCGGGCTATCGTCTCGGGCGATTCGGAAGCGTTCTACGAGCGCGAGATCGCCGAGCGCGAACGGGCGGCGCTGCCGCCCTTCGGCCGGCTCGCCGGCATCATCGTCAGCGCCGCGACACGCGGCGAGGCGGAAAGCCATGCGCGGGGTTTAAGGCGCGCGGCGCCGCAGGCTGCCGACCTCTTCGTGCTCGGCCCGGCCGAGGCGCCCTTGTCGCTGATCGGCGGCCGTCACCGCTTCCGGCTGCTGGTGCAAGGCGAACGGCGCGCGGACATGCAAGGCTTTATTCGGGCCATGCTGGCGAATGGACCGAAGCTGCGCGGCTCGGTCAGGGTGCAGGTCGACATCGACCCGCAGAGCTTCCTATAAGCTGAGAGACAGTCCCAACGGAGTGCCCGCCTATGAAAACCCTCGGCCTGATCGGCGGCATGAGCTGGGAATCGACGGCGATCTATTACCGCCTGCTCAACGACATCGTGCGCGAGCGGCTGGGCGGGCTGCATTCGGCCAAGCTGTTGTTGTGGTCGTTCGATTTCGCCGAGATCGCCGAACGCCAGCATGCGGGCGACTGGGAAGGCGCGGGCGTCCTTCTGGTGGAAGCCGCGCGCAAGCTGGAGGCGGGCGGCGCCGAGGGCCTGGTGATCTGCACCAACACCATGCACAAGCTGGCCGACGCGGTGCAGGCGGCCATATCGATCCCGCTCATCCATATCGCCGACGCCACGGCGCATGCCGTCCTCGATGCAGGGGTGAAGCGGCCGGCGCTGCTCGCGACACGCTTCACCATGGAGCAGGATTTCTACAAGGGCCGTCTCGCCGACAAATACGGCCTGGAACCCGTGGTGCCGGACCAGGCCGGCCGCGACATCGTGCACCGGGTGATCTATGACGAGCTCTGCCAGGGCATCGTCAAATCCGAATCGAAATCCGCCTATCTCGACGAGGTCGGCCGGATGCGGCGCACCGACCGGGTGGACGGCATCATCATGGGCTGCACCGAAATCACCATGCTGATCGGCCAGGGCGATTTCGACGTTCCAGTCTTCGACACCACGCGCATCCATGCCGCGGCCGCGGTCGATTTCGCGCTCGCCTGATGCGCTGTACCTAATGTGCCCGCCGTCCACTGGCGCGCCTTCATTCCCTGGCTAGAATGCCGCTGTTTCAGAACAAGAAATAGGGGGGATTTTATGGACTTCGCGTTTCCGTGGCCGGCGAGCAAGGGTGAGTGGCTGGCCTGGTCGAGCGCCGTCGTGACCTTGGCGCTCGGCCTGTTCCTGTTCCTGGCGCCGGGCTTGCGTTTCGCGTGCTGCGCCTGCAGCCGAGGCCCGAGAAAGCGGCTGCGATCGCCGAGGGACGCGGCCGCATGTCGGGCTTCTATCTTGGCGTCAGCCTGTGCTGCATCCTTCTGGCGCAGCCGCTGCTTTATATGGCGCTGGGCTTCTCCTGGCTGTTCACCGCCTTCGGCCGGCTCCTGTCGATGATGTCGGACGGCGCCAACACCCCTTTCAACTGGGTTTCGATCGTGGTTGAATTGGCGCTGGCGGCGCTGCCGCTGGCCTTTGCCTTCGGCTTTGTACCGTGAATCCGGCGCTTGGGGTTGGCCCCAGCCGCCTGATGCGACAAAAGTGCCTGAAAACCATGCCGGACGATGCATTGCGGTCTTAAAAAGCCTGTGCTAGACGGCAATCGACTTTCGACCGGGGATAGCGGAAGCCGCGCCTCCGTGCTTGGAAAAATGCAGTAAGGTCAAAGATTTAGCCAGAGTTTTCGCTCGCGCCAACAATCTGCGGCCTGTCAGACAAGAGAAAAGACGGTCCGTGGCCCAATCGTCATCGCCAATCTCAGCTGTCGCCGAACGCTATGCAGGCTCGCTGTTCGAGCTTGCGCTGCAGGACAATTCAGTCGCCAAGGTCGAAGCCGACCTCGCCAGCTTCGAGGCAATGCTCAACGGCAGCGACGATCTCGCGCGGCTGATCAACAGCCCGGTGTTTTCCGGCGAGGACCAGGCAAGGGCCATCGCCGCCATCGCCGACAAGGCCCAGATCACCGGCCTGGTCGGCAATTTCCTGCGCGTCGTCGCAAAGAACCGCCGCCTGTTCGCGGTGCCGGGCATGATCAAGGCGTTCCGCCAGATCGCCGCCGACCATCGCGGCGAGGCGTCCGCCGAGGTCACCTCGGCGCATGCGCTGACGGCCGCGCAGCAAGATGAACTCAAGGCGACGCTGAAGGGCATCGCCGGCAAGGACGTGGCCATTGCCATGACCGTCGATCCGTCGCTGCTCGGCGGGCTGATCGTCAAGATGGGCTCGCGCCAGATCGATACGTCGCTCAAAACCAAACTCAATTCGCTCAAGCTTGCACTGAAAGAGGTCGGCTGATGGACATCCGCGCCGCGGAAATTTCCGCAATTCTGAAAGACCAGATCAAGAATTTCGGCAGGGAGGCCGAGGTCTCCGAAGTCGGCCAGGTTCTGTCCGTCGGTGACGGCATCGCCCGCGTCTACGGCCTCGATAACGTCCAGGCCGGCGAGATGGTCGAATTCCCGGGCGGCATCCGCGGCATGGCGCTGAACCTCGAAGCCGACAATGTCGGCGTCGTCATCTTCGGTGCCGACCGCGACATCAAGGAAGGCGACACCGTCAAGCGCACCGGCGCCATCGTCGACGCGCCTGTCGGCATGGGCCTGCTCGGCCGCGTCGTCGACGCGCTGGGCAATCCGATCGACGGCAAGGGCCCGATCAAGGCAACCGAACGCAAGCGTGTCGACGTCAAGGCGCCCGGCATCATCCCGCGCAAGTCGGTGCATGAGCCGATGTCGACCGGCCTCAAGGCCATCGATGCGCTGATCCCAGTCGGCCGCGGCCAGCGCGAGCTGGTCATCGGCGACCGCCAGACCGGCAAGACCGCCATCATCCTCGACACGATGCTGAACCAGAAGTCGGTGCACGACAACGGCCCCGAGAAGGAAAAGCTCTACTGCGTCTACGTCGCCGTCGGCCAGAAGCGCTCGACCGTCGCGCAGTTCGTCAAGGTGCTGGAAGAGCGCGGCGCGCTCGAATATTCCATCATCGTCGCCGCCACCGCGTCCGATCCGGCGCCGATGCAGTTCCTGGCGCCGTTCACCGCCTGCACCATGGGCGAATATTTCCGCGACAACGGCATGCATGCGCTGATCAGCTATGACGATCTGTCGAAGCAGGCGGTCGCCTACCGCCAGATGTCGCTCTTGCTGCGCCGCCCGCCGGGCCGCGAAGCCTATCCGGGCGACGTCTTCTACCTGCACTCGCGCCTGCTCGAGCGCGCCGCCAAGCTCAATGACGACAATGGCAACGGGTCGCTGACCGCGCTGCCGATCATCGAGACGCAGGCCAATGACGTGTCGGCCTACATCCCGACTAATGTGATCTCGATCACCGACGGCCAGATCTTCCTCGAAACCAACCTGTTCTTCCAGGGCATCCGTCCGGCGGTGAACGTCGGCCTGTCGGTGTCGCGCGTCGGCTCCTCGGCGCAGATCAAGGCGATGAAGCAGGTCGCCGGCTCCATCAAGGGCGAGCTCGCGCAGTATCGCGAAATGGCTGCCTTCGCGCAGTTCGGCTCCGATCTCGACGCGGCAACGCAGCGTCTGCTCAATCGCGGTTCGCGCCTGACCGAGCTGCTCAAACAGCCGCAATTCTCGCCGCTCAAAGTCGAGGAACAGGTCGCGGTGATCTTCGCCGGCGTCAACGGCTATCTCGACAAGCTGCCGCTGAACCAGGTCGGCAAGTTCGAGCATGGGCTGCTCAGCCATATGCGCTCGGCCGGCAAGGACGTGCTCGACGGCATCCGCAAGGAGAAGGCGCTGTCGGACGATTTGCGCGCCAAGCTCAAGGCCGAGATCGACGCCTTCGCCAAGACCTTCGCTTGAACGAAGCTGGACGGGATCGGGTTTGAAGCATGGCTTCGTTAAAAGACCTTCGTAACCGTATCGCCTCGGTCAAGGCGACGCAGAAGATCACCAAGGCGATGCAGATGGTCGCCGCGGCGAAGCTGCGTCGCGCGCAGGAAGCGGCGGAAGCAGCTAGACCCTATTCCGAGCGCATGGGCGCGGTCCTGGCCAACATCACCCAGGCGATCGGCGGCGGCGGCGATGCCCCGGCGCTGATGACGGGCACCGGCCGGGACGATGTGCATCTGCTCATCGTCTGCACGGCCGAGCGCGGCCTGTGCGGCGGCTTCAACTCGCAGATCGCGCGCCTCGCCCGCGATCACATCCGCAGGCTGCTGGCCGACGGCAAGCAGGTGAAGATCATCTGTGTCGGCAAGAAGGGCTATGACATCCTGCGCCGCGACTACGCTTCGATGATCCTGGAGCGTGTCGACCTGCGCGAGGTGAAGACTCTCGGCTTCGCCAATGCCGATGCGATCGCGCGCAAGGTCATCCACCTCTTCAACGATGGCGGCTTCGACATCTGCACGCTGTTCTATTCGCAGTTCAAGTCGGTGATCAGCCAGATCCCGACGGCGCAGCAGATCATCCCGGCGGCCGGGTCGACCGCTCCCGAGGCGACCAATGGCGGCAATGCCGTCTACGAATACGAGCCGGAGCCGGGCGAGATCCTTTCCGACCTCATCCCGCGCAACATCGCCGTGCAGATCTTCCGCGCGCTGCTGGAGAACGCGGCCGGCGAGATGGGCGCCAAAATGAGCGCGATGGACAATGCGACGCGCAACGCCGGCGACATGATCAACAAGCTGTCGATCACCTACAACCGCCAGCGGCAGGCGCAGATCACCAAGGAACTGATCGAGATCATTTCGGGCGCCGAGGCGCTCTAATCACGCGCCGCGCGGGATACCGGCGGGCGGCGTGAACAACGGATAGACGAAAAGGGCAAAGACGATGGCGAAAGCAGCTACCCCGAAGACCGCCGCCAAGGCGGCACCGGCCCCCAAGGCGGCGAAGGCCCCGGCAGCAGCCGCGAAGGACGCCGCTCCGGCGAAGAAGGCGGCCGCTCCGGCCAAGGCTGCGGCTCCGGCCAAGGCGGCGAGCGTATCGACGAAGCGGGTCGGCGCCGCCGGCAAGGTCCGCCAAGTCATCGGCGCTGTCGTCGACGTGCAGTTCGAGGATCACCTGCCGGCCATTCTGAACGCGTTGGAGACCGACAATGTCGGCAACCGCCTGGTGCTCGAGGTGGCCCAGCATCTCGGCGAGAACACCGTGCGCTGCATCGCCATGGACTCGACCGAAGGTCTCGTTCGCGGCCAGGAGGTCTATGACACCGGCGCGCCGATCTCGGTTCCAGTGGGCCCCGGCATGCTCGGCCGCATCATCAACGTCATCGGCGAGCCGGTCGACGAGGAAGGCCCGGTCGACGGCGTCGAAATGCGCGCCATCCACCAGCCTGCCCCGGCCTATGTCGACCAGTCGACGGAAGCGCAGATCCTGGTCACCGGCATCAAGGTTCTCGACCTTTTGGCGCCTTATGCCCGCGGCGGCAAGATCGGCCTGTTCGGCGGCGCCGGCGTGGGCAAGACCGTGCTGATCCAGGAGCTGATCAACAACGTCGCCAAGGCTCACGGCGGCTTTTCGGTGTTCGCCGGCGTCGGCGAGCGCACCCGCGAAGGCAACGACCTCTATCACGAGTTCATCGAATCGGGCGTCAACAAGAAGGGCGGCGGTGCCGGCTCCAAGGCCGCGCTCGTCTACGGCCAGATGAACGAACCGCCGGGCGCGCGCGCCCGCGTCGGCCTGACCGGCCTCACCGTCGCCGAATATTTCCGCGACCAGGGCCAGGACGTGCTGTTCTTCGTCGACAACATCTTCCGCTTCACGCAAGCGGGGTCGGAAGTGTCGGCGCTGCTCGGCCGCATTCCTTCCGCCGTGGGCTACCAGCCGACGCTGGCCACCGACATGGGCGCGCTGCAGGAACGCATCACGACCACGACCAAGGGCTCGATCACCTCGGTGCAGGCGATCTACGTTCCGGCCGACGACTTGACCGACCCGGCGCCGGCGACGTCCTTCGCCCACCTCGACGCCACGACCGTGCTCAACCGGGCGATCTCGGAAAAGGGCATCTATCCGGCCGTTGATCCGCTGGATTCCACCTCGCGCATGCTCGACCCGATGGTCGTCGGCGAGGAGCACTACCAGGTCGCCCGCCAGGTGCAGTCGATCCTTCAGCGCTACAAGTCGCTGCAGGACATCATCGCGATCCTGGGCATGGATGAGCTGTCGGAAGAGGACAAGCAGACGGTTGCACGCGCCCGCAAGATCGAGCGCTTCCTGTCGCAGCCGTTCTTCGTCGCCGAAGTGTTCACCGGATCGCCGGGCAAGCTGGTCGACCTCGCCGACACCATCAAGGGCTTCAAGGGTCTTTGCGCCGGCGACTACGACCACCTGCCGGAAGCCGCCTTCTACATGGTCGGCGGCATCGACGAGGCGGTCGAGAAGGCGCAGCGCCTGGCGGCTGAAGCGGCATAAGAAAGCGAATAGCGAATAGGGAGTAGCGAATAGGGAGCAACGGGTTTGGCGAGTTTCTTCACTACTCGCTACTCGCTATTCCCTACTCGCTAAATTGAACATGGCTGAAGCTTTCAAGTTCGAACTGGTCTCGCCGGAAAAACTGCTCGTTTCCGAGCAGGTCGAGTCGGTCGTCATCCCGGGCGCCGAAGGCGAGATGACGGTGATGGCGCAGCACGCGCCGGTCATGACAACCATCAAGCCCGGCGTCGTCACGATAAAGACCGCGGGCGGCAAGGAAGAGCGCTTCGTCGTGTTCGGCGGTTTCGCCGACATCCTGCCTTCCGGCTGCACGCTTCTTGCCGAATCGGCAACGCATGTGAACGACATCGATCGCGCCGATCTGGCTCGCCGGATCCAGGAGGCCAAGGAAGACGCGGCCGACGCCAAGGACGACGAGAGCCGCAGCAAGGCCGAGCAGTTCCTCAGCCAGCTCACCACGCTGGAAGGCGCGCTGCTGCCGGCCTGAAGTCGGCTGCCGGGAAGCGTTTTACGAAGCGGGGCTAGCCCCGCTTTTTTGTTTTTGCTGTTTGCGAGACAGTTTCGCGCTGCATGGGGCGCAATCCCTGGCGGGTAGGCGGGCGAATAGCTATTCGGCCAGCCTGGGCGGCTCGCTGCCGATGCCGAGCGCGGCGAGAGCCAGTTTCGGGCCGCCCTGCTTGAAGTGGACGAGGTGCGTGGTGACAAACTCGATCAACCTTTGTCGTTCCGCGTGGGCTTTGGCAAAGCCAGCGAGGTCGAACACGGCCTCGGCCATTGTCGTCGTCGGCAGATTGCGGCCGAACAGCTCGTTAAGGGCAGCATCGAGAGGGTCGGTGAAGTGGCCCTCGGGCAAAGTCCCGCCGCGTGCGGCGCAGGCGGCGATCCAGGCGGCGACAACCAGCGACAGATGTTCCGGCAGCAAGCCGGTCTCCAGCCGGGCGAGGGCGGAGGCGACGATGCGTTGCGGCAGCTTCTGGCTGCCGTCATTGGCGATCTGCGCAGTGCGGTGGGCAAGCGCGGTGTTGGAAAAGCGTTCGGCGAGCTCGGCCGTGTAGGCGCTTGTGTCGAGCCCGGCATCCTGCGGAAGGGTTGGAATGGCCTCGGCCCAGAGCCTATCGACGAACTGCCGGATCGACGGATCGGCAAAGGCGCGGTCGACCGTAGCGTGGCCGCTGAGCAGGCCGAGATAGGCGATGCCCGAATGCGCGCCGTTGAGCAGCCTCAGCTTCATGTCCTCGAAGGGGCCGACGTCCTCGACCATGGTGACGCCGAATTTCTCCCAGGCCGGCCGCCCGCCGGGAAAGTCGTCCTCGATCACCCATTGGCGGAACGGCTCGGTCATCACCGGCCATGCGTCATCGATGCCGAGCTCGCCAGCGATGCGGGCGCGATCGGCGTCCGTGGTCGCCGGCACGATGCGATCGACCATGGAGGACGGGAAGGCCACTTCATCGGCGATATGGCCCGCCAACGGCTGGTCGCCAGAGCCTGTCTGGGCGTCGCGCAATTTCGCGAACGCGATCAACAGCCGATGCAGGGTGGCGCCGTTGGCCGGCAGGTTGTCGCAGCAAAGCACGGTGAAAGGAGGCGTGCCCGCCGCGCGTCGGCGCGCAAGCGACTCGGCGAGAAATCCATGCGCCGTCTTCGGCGATCCGGGGTTGGCGAGGTCGTGGACAATATCGAGGTGCGCGCTGTCGAGCGCGCCGTCGGCTGCCCTGAGATAGGCCTTTTCCGTGATGGTGAGCGTGACGATGCGGATGCGCGGATCGGTGAGCGCGGCGAGCACCGCGCCAGGGTTCTCCGGGGCGACGAGCAAGGACTGGATCGAGCCGATCACCTGCAGCTGTTCGCCGGCGCTGTCCCTGATTGCAAGGGTGTAGAGCCCGCCTTGCGGCTTGAGAGCATCGCGCGTGTCGGGGCTGCGCAACGAGACGCCGGTGATGCCCCAATCGCTTTCGCCATCCGCCAGACAGGCATCGACATAGGCGGCCTGGTGGGCACGGTGAAAGGCGCCGACGCCAAGATGGACGATGCCGGGCGCGACGGACTTGCGGTCGTAGCGAGGCACCAGAACTTCGGCCGGCAGCTCCGCAAGGGTGGCGTTGGACAGGCGGCCGTTCATGGAAGCTGGTCTCCGATCGGAAAACGACGGCAGCGACCTAACACCCGCTGTCGCCGTGCACAATGGCCGGGTTCCATTCGAAAGTCATCATACAACTGCATAATATTTGTATGTTGACATTATCTCTGGCCGATCTACCAATAGCGAAGCCTGGGAGGAGCCGCGTGGCCGCATTGACCGATCCGGACCTGTTGTTTTCGCCGGAAACGCGATCATTGGCGCGCGCCCTTTACGCGGGCGTGAAGGACCTGCCGATCGTCAGTCCGCACGGCCACACCGACCCGCGCTGGTATGCGCTTAACGAACCGTTTTCCGACCCGGCGCAGCTTTTGATCGTGCCGGACCATTACATTTTCCGCATGCTGTTCAGCCAAGGCGTGCGGCTGGAGGAACTCGGCGTCCCGACGCTCGACGGCGCACCCGTCGAAACCGACGGCCGGGCGATCTGGCGACGCTTCGCCGAGCATTATTATCTCTTCCGCGGCACGCCGACGCGGCTGTGGCTCGACCATGTGTTCGAGCATCTGTTCGGCATCGGGGAGCCGCTTACCGCGGCCAGCGCCGACCGCATCTACGACATGATCGCCGCGCTGCTGCAACGCGACGACTATCGGCCGCGCGCGCTGTTCGAACGCTTCAACATCGAGGTGATCGCGACGACCGAAGGCGCGCTCGAGGATCTCAAATGGCACCGGACGATCCGCGACAGCGGCTGGAAGGGCCGCGTCGTCACCGCGTATCGGCCCGACGCCGTCGTCGATCCCGATTTCGGGGGCTTCGCGGCCAATCTGGATAGGCTCGGCGAGATCACCGGATGCGACACCGGCACGTGGTCCGGATATCTCGATGCGCATCGAAAGCGCCGCGCCTATTTCAAGGAGTTCGGCGCGACCTCGTCCGATCACGGCCATCCGACGGCCGAGACCGCCAATCTCTCCGACGCGGCGGCGCAGGAACTGTTCAACCGCATCCGGCGCGGCTCCGAGGATGAGCGCGAGCGAAAATTGTTCCGCGCCCAGATGCTGACCGAGATGGCCAAGATGAGCCGCGACGACGGCCTGGCGATGCAGATCCATCCTGGATCATGGCGCAATCATTCGCCTTCCCTTTTCCAGAAATTCGGCCGCGACAAGGGCTTCGATATCCCGACCCGGACCGATTATGTGGCGGCGCTGAAGCCGCTGCTCGATTGCATCGGGCTGGAGCGCGACCTCACGATCATCCTGTTCACGCTCGACGAGACGAGCTATGCGCGCGAGCTGGCGCCGCTCGCCGGCGTCTATCCGGCGCTCAAGCTCGGGCCGGCCTGGTGGTTCCACGACAGCCCGGAAGGGATGCGCCGCTTCCGCGAGATGACCACGGAGACGGCGGGCTTCTACAACACCGTCGGCTTCAATGACGACACGCGCGCCTTCCCGTCGATCCCGGCGCGTCACGACGTCGCGCGGCGTGTCGACTGCGCCTTTCTGGCGCGCCTCGTCGCCGAGCATCGCCTCCGGGAGGAGGAGGCGCATGAGCTGGCGCGGGAGCTTGCCTACTCGCTTGCCAAGAAGGCGTACCGACTCTGAACCAAGGTATTCGTGAATTTTTGAAGGGAGGAAAGACATGTTGCGTATTTCGAGATTGCTGGCGGCGACATTCGCCATCGGGTCCTTGATGATCGAAGCCGCGCAGGCCGAAACCGTCCTGCGCTCTTCGGACACCCATCCGGACGGCTATCCGACAGTCGAGGCGGTCAAATATATGGGCGAGCTGATCAAGCAGCGCACCAACGGGCGCTATTCGATCGAGGTCTATCATTCGGCGCAGCTCGGCGAGGAAAAGGATACGATCGAGCAGACCCAGGCCGGCGTCATCGACCTCGATCGCGTCTCCATGGGGCCGTTCAACGGCATCGTGCCGGAAACCGCCGTGCCGTCGTTGCCCTACATCTTCCGCTCGGTCGAGCATATGCGGCATGTCATGGACGGGCCGATCGGCGACCAGATCCTGAAGGCGTTCGAGGCGCACGACCTTGTCGGACTCGCCTTCTACGATTCCGGCGCGCGCTCCTTCTACAACACCAAGAAGGACATCGCGTCGATGGCAGACATGAAGGGCATGAAGTTCCGCGTCATCCAGTCGGACGTGTTCGTCGACATGGTCAATGCGCTTGGCGCCAACGCCACGCCGATGGCCTATGGCGAGGTCTATTCGGCGCTGCAGACCGGCGTCATCGACGGCGCCGAGAACAACTGGCCGAGCTTCGAATCCGCCAAGCATTACGAGGTCGCCAAGCACTACACGCTGGATCAGCACCAGATCGTGCCGGAGGTGCTGGTGATGTCGAAGGCAAGCTGGGATAAGCTGGCGCCGGAAGACCAGGCGATCGTGCGCCAGGCGGCCAAGGACAGTGTCGTCAAAATGCGCGAGCTGTGGGACGCGCAGGAGAAGAAGTCGCGCGACATCGTCGAGAAGGCCGGCGTCAAGATCAGCGAGATCGACAAGCAGCCGCTGATCGACGCCATGAAGCCGGTCTACGACAAATATCTGTCGACGCCCGAGCTCAAGGACCTCGCCGCCCGTATCCAGGCGACGAAATGACCGGGATCGGCAACGGGCCCGGCGGCACGGAGGCTTCCGCGCTGCCATCCAGCCGGTCGGGTCCGAAAGGCTTCTGGCTGCGGGTGGAACGGGCCCTTTCCGGGCTTGCGCGGTTGGCCTTATGGGTCAGCGGCACCGGGCTGACGCTGATGACCGTCATCATTTTCTGGCAGGTTTTCTCGCGCTACGTGCTGAACCGCTCGCCGAGCTGGACCGAGTCCTCATCCGTGCTGCTGATGGGCTGGTTCATCTTTCTCGGCGCCGCCGTCGGCGTGCGCGAGCGCACGCATCTCGGCTTCGACGTGCTGCTCTATGTCTTGCCTGCCTCGGCCAAGGCGGTGCTGCGCAGCATTTCCGATCTCGTCGTGCTGGCCTTCGGCGCCGGCATGATCGTCTATGGCGTGCAGCTGGCCAGGCTGACCTGGAACACGGTGATGCCGTCGCTCGCCTTGCCCGGCGGCGTCAGCTTCCTGCCGGTCATTCTGGGAGGCGGGCTGGTCTGCCTGTTTTCACTCGAGCGGCTGGCGGGGCGCTTTGCCGGGCTGCCGGTCGATGCCGACATCTACGCGACCGGCGAGGAGCTCTGAACCATGGCGCTGATCGTGCTTTTCGGCACTTTCGTCTTCCTGCTGGTTATCGGCACGCCGATCGCGTTCTGCCTCGGCGTCGCCAGCTTCGCGACGATCCTCACGATCGGCCTGCCACCCGTCGTTGTGTTCCAGCGGCTCAATTCCGGCGTCAGCGTCTTTTCGCTGATGGCCATTCCGTTCTTCATCTTCGCCGGCGACCTTATGGTTCGCGGCGGCATCGCCGCCCGCCTGGTGGCATTGGCCGGGTCCCTGGTCGGCCACCTGCGCGGCGGCCTGGGCCAAGTCAACATTGCCGCGTCGACCATGTTCGGCGGTATTTCCGGTTCGGCGGTGGCGGATGCCTCAGCGGTCGGCGGGCTGATGATCCCGCAGATGAAGGCGCGCGGCTATGGCGTCGACTATGCCGTCAACATCACCTCCGTCGGCGCCATCATTGCGCTGCTGATCCCGCCGTCGCACAACATGATCATCTATTCGATCTCGGCCGGCGGCCGCATCTCGATCGCGGATCTTTTCACCGCCGGCGTTCTGCCGGGGCTGTTGCTGGCCCTGTCGCTGATGGTCACCGCCTATGTGGTGGCAAGCCGGCGCGGCTATCCGACGGAACCCTTTGCCGGTTTCGGCCGGGCCTTGCAGCTGCTTGTCGCCGCCATTCCCGGCCTGATCCTGATCGGCATCATCTTTGGCGGCGTCCGCTCCGGCATCTTCACCGCCACCGAAAGCTCCTGCATTGCCATCGTCTATGCTTTCCTGGTGACGTTGATCATCTACCGCTCGATGAGCTGGAACGATTTTGTCACCGCGACCACGGCGGCGGTGCGCACGACAGCGATGGTGCTGATGATTATCGGCTGCGCCGCGGCCTTCGGCTGGCTGCTGGCCTATCTGCGGGTTCCGGCGGCGCTTGTCGCGTTTTTGCAGTCCGTGTCCGACAACAAGCTGGTCATACTGCTCCTGATCAATGTCGTCCTGCTCATCCTCGGCACATTCATGGATATGTCGCCGCTCATCATCATCACCACGCCGATCTTCCTGCCGGTGGTGATGGCCTATGGCGTCGATCCCGTGCATTTCGGCGTCATCCTGATCCTCAATCTCGGCATCGGCCTCTGCACGCCGCCGGTGGGCGCGGTGCTGTTCGTCAGTTGCGCCATCGGCCGCATTCCCATCTGGACGGCAATGCGCTCGATCTGGCCGTTCTATGGAGCAGCCTTCATGGTGCTGATGCTTGTAACCTACATACCGGAAATCTCATTGTGGCTGCCGAGCCTGTTTCACTAGGAGGGCGCCACGTGTCCCAAACAGTTGCCGACCTCAGGGTCGAACGCAAGCCGAAACTGTCGGAGACCGTGGTCGCGGCGATCCGCAAGCAGCTCTTGGCAGGCGAGATTCCGCCCGGACAGAAGCTGCCGACCGAAGGCCAGCTGACGGAGACCTTCGGCGTCAGCCGCACGGTCATCCGCGAGGCGCTGGCCAAGCTTGCCGCCGATGGCCTGGTCGAAGCGCGGCAAGGCGCCGGCGTCTTCGTCAGCGAGCACATCTCGACGAGCTTCGGCGTTTTGGCCGCCGACATGGGAGCCAAGGATTCGGTCGCGCTCAACGTGCTCGAGGTCCGCCTCGCGATCGAGATCGAATCGGCGGGCCTGGCCGCCATCCGCCGCAACGCCGCCCAGGAGGCCGCGATCCAGGAGGCCTTCTTCGAGTTCGAGCGGCTGCTGCTCGCCAGCCAGCCGACCGGCCCGGCCGACCTCGCCTTCCACCGCGCGATCGCCAGCGCCACCAACAACCCGTTCTATGTCGAGATGCTCGATGTGCTGGGATGCCGCGCCATTCCCTGCGACGTGACCTCGCCCTGGTCGACAGAGCTCGTCCAGTCGGACGAGTACCAGCGCGGCCTGCAGCGCGAGCACCTCGTCATTCTCAACGCGATCTCGGCAGGCGATGCCGAGGCCGCGCGCGAGGCGATGCGCACGCACCTGACCCGCAGCCAGCAGCGCTACCGCGAGCGGCTGCAGGCCAGACAGGCCTATTATGCCAATTCGCTGAAAGCCGCATCGACCGAGTGACCATCAGACAAGGCCTAGAAATGGACCAGACACAATTTTCCTCGCGCTTCGCCATCGATCCCATCGCCGCCGCGGCCATGGGAACAGACGAGCTGCGCCACCATTTCCACGTCGAGGGGCTTTTCCAGCCGGGCCTCGTCAGCCTGACCTACACGCATTACGACCGCATGATCGTCGGCGGCGCCATGCCTATCGACAAGATCCTGCCGCTCGAGGCGATCAAGCCGACCGGAACCAAGGCTTTCCTCGACCGCCGCGAACTGATCGCCGTCAACATCGGCGGCGCCGGCACCGTCACGGCCGACGGCATGGCTTACGAATTGGCGGCGCGCGACATGGTCTATCTCGGCATGGGCGCCGAGCAGGTGTCGTTCGCCTCGGCGGAGCCCGACAGGCCGGCAAAATTCTACCTGCTTAGCGCACCGGCGCATCGGACCTATCCCAGCCAGTTGATCCGCATCGGCGACGCCAGGCGGCTCGACCTCGGCAGCCAGGCGACCAGCAACGAACGCTCGATCTTCCAGTTCATCCACGCCGACGGCGTCAAGACTTGCCAACTCGTCGTCGGCATCACGCAGCTCGCGCCAGGCTCGGTGTGGAACACCATGCCCTGCCACGTGCATGACCGGCGCATGGAAGCCTATCTCTACTTCGATCTGCCGGAAGGGCAGCGCGTCTTCCACTTCATGGGCGAACCGGACGAGACGCGCCACATCGTCATGCGCAGCGAGGAGGCGGTGCTGTCGCCGGGCTGGTCGATCCATTCGGGCGCCGGCACATCCAACTACGCCTTCATCTGGGCGATGGCCGGAGACAATGTCGACTATACCGACGTCGATCAGGTGGCGATGGATCGATTGCGGTGAGCGATCTTTCCGCATTCAGCCTCACGGGCAAGCGCATTCTGGTCACCGGCGCCAACACCGGCATCGGGCAAGGCATCGCCGTGTCGATCGCGCGCGCCGGCGGCCTGGTCGTCGGCGTCGGCCGTTCGGCGATGGATGACACCGCCGGGAAAGTCGCGGCCGCGGGCGGCAGCTTCGAAGCGGTAAGGACCGATCTCGGGGACCCTGCCGAGGCGGCCGCCATGCTCGACCGGGTGTGGAGCGAGAGCGGCCGGCTCGACGGCCTCGTCAACAATGCCGGCATCATCCGGCGCGCCGATGCGATCGACCTGAGCGAAACCGACTGGGACGAGGTAATGGACGTCAATTTGAAGACGGTCTTTCGCCTGTGCCAATGCTTTGGCAGGCGCGTGCTGGCCGAGCCCGGACGGCGCGGCAAGATCGTCAACATCGCCTCGGTGCTGAGTTTCCAGGGCGGCATTCGCGTCGCTTCCTATACGGCCTCGAAGCACGGCGTGCTCGGCCTCACAAGGCTGCTCGCTTGCGAATGGGCGGCAAAAGGCATCAACGTCAACGGCATCGCGCCGGGCTATGTCGAGACCAACAACACCGAAGCCTTGCGCGCCGACCCGGACCGCAGCGCCGCCATCCTCGGGCGCATTCCGGCAGCACGCTGGGGCCGGCCCGACGACATCGGCGACGCGGCCGTGTTCCTGCTGGCGCGGGCGTCGGACTATATGCATGGCGCGGTGGTGCCGGTCGATGGCGGCTGGCTGGCGCGGTGACCGTCTCCCGCCGGAAAACCGCGCCGCACCTTTCCTGGATTTACTTTACAAGCCGAACGGAAGCTGAGCGATGACCGATATTTTTTCCCATGCGGGCGAAAAAGCCTGGGAGCCGACGCCGGACGGCAACAGGCGGCGCGTGCTGGTGCATACCGATGAATTGATGATGGTCGAGTTCGCCTTCGACAAGGGCGGCGTCGGGGCGCTGCACTCGCATCCGCATGTCCAGGCAAGCTATGTCGCCGAGGGTCGCTTCGAGGTCACTGTCGACGGCCGATCGGAGATCCTCGAAACGGGCAGCAGCTTCATCGTGCCGTCCAATCTCGTGCATGGCGTCAAGGCGCTGGAGGCCGGGCGGCTGGTCGACAGCTTTGCACCTTGCCGGGCCGATTTCCTCGGTTAGGACAGGTCGGCGGTTCTATCGAACGCCGATTGCGCCGGAGCGGTTTCACGCCTTTCCGGAACCGCTGCGATCGCCATGTGATCGCGGCGGCCTGCCGCGAGCAGGCGATGCGCGGCTTCGAGTATGGCCTCGACCGGCGCGTCGGCGACATTGGCCGAACGGCCTCGCCTCGGCGCCGTGACGACTTCGACCGCGTTTGAAAGGGGGCGCCAGCGCTCCACATTGGCGCCGTTGTTGACGATCACCGCCGGCGTCATGACGGCGGCCATCAGATGCGCCAGTCCGCCCTCCATGCCGATATAGGCGACCGCCATCTCGCCCAGCGCAAGCAGGAGATCGTCGAAGCTTGCAATATCCGGCGCCAGTTCCGGACCGGCCACCTGGAGGCGGCCTTCCCTCGCGAGGAGCGCCGGTGACGTCGGTCCGCCGCCGGGGGTCGCCAAATACAGCACCCGGTAGCCGGCATCGATCAGATTGCCGGCGACGGCCACCACCTGATCTTCGCTCATGCACTTCCTGCCCTGGGCATTGCCGCCAATCAGGACGAGCGGACGGCCGCAACCGCCGCGCAACTGGCGCGCCAGACCCCGCGCGGCGTCCGGCACATCGAGCCTGTGGTCGAAAGGCAGGTGCCGCCCCGCCAAGCGCTCGACCAGCCGATGGTAGCGCCAGGCACTGTGTTCCGGCCGCAGCGTCAACCGCGTGCCCCAGCGCAGCGACAGAAGATGGCCGGCAAAGTTCGCTTCGTAGCGAATGCCTCGGCCTGTGAGTTGCAGAGCCGTGAGCATCAGGCCCGGCACGCCGGTGCGCAGATCGACGACGATGGTCTTGCGGCCGCGCGGGGCGAATTCGGCGAGGATGGCGGAAAGCGGCGTCTTCGTCCTGAAGTCATCGACGAGATGCGCGACGTGCTTGCGCAACACATGAGAGAGCGATGAGCCGCGCATGGCGCCATAGACGACACGGCTTTGCGGAAAGGCCGTTCTTGCCGCCCGCAGGGCCGGAATCCGTAGCAAGCCGTCGCCAAGCGCGTCGTTGCGGGCGTAGAAGATGAGCACGGGCGCGGACGAATCCATGGCGACGGCGGATTCCATTGCTGTGGTGTCGGAGAAGCGGGACGACTGCGGAAGACTAATATCAGCAAGCCCCCCGGCCGAGTTCTGCAAGAATATGCTTGGTTTCTTTTATAAAGAAAGACCGATCTCGTCACCCCGCCGACGCCGGCCATGCGGGCCTTCTGTCGCGAATTCGGCTATGACATGCCTGCCTGGACCGCCGCCGGGTGAAGCGTTTCAGCGCTGCTGCAGCGCCAGGCGTATGCCGAGCGCGCAATAGATGCCGCCGACCACCTTGCCCTGCCATTTCAACACCGCCGGATTGCGGCGCAGCAAGGAACCCAGGCCGCCCGCGCTGACGGCGAAGACGATCGTGCTGAAGAGCCCGAGCAGAACAAAGATGATGCCCAGCAGCATCAGCTGCAGCATCACGAAACCGCCTTGCAGATGCACGAATTGCGGCAGGAAGGCCAGGAAGAACAAAGCGGTCTTCGGATTGAGCACTTCGGTCAGGATCGCCTGCCGGAAGGCTTTGCCCGCCGAGATGGGCAGCATCCTGGCCGCCAGATCTGCCGGCGCCTTTTCGAGAATGGCGCGGATGCCGAGATAAACGAGATAGGCCGCGCCGATATATTTGACGATGCTGAACAGCATCGCCGAAGCGGCGATGATGGCCGAGATGCCGACGATTGCCATGATGGTGTGGATCACGTCGCCGGCGGCGACGCCGGCCCCGGTGGCGATGCCGACCTTCGTGCCCGAGCTCGTCGCCCGCGCCACCGTGAGCAGCGTCGCCGGCCCCGGGATGAAGACGAAGCCGAACACGACCGCTATGTAGGTGACGAGCGTGGCGGGATCGATCATGCCAAGGTTCCTTTTGCGTCGGCCGCCGGCAGCGGTCGGCTCAAAATCATAGCATCGGAGAATGCGTCGGCGGAACTCTCCAGCCGATGGGCCAGCGATGACTTTTCGATGACGGCATCGGCGTGAGGCGGCAGGTTTCCGGCGAAGCGCGGTTGTGGCCTGATGAGCGCTGCGCTACTCCAAGGCATCACGCGGTGAATCAGTTGGCTGGTCTTCACATAAACCCGAAAACGACCTCCTGTCCGGTGTCTGCCTGATGCCGGCACAGGCAGCAGGCCTGCCGGCCGAGGATCATAAGCGGCGCGTCCTGAAGGACGTGTTCGGCTTCGACGATTTTCGCCCCGGGCAGGCGACCGTGATCGAGGCGTTGCTGTCCGGGCGGCATGTGCTGGCGGTGATGCCGACAGGTGCCGGCAAGTCGCTCTGCTATCAGGTTCCGGCGCTGGTCAAAGGCGGGCTCACCATCGTGGTGTCGCCGCTGGTGGCGCTGATGCAGGACCAGGTCGCCGCCTTGCGCCTTGCCGGCGTGGCCGCCGACACCATCAATTCCTCGCTCGACCGCGACGCCAATGTCGCGGCCTGGCGCCGCGTCGCGTCCGGACAGACGCGGCTGCTCTACATGGCGCCGGAGCGGCTGATGACGGAGCGGATGCTGGAAGCCCTGTCCCGGCTCGATGTCGGTCTGATCGCCATCGACGAGGCGCATTGCATCTCGCAATGGGGACCGGCCTTCCGGCGCGAATATGAAGACCTGTCGCAGTTGCGCGGCGTGTTTCCGCAGGTGCCCATCATCGCGCTTACGGCAACGGCGGACGAGGCCACGCGCGCCGACATCGAAGCGCGGCTGTTTGCGGGGCGCGCCGAAACCCTGGTGCTGGGCTTCGACCGGCCCAACATCAAGCTGGCGATAGAGCCCAAGCAGGACAGCAAGCGCCAGCTGATGCGCTTCATCGAGCGGCACCAGGGCAAGAGCGGGATCATCTATTGCCTGTCGCGCCGCAAGACGGAGGAGATGGCGGCTTTCCTGGAGAAGAACGGCGTGCGCGCGCTCGCCTACCATGCCGGCATGAGCAAGGAGGCGCGGGAGGCGAACCAGAACACCTTCATGAGCCTGTCGGGCGTCGTCATGGTGGCGACCATCGCCTTCGGCATGGGCATCGACAAGCCCGACGTCGCCTATGTCTTCCACACCGACCTGCCCGGCAGCCTGGAGGCGTACTACCAGGAGATCGGCCGCGCCGGCCGCGACGGCCGAGCGGCGGAAGCGCACATGCTCTACGGCGCCGGCGACATCCGCACGCGCCGGATGTTCATCGACGACGAGGATACCTCGCCCGAGCACAAAAGACGGGCGCATCGCCGGCTCGACACGCTGATCGGCTATTGCGAGACGGCGCAGTGCCGGCGCCAGGTGCTGCTCGGCTATTTCGGCGAGGAGGCGCAAGCCTGCGGTAATTGCGACAACTGCCTCGACCAGGCGCCGCGCGCCGATGGCGGGACGGAGGCGCGGATCATCCTCGCGGCCGTCGCGCAGAGCGGCGAGCGCTTCGGCGCCGCCCATGTCATCGACATCCTGCTCGGCCATGAGACCGAAAAGGTGCTGGCTAGAGGCCATCAGCAGCTCGCCAGCTTCAGGACCGGCATCATGCACCGAAAGCCGGTCTGGCTGTCGCTCATCCGGCAACTTGTCGCCGGCGGCTTCCTGGTGCCGGATCCCGACGGCCATGGCGGCCTCGCCATCTCGGAAAGCGGCCGCGCGCTCGGCCGCGGCGAGGTTGCGTTCGAGTATCGTGTCGAAGGCCGGGATCGTCTGGCGCGCGGCAGGAAGCGGGCGGCGCAGGGTTCCGCCATGGGCGGCGAGGGGGTGGACACTTCCTTGCTGGCGACGCTCAAAACGCTGCGGCTGCGGCTCGCCAAGGAACGCCAGGTGCCGGCTTATGTGGTGTTTTCCGACCGCACCCTGATCGATATGGCCGAGCGCCGTCCGCGCGACCTCGACGACTTCGCCGAAGTGAACGGCGTGGGAGGGGCGAAGCTCAAGGAGTTCGGGGAGATCTTCGTCAGCGCGATCGCGGCGCATGAGGCGAGCGGGTCGAACTGACGAACGGGTTTTCCTTGACGCGTCACCCCGTCATTCCGCGATTGCCAAGCAGCATTTCTTGAATTTCTTGCCGCTTCCACAAGGGCACGGATCGTTGCGCCCGATGTCGCGCCAGGGGTTGGTGGCCGGTGTGATGCTGGAGAAGGCCAGGTCCAGCCGTGAGGCTTGCCCATCCTCGTCCTCGTCAAGATCGAAATCGTCGTCGCCGAACTCGAAATCATCGTCGCTGAACTCGAAGTCGTCGTCATCGCCAAGGCCGCGGGTCCAATCCAGCGCCACAAGGACATCCTCGATGTAACTCAGACTGGCGCGATCGAACCGGTCGATGTCGCCGGGTTGCTGCTCGGCTTCCCGCAGGTCGCTTTCGAAATCACTGCGCTCAAGCACATCTTCCGGGATAAGGCCCTCATCCCAGGCGCTGTAGGCAAGCGGAACGAGGTCTCGCAGGGCAAGCATCGAGATGGCTTGCAGCCAGCCGACCCACGCGTAATCCCAGTCGTCGGCCAGCCTCTCTTTGTAGAACCGTTCCACGAAATCCCTTGTCCGGTCGCGCTCGATGCGACCTTCCCAGGTCAAGAAGGTCACCGCGCCAAATGCCGCGTCGCGGATGAATTCGTCGGCGGAGCGGTCGGCAATGATGTCGAACAGCGCGCCGGCGTCGCCGTCGAATACGCCTACGATGATGCGCGACAGGGTTTCGGTTATGGCGTCGCCAAGCAGCCAGTCGGCCTCCTTCCCAGGGCGGCGCAGCAGACGCAGCAAAGGTTGGCATGCCTGGGTGTCGCGGGCGCCGCCGAGGATATACACGCCCCTGAAGAGCAGCATCTCTTCATCGTCCGACAAAGGCTGTCCGTTGGCGGCGCGTTCAAGGACGGCGCGCAGCGCAGGCGCTGATTCTTCTATCCTGATCGTGCAGACCACGATTGCGAGATTTGGCACCTGCCGTTCGGTCGCCACGGCGTGGAGATAGCGGTCTATCGGATACAACTCGAAGTCGCCGCTGTCGTTGGAGAGCAGTTTTTCCAGGTCTTCTTTTTTCATCGCATTCAGTCGCGTCGATAGAGCCCACGGCATGCTATCGATCCTTCAGCCGCTCGGTCAACGGGTGGCGACCAGCCTATTCGCCAATCGATCTGCTTGACTCGACCCTGCAATCGGTTGAGCCGGCTAGAGTGGTTCTTCACAGGAACGGCGAACCACTCTATCCCTTTAGTTCTTACGCAATTGCGGGCGGACGGCTGCGGCGAAACCGCGGAGCCCAACCGCCTTTCCTGGAATTGTTCAACGCCAAAGGCACAACCGGACGTCCTTCCCGACATAGCAGGCGCCTTCGCGGCGAAGCTCTCCCCAATCTCCTGCCTCGCCGTGCGTGTCGCGAATGTCAGCGTTCGCATAGCCTGCCCAAAGATCGCCGTCCTTGTAGACAACCGCCCAGTAATCTTTCGACATTTCACCGGCCCCGCTATGCGTGTCGGGATAGTCGATGCCTGCGAAAACCTGACGAGGCCCCTGGATGTTGAAATCGCCGCCCTTCTCGATTTGGTAGGAGCATCTTCCGGAGATGCGGGTCTGACCGTGAACGACAAGCAGGCAGCGGCCCCATTTATAGCCGCTCGGCAAACGATGCTGCGGTTGCGCATGCGACGGTGAAAGGGAAAACGCAATTGCAAGGGCAACCGCGATTGTTCGCGCGATCATCTTGTCCCCCGTTGTGAAGCCGCGACCGGGCATTGTTAGATTTCGCCCCCGAGCGCATGTCGAATGGGCCTGCGCAATGACTCGCCGAGATCATACTACTATCGATCACGGTCGGATTTTTGTCACGTGAAGGCTTGGGAATTCGCGAGGCCGACGTGGCGCGGTGAGGGATGTAAGCAGCTCTCAGGCCGCCCTCCTTCGCTGAAGCTTCGGACGGCACCCTGCTTCGCGCTGAAAGGAATTCGCCAGACTTGTCCTGCGAAGCGCGCAGCGCGAGCAGGATGGCGGAGAGGGAGGGATTCGAACCCCCGATACCCTTGCGAGTATGCCGCATTTCGAGTGCGGTGCATTCGACCACTCTGCCACCTCTCCGCGAGGTCATGGTCGGCCGTTGCCGGCGCGGCGCACTAGATAACGGCTGACCGCTCCGGTTACAAGGCCCTATTCCACCGATTTCCGGCTTGCGCGAAAAGCGATTGCGACGGGACGGACCGATATTTGCCGGCAACGTCGCACGCGGCCTCTCCAAGGACAAGCCGCCCAAGGACAAGCCGCTTGCCTTGACTCCGGCGCAACCTTCGGTTAGGGACAGCCCGCATTCGGCGTGGAGGCTCTTCCGCGCCGCTTGTTTTTTGAACCCGCAGACTGACAAAAAGACGGCCGAACCGCCCGACGCGGTTCATCGAGGCCGACCGAACAGCGAAAGGCAAAAAATGTTCGCAGTCATCAAAACGGGCGGCAAGCAGTATCGCGTCGCCGCCAACGATCTCCTGAAGATCGAGAAACTCGAAGCCAAGGTCGGCGATATCGTCGAGATCGGCAATGTGCTCGCGCATGGCGAGGGCGAGAATGTCACCTTCGGCGCGCCGTTCGTCGACGGCGCTCTGGTCACGGCGGAAGTCGTCGAGCAGGGCAAGAACCGCACCGTCATCGCTTTCAAGAAGCGCCGCCGCCAGAATTCGCGCCGCAAGATCGGCCACCGCCAGCTTTTGACCACCGTCAGGATCGCCGAGATCCTGTTGGGCGGCGCCAAGCCGTCGAAGAAGGCCGCGGCCAAGGCAGAGGCCAAGGTCCCCGAAGCCAAGGCGGAAGTCGTCGCCGAGGCAAAGGCCGAGACCGCTCCGAACGAGGCCAAGGCCAAGAAGGAGCCCAAGTCTGAGGCCGCTTCCGGCGAAGAGGCAAAGGCTGCGCCGCTGTTCAAGGCGCCGAAGGGCGAGCCGGACGACCTGACGGTCATCAAGGGCATCGGCCCGGTCGCGGCGAAGGATCTCGCCGAGCAGGGCATTGTCACCTTCGCGCAGCTCGCCAAGCTTTCCGACAAGGATGTCGCCAAGATCGACGAGCACATGCCGTTCAGCGCCGACCAGATCAAGGACTGGCGCGAGCAGGCCAGGGAACTGGCGAAGAAGTAATTTTTCCGGCGACGATCGTCGCCGGCACGGACTTGAAACGGAACGCGAACGCGTTCATAAGACCATTCAAGCGTCTTTGGGCGCATCGGAGTTAGTCAAATGGCACACAAGAAAGCTGGCGGTTCGTCGCGCAACGGTCGCGATTCGCACTCCAAGCGTCTGGGCGTGAAGAAGTTCGGCGGCGAAGCCGTCATCCCGGGCAACATCATCATCCGCCAACGCGGCACCTCGTGGCATCCCGGCGTCAATGTCGGAATGGGCACGGACCACACCCTTTTTGCGCTCGAAGCCGGCGCAGTCACCTTCAACAAGAAAGCCAACGGCCGAACCTACGTATCGGTGAACCCGATTACCAAAGCAGCGGAGTAGCCGGTTCCGCACCATAACACCGGCGCCCATCTCGGGAACCGGTGTCTGGCCAGGCCAGAAAAGGATCAGGAGAGATGGGTTTGCCCTCTCTCCTTTTTCATTTTTTTCTTGCCCTGGAGGACTAAAATGGTTGCCGAAGCGGAAGACACCGAAGACGAAAGTTACGCGATCGATTGCCCGGTGCTGGCCACCGAGCGTCTGGGTATGCGCGCCCCGCGCGAGAGCGATCTCGAGCAACTCGTCACGCTGGCCGACAACCGGCATGTCGCCGAAATGCTTGCCCGCATGCCGCATCCCTATGGCGAGGCCGAGGGCCGCACCTTCCTCGCCATGGCGGCGTCGCGCCGCGCCGGCATCGTCTATGCCCTGACGCTCAAGGATACCGGCACCTTCGTCGGCTGCGCCGGGCTCAACACCACCGATCGCGGCCTGGAACTGGGCTACTGGATCGGCGAGCCTTACTGGAAGCGCGGCTATGCCACCGAGGCCGCGCACGCCCTGGTCGACCTCGCCTTCCAGCGGACCTCGATCCAGGTGCTGCATGCCTCGACAAGGGTGATCAATCCGGCCTCGCGCCGGGTCATCCACAAATGCGGCTTCCAGTATGCCGGCCAGGGCATGCTGAACTCGATCGTCGCGGGGCAGGTGCCGGTCGAGCGTTACAGGCTCGACAGGAAGACCTGGACGAGCCTGAGGAATTGGATGCATTTTTGACGATTGCTTCGCAGGGCTGGGCAAGCGCCCCTCACCCGGATCGCCAACCGAATTGCGAAGGGCAATTCGGGGCAATCCGACCTCTCCCCAAGGGGTGAGGAGCAGGTAAGCGCCGGCGCCAATCTCTTCTCCCCTCGGGGAGAAAGGTGGCCGCGTAGCGGCCATATGAGGGGGAGTTCAGAATTCAGCCCAGCTCGGCCCAGAGCGGCAGGTGATCGGAGCCGACGGCGTCCCGGTCGGACCATAGCCGCTTCAGCGATCTGGCCAGCGAGGCGCTGGTGAAGATGTAGTCGATGCATTTGTGGCGGCTTTTGTCGTCGGGGCGGTCGGGATCGACCCAGGTGACGAGGTCGGCGACGGCAAGGCGCTGGGCGACGTCGACGGCAAGATCGGCGGTCAGCGGCGTGCCAAACTCATGGTCCGGGCGGCCGGCGAGTTCGACATATTCCGGCGAGCCCGGCAGCATGTTGAAGTCGCCCATGACGATGAAGGCTTCCGGATAGGGCAGATCCGGCAGGCCAATCTCGGGAATGCCCGACAGCCCGCCGCCTTCGAGCGCATAGTTCAAGAGGCGCTGGCGCAGGAAGCGGATCTGGCTCTGGCGCTCGACCGGGCTGCGGTGGTCGAGATGGGTGGAATAGAAGCGGATGAAGCCGAGCGGCGTCTCGATAAGCGCCTCGAGCGCGCCGCGCTGGAAGTTCATGGCCTCGAGGCTGCGGCTGCGCGGCAAAAGGAGGTTGCGCGACAAATGAATGGGCGTCTTCGACAGCACCATGTTGCCGAGCTGGAAGGAAGTCGAGATGGCGCGGCCGTTCTCCAGGCGCGAGCCGATATTGACCTCGAAATTGCTGCCATAGGCGGCAAAATAATCGGGCAGCGCCTCGCTGATCTCGGCCACCATGTCGCGGTCGCCGTTGCGCGGGTTGTTGCGGGTCACTTCCTGCAGCGCGATCACGTCGGCGCCGCGCACGGCGTCGGCGATGCGCCCGACATCGTATTTGTGGTCGAGGCCGATGCCGTACTGGATGTTGTAGGAAACGATCTTCATTCCCGCGCCCCTTCAGTCCCCGCCAGTGCTACCGCGTGCGCGCCGAAAGGGCATCCGGCGCTTTAGTCGCAAATCGGCCTCGCCCTCGGCTCTGCCTTGGTTTAGAGCAATCCCGCAAGAGCAATAGCAGAAACTTGAAACGATGAAATTCCTCGACCAAGCCAAGGTTTACATTCGTTCCGGCGACGGCGGTGCCGGTTCGGTGTCGTTCCGGCGTGAAAAATTCATCGAGTTCGGCGGGCCCGATGGCGGCGATGGCGGCCGCGGCGGCGACGTGTGGGCGGAAGCAGTCGACGGGCTGAACACGCTGATCGACTATCGCTATCAGCAGCATTTCAAGGCCAAGACCGGCATGCACGGCATGGGCCGCAACATGACAGGGGCCAAGGGCGCCGACATCACGCTGAAGGTGCCGGCCGGCACGCAGATCTTTGCCGAGGACAATGAGACGCTGATCTGCGACCTGACCGTCGTCGGCCAGCGCTTCCTGCTTGCCAAGGGCGGCAATGGCGGCTTCGGCAACCAGCATTTCAAGACCTCGACCAACCAGGCGCCGCGGCGCGCCAATCCCGGCCTGCCGGGCGAGGAGCTGAGCATCTGGCTGCGGCTCAAGCTGATCGCCGACGCCGGCCTGGTCGGCCTGCCCAATGCCGGCAAGTCGACCTTCCTTGCGGCCGTCACCGCGGCCAAGCCGAAGATTGCCGATTATCCGTTCACCACGCTCTATCCCGGCCTCGGCGTCGCCCGCATCGACGGCCGCGAGTTCGTGCTCGCCGACATCCCCGGCCTGATCGAGGGGGCGCATGAGGGGGTGGGCATCGGCGACCGCTTCCTCGGCCATGTCGAGCGCACGCGCGTACTGCTCCACCTCGTCTCCGCACAGGAGGAAAACCCGGGCAAGGCCTACAAGACGGTTCGCGCCGAGCTCGATGCCTATGGCAATGGGCTGACCGACAAGGTCGAGATCGTCGCGCTCAGCCAGGTCGACATCCTCGACGCGGAAGCACGCAAGAAAAAGGCGGCCTCGCTGAAGCGCGCCGCCGGCCGCGCGCCGATGCTGGTCTCGGCCGTCACCGGCGAAGGCGTCGAGGCCGTGCTGCGCGCGCTGATGGCGGTGGTCGCGGAAGCGCGCGATGCCGTTCCGGCTCCCGTCGACACGCGCTGGCGATAAGACCGATGAAATCGCTGAAATCATACCGGCGCATCACAGTGAAGATCGGTTCGGCGTTGCTCGTCGACCGCGCGACAGGTTTGAAGCGCGACTGGCTGACCTCGCTTGCCGACGACATCGCGGTGCTTGCCGGTGCCGGCGCCGAAGTGCTTGTCGTCTCCTCGGGAGCCATCGCGCTCGGGCGCACTATCCTGGGCCTCGGCAAACGCGCGCTGAAGCTCGAGGAGAGCCAGGCGGCGGCCGCCGTCGGCCAGATCGCGCTTGCCGGTGCCTGGTCGGACGCGCTTGGCAAGGACGGGCTGAAGTCGGGCCAGATCCTTTTGACATTTGGTGACACCGAGGAGCGTCGCCGCTACCTCAACGCGCGCGCGACGATCTCGACCCTGCTCAAGATGAAGGCGGTGCCGGTCATCAACGAGAACGACACGGTGGCGACCTCGGAAATCCGCTACGGCGACAATGACCGGCTGGCGGCGCGGGTGGCGACGATGATGGGCGCCGACCTGCTGGTGCTGCTTTCCGACATTGACGGGCTCTACACGGCGCCGCCGGCCAAGGATCCGCAAGCGAAGTTCATCCCGGTGGTCGACCGCATCACGCCGGACATCGAGGCGATGGCGGGCGCGGCCGCGTCCGAACTGTCGCGCGGCGGCATGCGCACCAAGCTCGATGCCGGCAAGATCGCCAATGCCGCCGGCACCGCCATGATCATCACGTCCGGCACCAGGCTGTCGCCGCTGATGGCGATCGAACGCGGCGAACGCTCGACCTTTTTCAGGCCGAGCCCCAATCCGGTGAAGGGTTACAAGACCTGGATCGCCGGGCAGCTCGAACCGGCCGGCCGGCTCACCGTCGATGCCGGCGCCGTCGGTGCGCTCATGTCGGGCAAGTCGCTGCTGGCTGCCGGCGTCAAGCTGGTCAGCGGCAATTTCTCGCGCGGCGACACGGTGGCGATCCTATCTCCGGAGGGCCGCGAGATCGCGCGCGGGCTGGTTGCGTACGATGCCGCCGATGCCGTAAGGATCGCAGGCCTGAAGACGGCCGAGATCGAAAACGTGCTCGGCTACGAGGCGCGTTCGGCGATGATCCATCGCGACGACCTTGTGGTAAGCGTTGCCGGCGACCAAGTATTGGCCGACGACTAGAGCAATTCCGGGAAAAGTGTGAAGCGGTTTTCCGTTCGGGTTGCGTGGAATAAAGAGATGGGCGGAGGGATGAACCATGCTGAAGCTGCATGAAAAGTCCGGCGAAGACACCGTGGCGCTGATGGCCGATATCGGCCGTCGCGCTCGCGCCGCCGCCCGACCGTTGGCCGTCGCTTCCGCCAAGGCCAAGAACGATGCGCTGGTTGCCATGGCCGAAGCCATCCTGCGCAACGAGCAGGCCATTCTCGACGCCAACGCCATCGATACGTCGAATGGCGAGGAGGCCGGCCTGTCGGGTTCGTTCATGGACCGGCTGAAGCTCAATCACTCGCGCATCAAGGCCATGGCCGACGGTATCCGAGAAATTGCAGCGCTCAAGGATCCGGTCGGCGATGTCATCGCCGCCTGGGACCGGCCGAACGGGCTCCATATCGAGCGCGTGCGCACGCCGCTCGGCGTCATCGGCGTCATCTATGAGAGCAGGCCGAACGTGACGGCGGACGCCGGCGCGCTTTGCCTCAAGGCGGGCAATCCGGTGATCCTGCGCGGCGGTTCGGACTCGCTCAATTCCTCGGCCGCGATCCATGCCTGCATGGTCGAGGGTCTGAAGGCCGCCGACCTGCCGCAGGACGCCATCCAGCTGGTGTCGACCACCGACCGCGCCGCCGTCGGCGAGATGCTGAAAGGTCTCGGCGGCAATCTCGACGTCATCATTCCGCGCGGCGGCAAAAGCCTGGTCGGGCGCGTGCAGACCGAGGCGCGTGTGCCGGTCTTCGCGCATCTGGAAGGCATCTGCCATCTCTATGTCGACCGCTCGGCCGATCTCGACACGGCGGTGAAGATCGCCGTCAACGCCAAGATGCGGCGCACCGGCGTCTGCGGCGCGGCCGAGACCTTGCTGGTCGACCGCGCGGTGGCCGCCACGCATCTGGTGCCGATCCTGGAGGCACTGCGCGCCGCCGGCTGCGAGATCCACGCCGATGCCGAAGTGATGAAAGCTTTCGCCGACGCCAGCCCGGCGACCGATGCCGACTGGGTGACGGAATATCTCGACGCCGTCATCGCGGTGAAGCTGGTCGACGGCGTCGCCGGCGCGATCGAGCACATCGAGACGTTTTCCTCGCACCACACCGAGGCGATCGTCGCCGAGGATACGGCTGCGGTTGAGCGCTTCTTCAACGAGATCGATTCGGCGATCCTCTTGCACAATGCCTCGACGCAGTTCGCCGACGGCGGCGAGTTCGGCATGGGCGCCGAGATCGGCATCGCCACCGGCAAGATGCACGCGCGCGGACCGGTCGGCGTCGAGCAACTCACCTCGTTCAAATACCGCGTGCGCGGGTCTGGACAGGTGAGGCCTTGAAGTCGTTTGCCTTAAAGGGTTGAAGCTTGCGCCCAGGCCCCCCCCTCTGGCCTGCCGGCCATCTCCCCCTCAAGGGGGGAGATTGGCAGCTTCGGCGCCGGCGCTCGGCTCGCAACGCCGGCGATTGGCGAAAGTCGCGGCGACATCTGATCTCCCCCCTTGAGGGGGAGATGCCCGGCAGGCCAGAGAGGGGGGCCTAGCACCATGCTTTCGTCCCCTCAGCCCATCGTTCCCGCCCGCTACCTTCGCATGCCGCACGCCGCCAGGGGGCTGACGGTCGGTCTGTTCGGCGGCTCGTTCAATCCGCCGCATGCCGGCCATGCGCTGGTCGCCGAGATCGCGTTGAGAAGGCTCGCGCTCGACCAGCTGTGGTGGATGGTGACGCCCGGCAATCCACTGAAAAGCGCGCGCGAACTGGCGCCGCTCGCCGAGCGTGTCGAGCTGTCCGAAAAGATCGCCAGGAACCCGAAGATCAAGGTCACCGCCTTCGAGGCGGCGCAGCATGCGCGCTACACCGCCGACACGCTTGCACTGGTCAAGGCGCGCAACCCGGGCGTGGATTTCGTCTGGATCATGGGCGCGGATAGTTTGCGCGACTTCCACCGCTGGCAGCGCTGGCGCGAGATCGTGCTGACCTTCCCCATCGCAGTCATCGACCGTCCGGGCGCCACGCTCTCCTTCCTGTCGTCGGTCGTTGCCAAGACCTTCGACTATGCCCGTATCGACGAGGGCGACGCGCCGCTGCTTGCCCGCATGCCGGCACCGGCCTGGACCTTCATCCACGGTCCGCGTTCGTCGCTGTCTTCCACCGCAATCCGCAACGCGGCGGAGGGGTAGGCGCCCTCCTTCTCCCCTTGTGGGAGAAGCGCAACCATTAGCTCAGGCGGCGTGTTTTGCGGGTGGACTTTTGCTCCACGGAGT
>NZ_VFUG01000011.1:0-189814 GCF_006440615.1 Mesorhizobium sp. B2-6-2 | reverse complement strand
GGGGCATGCACATGCGGCATTTCGATTCACCCAACACTTTCCCCGGACAGCCCTGCCCACGAGGGGGGAGATCAGATTTCGCGCCGACCTTAGCCAATCTCCAACGTTGCAAGGGAAGCGCCACCGGCGAAGCTGCCAATTTCCCCCCAAGTGGGGGAGATGTCCGGCAGGCCAGAGGGGGGCGCTGTCCCGCCAGCGTTGCCTGCATCGCCGAACGAAATGCAAATCTAGGCCTGCGCCACCAGCCAGTCCCTGACCCTGCGCGCATTCTCGCTGAGGTCGCGGTTCTTCGGCCAGATGACGTGGAAGCCGATGCCGGTCCGCATCACATGATCGGTCACCGGCACCAGCAGTCCTGATGCCACCAGACGCTCGACCAGATGCCGCCATCCGAGCGAGATGCCTTGCCCTTCCATCACCGCCTGGATCACCAGCGCATAATCGTTGATGCGCAGGCCGCGCTCGGCATTGCGCAGGCTGGTTCCGGCCGACGCGAACCATTCGTCCCAGTTCGGCGCCTCGCGATAGGGTTCCTCGAGATGGATCAGCCGGTGCGTTGCCAGTTCCTCGACCGTCTTCGGCTTGCCGAATTTAGCGAGGTAGCTCGGGCCGGCGACCGGGAAGATCTCCTCGTCGGAGAGCGACAGCGAGTGGTAGTCCGGCCAATCGCGCGGCACCCCGCCGCGCACGCCGAGCGGAATCCCTTCGGCGATGATGTCGAGGTCGCGGTCGGCGGTCTGGATGCGCAGGTCGATACCCGGCAGTTCGTCGCGGAACTGCTGCAGGCGCGGCATCATCCAGAACGAGCCGAAAGCCGTCGAGGCGGCCAAAGTCACATGCCCGCCGGTTGCCTGCAGGCGCAGGTCCTCCGCCGACTTGCGGATATGCGACAGGCCGAGCGAGACGTCGGCATGGAAGCGCTCGCCGGCTTCCGTCAGAAGCACCTGGCGGTGGCGCCGCTGGAAGAGCTTGGCGCCGAGCTGCTCCTCCAGCCCGCGCACGGCATAGGAAACGGCGGCCTGCGTCATGCCGAGCTCGCGTCCGGCGGCGGTGAAGCTCGACAGCCGCCCGGCGGCTTCGAAGACGATGAGGCTGCCGGCCGAGGGCAGGAGGTGGCGCAGGCTTCGCATAAGGTGAACTTATACAGAAGATCAGGATTTTCCAGCGTCACAGCCATATTTTGCCTCGCTAACGTGAGTGGCGGGAAGAAGGAGCCTCCATGAACGCACCGGCCGTTGAATTGACCGAACAGACCCACCGCCGCGGCGGCGGCCGTCTTGGCCGCAAGGCGCTGAGAAGCGCGCCGATCGCGTCCTTCCCGACCCTAGTGCGCAAGATCCCCGCCTATGAGATCGTGCCCGACGAGGCGGTGGAGCTGATCCACGAGGAATCGCTCAAGATCCTCGAGGAGGTGGGCTGCGAATTCCGCGACGACGGGGCGATAGAGCTCTGGAAGGCGGCCGGCGCCGATGTCAGGCAAACGCGCGTCCGCATCGACCGCGCGCTCTTGATGGAACTCGTCTCGAAAGTTCCGCCGGAGTTCACGCTCAACGCGCGCAATCCGGAGCGCACGGTGCGCGTCGGCGGCAAGAACTCGATCTTCGTGCCGATGTATGGCGCGCCCTATATCCGCGACCTCGACAACAAGCGCCGCTACGGCACGCTCGCCGACCTCAACAATTTCCACAAGATGGCCTACATGGCGCCGGCGCTGCATTCGTCGAGCTCGGTCATCTGCGAGCCGATGGAAATCGCGGTTCCGAAGCGGCATCTCCACATCATCCATTCGGCGCTGAAGCATTCCGACAAGCCGTTCATGGGCATCGTGACGTCGAAGGAGCGCGCCGAGGACACGATGGCGATGGCTGGCATCGTCTTTGGCGAGGACTTCGTGCGCGACAACCCGGTGCTGGTGGCGATCACCAACTGCAATTCGCCGCTGGTCTGGGACGCCACCATGATCGACGCCATGCGGGTCTATGCGAGCCACAACCAGCCGCTGATCTTGGCGCCTTTCGCGCTATGCGGCGCCTCGACCTCGGCCTCCGCCGTCGGCGCGGTGGCGCAGGTCAACGCCGAGGCGCTTGCCGGCGTGGCTTTGACCCAGCTCATCCGGCCCGGCTCGCCGCAGCTCTACGGCCAGTTCATGGTCACCGTCGACATGAAGACCGGCGCGCCGATGGGCGGCACGCCGGAAGCGGCACAGATGATGTATCTGATGGGCGCCCTGGCCAGAAAATACAAGCTGCCGTGGCGCACCTCCGGCTTCCATGTCGGCTCCAAGCTCAATGACGCCCAGGCCGGCTATGAGGCCAACATGCTGATGCATGCCGCGATCCTTTCCGGCGCCAATTACATCTGGCATTCCGCCGGCTGGCTGGAGGCGGGGCTCACCTGCGGCTATTCGAAATTCGCCACCGACTGCGAGCAGCTCGTCGGCTGGTACAAATATGCCGGCGGCGTTCCCTTCGACGATTTCAAGGAAGCGATGGCGGCAATCCGCGAGGTCGGCCCGCAAGGGCATTTCCTCGGCACGCAGCACACGCTGGAGCATTTCGAGAGCGCCTTCTTCATGCCCAACATCATGGACTTCAATTCCTTCGAGCAGTGGAGCGCCGAAGGCGCCAAGGACCACGATACGCGCGGCCGAGAAAAAGCGCGCGCCATGCTGGCCGACTACCAGGAGCCGAAGCTCGACGAGGGCATTGCCGAGGGTCTCGCGGATTTGATCGCGCGGCGTGAGGAAAAGCTGCCGGACAGCGTTAGTTGATGCAGATCAACGACAGTTGAAACCAACCGGGCGAAGACCTGAAGAAATCAATGGGAGAACGAGAATGACACTTTTCAGAAGCAATGGCGACCGGGTCCCGGCCGCTATCGAGGCGATGGCGAAGGAGGCGCGGGCTGGCCGCGTCGACCGGCGCGAATTCCTGGCTCTGGCAAGCGCCTTCGGCGCATCGACGGCTTTCGCCTATGGCATGCTCGGCCTTGCCGCGCCGACCAAGGCCCTAGCCGACGAGCCCAAGAAGGGCGGTACGCTGCATGTCGCGATGTCGGTCAAGGCGCAGAAGGATCCGCGCACCTATGACTGGACGGAGATGGCAAACGTCACCCGCACGTGGCTGGAGCCGCTGGTGCGCTACACGCATCAGTTCACTTTCGAGCCGGTGCTGCTTGAAAGCTGGGACGTCAATGACGACGCCACCGAATACACGCTGCATCTGCGCAAGGGCGTGACCTGGAACAATGGCGATGCCTTCAACGCCGATGATGTGGTTTTCAATCTGAACCGCTGGTGCGAGAAGGCCGCTTCCGGCAATTCCATGGCGGCTCGTGTCGGCGCGTTGATCGATGCCAAGACCGGCAAGGCCAAGGACGGCGCGATCACCAAGGTCGACGACCATACGGTCAAGCTGAAGCTCAACGAAGCCGACATCGCCATCATCCCCGGCCTTACCGACTATCCGGCCCTGGTCGTGCACCGCGACTTCGACAAGGACGGCGCCGATCCGATCAAGAAGCCGATCGGCACCGGAGCTTTCGAGCTGGTGTCCTATTCCGTTGGTCAGAAGGCGGTGGTCAAGCGCCGCGAGAACGGCAAGTGGTGGGGCGGCGAAGCGCCGCTCGACGGGGTCGAGTTCATCGACTACGGCACCGACTTCAACGCCACGCTCAATGCGTTCGATTCCGGCGAGATCGACCTCGACTTCGAAACGCCGGCCGACTTCATCGAGCCGCTCGACAAGATGGACCTGGTGAAGTCGGAGGTCGCGACGGCGACCACGCTGGTCGCCCGCACCAACGTCACGCACAAGCCCTATGACGACAAGCGGGTGCGCAACGCGCTGCAGATGGCGGTCGACAACAACCAGGTGATGCAGCTTGGCTACAATGGCCGCGGCACGGTCGGCGAGAACCACCATGTCGCCCCGATCCATCCCGAATACTACCCGCTGCCCAAGAAGGAGCGCGACGCCGCCGGCGCCAAGAAGCTGATGGCCGACGCTGGCCAGGCCGATTTCGAGCATGAGCTGATCACGGTCGAGGACGAATGGCAGAAGAACACCGGCGATGCGATTGCCGGCCAGTTGCGCGACGCTGGCATCAAGGTGAAGCGCACGGTGCTGCCCGGCTCGACCTTCTGGAACGACTGGACGAAATATCCCTATTCGATGACCATCTGGTACATGCGCCCGCTCGGCGTGCAGGTGCTGGCGCTCGGCTACCGCACCGGCGAGGCCTGGAACGAGACGGCCTATTCCAATCCGGAGTTCGACGCCAAGCTCAAGGATGCGCTGTCGCAGATCGACGTCGCCAAGCGCAAGGAGGTGATGAAGGATGTCGAGGCGATCCTGCAAGATTCCGGCGTCATCATCCAGCCCTTCTGGCAGAAGCTCTACTGCCACATGAACAAGAAGGTGAAGAACTATTCGATGCACCAGACCTACGAAATGGACTTCCAGAACGTCTGGCTCGATGCCTGAGCGCGCCTGGACTTCATGAGCCGCAAAAAAGCCGATATGCAGGATGCGTGGCAGCGAGCTTGCCGCCACGCACCGAACCTCGGAGATCCTGCATGAAGCCGATAGTGCTTGCCGCTGCCATGTCGATAGCCTTGCCCGGCGCCGCGCTTGCCGGGCCGGCTTCCAACACCGTGAAGTTCTTCTATGTGCCGGAAGTGAAGTTCGAGGCGGACGCCAAATACCGCGACCGCTTCACCGAGCCGGTGACCAGGCTGTTCGAAGCCAACGACAAGGCGCAGAAGGAGAAGCCCGACGAGGTGTCCTGTATCGACTTCGACCCCGGCCTCGACGCCCAGGACTTCGATCAGAAGACCCTGTCGAAGACGCTGAAGCTCACCGAAGCCGTCAACGGCGACACCGCCGAGGTGACGGCAAGCTTCAATCTCTTCCCGGAAGGCGATGATTCCAAACGCGAAATGATGTGGTCGCTGAAGAAAGTGGACGGCAAGTGGAAGATCGCCGATATCACCTCAAAGACCAGCGACTGGAAGCTCAGCGCGCTGGAATGCGGCGCCTCGACGGAGTGACGCCGTGCTTCGCCTTCTCGTCCTCGTGCTGTCGAGCTTGTCGATGCTGGCCGCGGGGCTGAACGGCGGAGCCTCGGCGCAGGCGCTCTTCGGCTCGCCGCCCCCGAACGCATCTTCAGGCGACAAGGCGCCCGAGATCGACAAGTCGCCGCCAGTGGATAACAGTTCGCCGCCAGCGGTCGACAAGTCGCCGCCTGCCGTGGCGCCGGAAACCAAACCGGCCGAACCGGCGCCCGTCGTACCTGTCCTGCCCGGATCGCCGACCGCGGTGGTGAAGCCGTTCTACGAACATGTCGGGTTGGAACTCGACCCTTCTCAGCGCAAGAACTTCATCGATCCGGCGAAAACCGTGCTCGACAAGAGCGACGCGCTACGCGTCTCGGGGCAGGGCGAGTGCCTCGACCCCAACATGGCGCTCGACAATGCAGACTATGACAAGCTCGCCATCGACCGGAGCCTGCGCACCATCGAAGCCGTCAAGGGCGACGAGGCCAAGGTGGTCGTCGCCTTCGTCGTCGAAGGTCACCAGCATCGCTTGGAATGGAAGCTGAAGAAGGTTAGCGGCGCCTGGAAGGTCTCAGATCTTCTGTCGGTCACAGGCGAATGGGCGCTCAGCCAGTACCAGTGCGAGTGATAATGGTGATTGAAGATCAGGGCTGGCGATCCTTCGCGCGCTGTCCCGCCAGCCTTTCGCAACAAATCTCAACCGCGCCCGCGATAAGGCGCAACGCCGGTATCCGGCAGCCAGGCGTCCTTGGGCGGCGCGCCGGTCTGCCAGAAGACGTCGATCGGAATGCCGCCGCGCGGGAACCAGTAGCCGCCCACGCGCAGCCAGAGCGGCTTGGTCGCCTCCACGATGCGGCGGCCGATCATCACCGTGCACTCCTCATGGAAGGCGCCATGGTTGCGGAACGAGGTCATGAACAGTTTCAGCGACTTCGATTCCACCAGCGTCCGGTCGGGCGCGTAGTCGATGACGATGTGGGCGAAGTCGGGCTGGCCGGTGACCGGGCACAGCGAGGTGAATTCCGGGCAGGTGAAGCGCACGATCGCCGGCGGGCCGTCGCCGCGCTGGAACGGCACGGTCTCCAGCACCGCCTGTTCGGGGCTCTGTGGCGTCTCGACGTGCTTGCCGAGCTGGGTGAGGTTCTTGGCGTCGGTCATGGTGGCTCCTTGCTGCCGCAAGCCAATCGGGCGCGGCTGTTGGCGGCTCCTTAACACGATTGAAATGGCAGGAAGAAGATGACCAGCAACGACCCGCTTCTCCAACCCTATCAGCTCAAGCACCTGACGCTGAAGAACCGGGTGATGTCGACGAGCCATGAGCCGGCCTATTCCGAGGACGGCATGCCGAAGGAGCGCTACCGGCTCTATCATGCCGAGAAAGCCAAGGGTGGCATGGCGCTGACCATGACGGCGGGCTCGGCGATCGTCTCGCGCGACAGCCCGGCCGCCTTCGGCAATCTGCATGTCTATGACGACAGGATCGTGCCGTGGTTGGCCGAACTCGCCGATGCCTGCCATGAGCATGACTGCAAGGTGATGATCCAAATCACTCATCTCGGCCGCCGCACCGGCTGGAACAAGGCCGACTGGCTGCCGGTGCTTTCGGCCTCGCCGGTGCGCGAGCCGGCGCACCGCGCCTTCCCGAAGACCATCGAGGAGTGGGATATCGAGCGCATCGTCGCCGACTATGCGTCGGCCGCGCAGCGCTGCCAGGCGGCCGGCCTCGATGGCATCGAGTTCGAATCTTACGGACATCTGATGGACGGCTTCTGGTCGCCGCTCACCAACCATCGCGACGACGATTTCGGCGGCTCGCTCGACAACCGGCTGCGCTTCACCGACATGGTGCTCGACGCCGTGCGCGCCGCGGTCGGTAAAGAATTCATCGTCGGCATCCGCATGGTCGCCGACGAGGACATCGAAAAGGGCATCTCGAAGGAAGTTGGCGTCGAGATCGCCAGGCGCTTGGGCTCATCCGGCAAGGTCGATTTTCTCAACATCATCCGCGGCACGATCGAGACCGACGCGTCGCTGACCAAGGTCATCCCGGTGGCCGGCATGCGGTCCTCGCCGCATCTCGATTTCGCCGGCGAGGTGAGGGCGGCGACGAAATTCCCGACCTTCCATGCGGCGCGCATTTCCGATGTCGCAACGGCCCGCCACGCCATCGCCACCGGCAAGCTCGACATGGTCGGCATGACCCGCGCCCATATCGCCGATCCGCATATCGTCCTGAAGGTGATGGAAGGCCGCGAGCACGAGATCCGCCCTTGCGTCGGCGCCACCTATTGCCTCGACCGCATCTATGAGGGCGGCGAGGCGCTGTGCGTCCACAACGCCGCGACCGGCCGCGAGGCGACCATTCCGCACGTCATCGCAAAGAGCGAGGGACCGAAGAAGAAAGTCGTGGTGGTGGGCGCTGGCGCCGGCGGCCTGGAGGCCGCCCGCGTCGCCGCCGAACGCGGCCACCAGGTGACGGTGCTCGAAGCCTCCAGCCAGGCCGGAGGACAGGTGCGCTTGGCAACCCAGAACCCGCGCCGCAAGGAACTGATCGGCATCATCGACTGGCGGTTGGCTGAGCTCGACCGTCTCGGCGTCGAGATCCGCTACGACACCTGGGCCGAGAAGGACGATGTGCTGGCGTTGGCGCCGGATGTGGTGATCGTGGCGACCGGTGGCATGCCGCAGAACCCGCCGCTGACGGTCGGCGACAATCTCGTCACCTCAAGCTGGGACATCATGGCCGGCAGCGTCAAGCCGGCCGAGAATGTGCTGCTTTACGACGACAATGGCGGCCATCAGGGCATGGGCGCCGCCGAGCTTATCGCCAACAGCGGCTCGAAGCTGGAACTGGTTTCGCCCGAGCGCTTCTTCGCGCCAGAGATGGGCGGCCTGAACCACGTGCCCTATATGCGCGCCTTCCACGAGAAGGGCGTCACCGTCACCATCAACACCCGCCTGCGTTCGGTGCGACGCGAGGGCAATCAGCTCGTTGCCGAGCTGGCATCGGACTTCGCCGAAGGCTGGCGCGGCGAGCGGCGTGTCGACCAGGTGGTGGTCGAGCACGGCACCGCGCCGCTCGACGATCTTTATCTGTCGCTCAAACCCCTGTCGAAGAATGGCGGTGCCGTCGATTATGAGCGGCTGGTGAGCGGCGGCGACATCTTCCCCGCTCGCAATGCCGAAGGTGGTTTCGTGATGTTTCGCATCGGCGACGCTGTCGGCTCGCGCAACATCCACGCCGCCATCTATGACGGCATCCGGTTCGGGATCAGGATCTGAGGGTTGTGACGCGCAACGGACCTTTGCAAGGAGAGCCACCTGCCGCTTTGGTCCGTTGCGCGCCGCGCCCGGTCGGTTTTGCCGGCCGTGCGATTTCAAAACAGCTTGGCAGACGCCATGCAAAACACGGTGATGACCAGCAGCCCGCCGGCAATGCGTTCGCCTCTGGTCATTTTCGCCCGCAGCTGTGTTTGCGTCGCCTGATCGGCACCGGCCAGCTGTCTGCTGGCGGAGGCGACAAGCGCGCCCTGCACGCCGGCGGCGACCAGGGCCGTCAAAATGCCCAGCGCCAGCACCTTCTCCATTGAGCCGAAAGCCCCTTCATGGAAGAAATACCAAAGCAGTATGCCGGTCAGGAATGCCAGGCCGGAGGCGCCGAGCTGCGGTCGGATGAAGCGCTCCGCCTTGATCTCCGGATCGCGCGCAACCGCAATGGTTGTGCCGGCCCAGAACACGCCGGCCATGACGTGCAGGCCGATGGTGACGATATAGACATATTGCATGACCGCATTCCTCTCTGCCGCCCGCCGCGCGTCGCAGCATGTCGACGCCATCAATAAGACAAAGTTAGATATCTAACGGTTAGATGTCAATCATGAAGCCAGGTTTCATGTTCCAATCGCTTTGCTCTACTGTCAGGTCATGACACCGTTTGACCGTCCGCCCGTCGGCATGACTCTCGCTCGCACCTCGAAAGTGGTGGCGCAGGCTTTCGACGCCGCGATGGTCGAGGCCGGCGGAACGCTGCCGGTCTGGGTGACCTTGCTCTCGGTCAAGTCGAAGGAACTGGCGAACCAGCGCGAGCTTGCCGGCATGATCGGCATCCAGGGCGCGACGCTTACCCATCACCTCAACGGCATGGAGGCGCAAGGGTTGCTGACACGCCGCCGCGATCCGGAAAACCGCAGGGTCCATCAAGTGGCGCTGACCGAGACCGGCGAAGCGTTGTTCGAGAAACTACGGCTTGCGGCGGTCGCCTTCGACAAGCGTCTGCGGGCTGGCATCCCCGATGACAAACTCGCCGAATTCACCGAGGTGCTTGCGGCGCTTAGGCGCAACGCCGAGCCGCCTCAGTCGTAACCTGGTATCGCGCCGAAGGCGTAGTGGCGCAGCTTGAGCGCCGCGATCAGCGCCGTCAGTTTCGCCTTGCCGTCAAAAGCGTCCTGGAACATTTCGTCGTGCATGAGCAGGATCAGCTTGTTCGGTTTGGCGAAATGGCCATACCCGAACAGATGGTCGATCTCGCTGACCAGATGGTCGACGCTCTGCACGGGCTTGCCGCTGTCTTCATGCACCCATTCATGGTCCCAGCCGTAGAGCCAGAAGCCGGAGGCCGCGACGAATTCGTAGTCCGGATCCTCGCGCCCCGCCTCCGCCAGCCCGAGCGAATTGTCGTCCTTCGAGTAATTGGGCAGCCGGAACACGTCGCGTCCCGGCAGCCGCGCATGCACGGCCGGCTTGAGGCCGAGCACGGCATTGGCCCTGAGCATATCGGCGACCACGCCTTCGGTATCGCCGTAAAAATGCCGGTAGTGATTGTAGGCATGGCTGTAGCTGTGATTGCCGATCGTCACCAGCGGCACCGATTTTGCCCGTTGCAGCAACGCCCGGTTGGTTGCGTTCGCCTCGGCATGCATGCCGACCATGAACAGCGTCGCCGGCACCTGCTCGGCCTGCAGCACGTCGAGTATGTTGCTGGTGCCGTTCAGCGGACCGTCATCGAAGGTGAGATAAATGGTGCGATCGGCGGCCAAAGCCGGCGATGCGATCGACAACAGCAGCGGCAGGATAAGACGAAGCGGCATCCGCAAAAACTGCTTGCGATCATAGCAAGACGCTGTTGCAGCGCGGATCCTATCGAGCATGGCTGGATGCCGAGATGTGGTGAGATTCAGGTCAGGCCGAGTCGAAAATGGTGGTTTCCGAGAACCGGAGCGGAGCGTACTTAACGTACGTGAGCACCGGAAGCGCAGGAAGCCGGCATTTGCAGGCCGGCCTCACCTGAATATCGGCGCATCTCAAGCCAAGCTGCCGTGCAGCACCTTCAGCTTCGCCTTCTTCGGGCTGCGCGCCAAAAGCCATTCGCGCGCTTTGTCCTGCGGCATCGGGAAGGCGATGGAATAGCCTTGCACCTGATCGCACCCGATCGCCATCAGCGAGTCGAGCTCGGCCTCGGTTTCGGCGCCCTCCGCGACGATCGAGATGCCCAGCCCCCGCGCAAGCTCGGTGATGGCGCGTACGATCTTGGAGTTGTCGCCGTTCTCGTTGATGTTCTGGACGAAGCGGCGATCGATCTTGAGCCGGTCGATCTCGTTGGGGTTGACGTGGCTGAGCGAGGCATAGCCGGTGCCGAAGTCGTCAAGCTCGAGATGCACGCCGGCGGCGCGGATGTGGCGCAGCTTCGCGGCGATCCCGGTCTTCTCGTCATCGAGGATGACGGATTCCACGATCTCCAGCGCCAGCTTCTGTGGGGGCAGCCCGGCCCGCTCCAGCGTGCCGAACAGGAAGGCGTCGAAATCGGGCTCGCGCAGCTCTGTGCCCGAGACGTTGACGGCGAGGCGTCCGAAATCGATGCCGGCGCGGTTCCATTCGGCAGCTTCCTCGATCGCTTTGGCGATGACGATGCGGCCGATATCCGGCATGAAGCCGCATTTCTCGGCGACGGGGATGAATTCGCCGGGCGAGATCATGCCGCGCGTCGCGTGCTTCCAGCGCACCAGCGCCTCGATGCCGCTGATCTTGCCGCTGGTCAGCGATACCTGCGGTTGGAAATAGACCTCAAAACTCTTGTTGGCGATCGCCGTGCGGATGTCCTGTTCGAGCTGTTTGCGGTAGTCGAGCTCGCGGCGCAGTTCCTCGGAGAAGAAGGAGAAGTTGCCGCCGCCGAGCTTCTTGGCGGAATAGAGCGCGAGATCGGCATGGACGAGCAGGTCCTGCGCGTTGTCGGCGTCGACCGGATAGACGGCGATGCCGGCGCTGGCGCCTGGCATGATGGTCGTGCCCTGGAACGTGATCGGCTCGTTGATCTCGCCGAGAATGCGCTTGGCCAGCGCATGGATGTCCTCGGTGCTGCCGGCGCCGTTGAGGATCATGACGAACTCGTCGCCGCCGAGCCGCGCGCACAGATCCGACGCGCGGCAGGAATCGCGCATGCGCTGCGCGGTCACCACCAGCACGTAGTCGCCGGCGGCATGGCCAAGCGTGTCGTTGATCTGCTTGAAGCGGTCGAGATCGAGCTGGATCACCGCCAGGCGCTCGCGGCGGCGGTGCGCGCCCTTGATCAGCGTTTCGAAATGGTCGGTGAGGAAGGTGCGGTTGTGCAGTCCGGTCAGGCCGTCATGCACGGCGATGAAGGCCATCGAGTTGCGCGCGTCGACCAGCTCGCGCGTCTTGCGCAGGATGGCGTTGGACATCGGCCGGAAGATGAACAGCGCGACCAGCACGATGACGCCGAGGGTGGCGAAGAACAGCGTGCGGTGCAGGTTGAGCAATTGACCGGAGCGTTCGTCGGCAAAGGCGCTGATGCGTTGGCCGAGCGCGGCATAGCCGGACAAGGTCGCATTGGCGACGGAGGCGTCGAGGCCGGCGCGCTCAGTGCCGCCCTTATAGCCGTCGCTTTGCATGCCGAGTTGGGATCCGAAGGACGAGGCCAGTCGCTCGCCGTTGGCCACCAGGCCGACGGAGAAATAGTCGAGATGGAACGGCTTGCTGAACAGCACGTATTCGATCGACTTGGGATCGTTGCGCGCCGGCGACAGCGGGTCGGCACCGGTCTCGGTGAGCAGCCGGTCGTAATTGGTCTCGAACTCGCCGGTCGCCTGCTTGAGCGCGGTCACCAGCGCCGGCTGCTTGTCGCGCGAGGCGGCACCCGTGGCGCTGGCCAGGAACACGATGCGCTGCGACAGCGCCTTCTGCGTCGAGACGATGTCGAGCAGTGCGTCGTTATGTTGCTGCTGCGCCATCAACTGCTGCAGAAGAATGAAGGACGCCACCACCATGGCGGCGATGATCGTCAGCGCCAGCCAGTAGCCGGTCTTGATGAGCAGGATCAGCGTGCGTGAAACGCTCTGCACTGGCTGCTGCGACATAACTGGGTGACCCCTCCGGTCGACGGATTCCTGCCAAGGATTCGTGGCGGGAAAATGCTTGCCTTGAAAGGGTTAACAGGTCGGCAAGGGGGAGCGGCGGCTGTCATGGCGGTTCGACAATGCTTGCAAGATGGTTATCACGTCCTTTCCCGCACCCCGGTTTTTTGATCGTATTGCCGCCACGCCATCGCAGGGATTGCGACCGGGCTTTCGCAGCGCCACCGAAGCGGTCGCTTTTGCAATGGATTTTTCGTGCCTGTAGCGCGACAGTCCGGCCTCGAACCGAACAGGGCCGGACCATGAGCAAAGCATTCCTTTCCCATATCGACAGCGAGCTTCAAGGCCTGAAATCGGCCGGACTCTACAAGTCCGAGCGGGTGATCTCCTCGATGCAATCCGCCGAGATCGAGGTCGGCGGCGAAAAGGTGCTGAATTTCTGCGCCAACAACTATCTCGGGCTCGCCGACAGCCCGGATCTGCGCGACGCGGCAAAGCACGCGCTCGACCGCTATGGCTACGGCATGGCCTCCGTGCGCTTCATTTGCGGCACGCAGGAGGAGCACAAGCAGCTCGAAGCGACGATTTCGTCCTTTCTCGGCATGGACGACACCATCCTCTATTCTTCCTGCTTCGACGCCAATGGAGGCCTGTTCGAAACGCTGCTCGGCGAGGAGGACGCCATCATCTCGGATGCGCTGAACCACGCCTCGATCATCGACGGCGTGCGGCTCTCGAAGGCCAAACGTTTCCGCTACGCCAACAATGACATGGCCGATCTCGAGGCCCGGCTGAAGGAGGCCAAGGACTGCCGCTTTCGGCTGATCGCCACCGACGGCGTGTTCTCGATGGACGGCATCATCGCCAACCTCAAGGGCGTCTGCGACCTCGCCGAGAAATACGACGCCATGGTCATGGTCGACGACAGCCATGCGGTCGGCTTCGTCGGCAAGAACGGCCGTGGCTCGGCCGAGCATTGCGGCGTCGAGGGCAGGGTTGACATCATCACGGGCACGCTCGGCAAGGCGCTGGGCGGTGCCTCGGGCGGTTACACGTCGGGCAAAAGCCAGGTGGTCGACTGGCTGCGCCAGCGCTCGCGCCCCTATCTCTTCTCCAACACGCTGATGCCGGCGATCGCCGGCGCCTCGATCAAAGTCTTCGACCTGATCCGCCATGGCGACGCCTTGCGCGAGCGCCTATATGCCAATGCGGACCGGTTCCGCTCCAGGATGGGCAAGCTCGGCTTCACGCTGGCTGGCGCCGATCATCCGATCATCCCGGTGATGCTGGGCGACGCGGCGCTGGCGCAGGAGATGGCGCAGCGCATGCTGAAGCGCGGCATCTATGTCATCGGCTTCTCCTTCCCGGTGGTGCCGAAGGGCCAGGCGCGCATCCGCACGCAGATGTCTGCCGCCCATTCCAGCGCCGACATCGACCGCGCGGTCGAAGCGTTCGGGGCGATCGGCAAGGAACTGGGCATAATTAGATAATCGCGAATGTTTACGCTCTACGGCGCTCCCCTCTGTCCTGCCGGACATCTCCCCCACTTGGGGGGAGATTGGCAGTTCGGGCGCGGCGTTTATCTTGCAACGTTCGCGATCGGCGAAAGCGAAGGCGATGATCGATCTCCCCTCTTGTGGGGGAGATGTCCGGCAGGACAGAGGGGGGCGCGAAGGAACGCAAGCCTCCGCATTGTTTGGAGAGACGCATGTCGAACATGATGAAGGCGCTGGTGAAGGCCAAGGCCGAGCCGGGCATCTGGATGGAAGAGGTGCCGGTGCCGGAGATCGGCCCCAACGACGTGCTGATCAAGGTCAAGAAGACCGCGATCTGCGGCACCGACGTCCATATCTACAATTGGGACCAGTGGGCGCAGAAGACGGTGCCCGTGCCGATGGTGACAGGCCACGAATTCGTCGGCACGGTCGCTGATTTCGGCGCCGCGGTCACCGAATACAAGGTCGGCCAGCGTGTGTCGGGCGAAGGCCACATCGTCTGCGGCCATTGCCGCAACTGCCGCGCCGGGCGAGGGCATCTCTGCCGCAACACACTTGGCGTCGGCGTCAATCGTCCCGGCGCCTTCGGCGAGTATCTGGCGATCCCACAGCACAATGTCGTGCCGATCCCTGACGACGTGCCGGATGAGATCGCTGCCATCTTCGATCCCTTGGGCAATGCGGTCCACACCGCCCTGTCCTTCGATCTGGTCGGCGAGGACGTGCTGGTCACCGGCGCAGGCCCGATCGGCATCATGGGCGCGCTGGTGGCGCAATGCGTCGGCGCCAGAAAGGTCGTCATCACCGACATCAATCCGGTCCGGCTGGATCTGGCGCGCAAGCTCGGCGTCCAGCACGTCGTCGACGCCTCGAAGGAAAAGCTGCGCGACGTCATGCCGTCGATCGGCATGAGCGAAGGTTTCGACGTCGGCCTGGAGATGTCGGGCGCGGCTCCCGCTTTCCGCGACATGATCGACACCATGAACAATGGCGGCAAGATCGCCATCCTCGGCATCGCGCCGACCGGCTTCGAGATCGACTGGAACAAGGTAATTTTCAAGATGCTGCATCTCAAAGGCATCTACGGCCGCGAGATGTTCGAGACCTGGTACAAGATGATCGCCCTGGTGCAAGGCCCGCTGGATGTCTCGGGGCTGATCACCCATCGCATCGGGATCGACGATTTCCAGGTGGGGTTCGATGCGATGAGGAGCGGAAATTCCGGCAAGGTGGTGATGGATTGGTAGGGGGCTCTGAAGAGACGTCGAGTTCCTTCGCCCCCCGCCAGTCTCTCATCTACTTTCCCTCCAACGCCACCTCCAGCGCAGTCACCCCCTTTGCTATCGCCACCCGCTCCTCCACACTCAGCCTCCCCAGCAGTTCCCTTTCAAACGCCTTCGCCAGCGGCACCATCTCGCGATAGGCCGCGAGCCCCGCTTTGGTCAGCGCCAAGCGCTCTACGCGGCGGTCGTTCTCATCCGGCGTGCGCGTCAACCACCGCCGCCGTTCCAGCTCGGCTACCGCGCGCGACACCTTGGTCTTATGCATGGCCGACTGTTCGCCGAGCTCGGTCGCCGTCATCGTGCCGCGCTCGCCAAGCCCCGACAGCGTGCGCCATTCCGGTCGCGTCAGACCGTGGCGCTCCTTGTAAATGCGCGAAAATTCGCGGCTGACGGTATCCGCCAACCGATAGAGTCGGTAGGGCAGGAAACTTTCCAGCTCGAGGATTTCCATGGTCGCACCGCGAAAGCGTCAGCCGTTGATAGTTACATTTTCAATGGTTACAAATGAAACCAGTTTGGTCAACATCGCCGGCAGGCCAGGTTCTTGAAGCTTGCAAGTCGGGATCAGGGAGGATCGGATGGGCTTTTCCTACATGCCGGGTTTCGGCAATGATTTCGAGACCGAGACGCTGCCCGGATCGCTGCCGCAGGGCCGCAACTCGCCGCAGCGGCCGGCCTACGGCCTCTATGCCGAGCAGCTTTCGGGCTCGCCCTTCACCGCGCCGCGCGGCACCAACGAGCGCTCCTGGCTCTACCGCATCCGTCCGAGCGTAAAGCACACCGGCCGCTTCAAGGGCGCCAGCTATCCCTTGTGGAAGACCGGGCCCAATATCGGCGACCACGAGCTGGCGCTCGGCCAATACCGCTGGAACCCGACGCCGATGCCGACCGAGCCGACCGACTTCATTTCCGGCATGCGTACCTTCACCACGGCCGGCGATGCGGTTGGCCAGTCGGGCATGGCCGCGCATGTCTATGTCGCCAACCGGTCGATGGTGGACGATCATTTCTTCAATGCCGACGGCGAATTGCTGGTCGTGCCGCAGGTGGGCGCGCTGCGCTTCGTCACCGAAATGGGCGTGATCGAGCTTCGCCCCGGCGAGATCGCGGTGCTGCCGCGCGGCCTCGTCTTCAAGGTCGAGCTCGCCGACGAGGAGGCGCGCGGCTATGTCTGCGAGAATTACGGCGCCAAGTTCACCATGCCCGACCGCGGCCCGATCGGCGCCAATTGCCTGGCCAATCCGCGCGACTTCAAGACGCCCTGCGCCTGGTTCGAGGAGAAGGAGACGCCCTGCCGGCTGATCGTCAAATGGTGCGGCGCCTTCCACGTTACCGAACTCGGCCATTCGCCGCTCGACGTCGTCGCCTGGCATGGCAACTACGCGCCCTACAAATATGATCTGGCGACGTTTTCGCCCGTCGGCGCCATCCTGTTCGACCACCCCGATCCATCGATCTTCACCGTGCTGACGGCGCCGAGCGGCGAGGAGGGCACGGCCAATGTCGACTTCGTCATCTTCCCGCCGCGCTGGCTGGTGGCCGAAAATACGTTCAGGCCGCCCTGGTACCACCGCAACATCATGAGCGAGTTCATGGGCCTGATCCACGGCCAGTATGACGCCAAGGAGGAAGGTTTCGTGCCCGGCGGCATCAGCCTGCACAACCAGATGCTGGCGCATGGCCCGGACGCTTCCGGCTTCGAGAAGGCGACGCGCGCCGACCTGAAGCCGGCCAAGCTCGACAACACCATGGCCTTCATGTTCGAGACGCGCTTTCCGCAGATGCTGACGCGCTACGCCGCCGAGCTCGGCACCTTGCAGGAGAACTATATCGACTGCTGGGCCGACCTGAAGAAGCGTTTCAACGGCACCCCGGAAGGCGACTGGTCTTGAGCACCGAAAACGTGGACCGGCTCGTCCTACTCGGCTCCAAGGGTGGCCCGGCAGTCCGGCCGGGCGGACCCTGGCCGAGTTCGTCGCTGCTTGAAATCGGCGGGCGCCCCATCGTCGTCGATTGCGGACTTGGCGTCACGCGTGCGCTGACTGATGCCGGCGTCAGCCTGAAGGCACTCGACCTGATCTTCGTCACGCATCTGCATTCGGACCACGTTCTGGAACTCGGGCCGTTGATCCACACCGCCTGGACGGCGGGGCTCGCGACGCCGGTGACCGTTTTTGGCCCACCCGGCACGGGGCATTACTGGCAATGCTTCTGCCAGGCGATGGAGTTCGACATCGAGATCCGCATCATCGACGAAGGTAGGCCGGACATCCGCGACCTGATCACGGTCGAGGAGTTCGGCGAAGGGTCGGTTCTGGACGAGCGAGGTCTGACGGTGACTGCGTTGCGCGTCGACCATCCGCCGGTCACCGACTGTTTTGCGCTGCGTTTCGAGCAACGCGGCAAGAGCGTGGTGTTTTCCGCCGACACCGCCTTCTTCCCGCCACTGGCCGGCTTTGCCAAAGGAGCCGACATCCTCGTCCATGAAGCCATGCTGGAGGAGGGCGTGGAGCGACTGGTCGCCCGGACCGGCAACGGCGCGCGGCTGCGCGAGCATCTCCTGGCCAGCCACAGTTTTGCCGACGAAGCAGGCCGCATCGCCAGCGAGGCCGGGGTGAAGCGGCTGGTGCTCAACCATCTCATTCCAGCCGACGATCCGGCAATCGGCGAAGCCGACTGGACCGCAGCCGTCAGGAAAACTTGGGCCGGCGACTTGACGATTGCCCGCGACGGCCTTGTTGTGGGGCTAAGCGGTCAGAAGGCCGCGTCAGGAGAGGAAACCGCATGAAGCTTGCCACATTGAAGAACGGGACGCGCGACGGAAAACTGGTCGTGGTCTCGCGCGATCTGACGCGGTTCACCGACGCTTCCTTCCTGGTGCCGACGCTGCAGGCTGCGCTCGACGATTGGCGCCGCATTGCGCCGCATCTGGCGGCCATGGCCGAATCGCTTGAGACCAACGCAGTTCCCTCGGCGCGTTTCCACGAGCACGACGCGCATTCGCCGCTGCCGCGCGCCTACCAATGGGCGGACGGCTCGGCCTATGTGAACCATGTCGAGCTGGTGCGGAAGGCACGCGGCGCCGAGATGCCGGCAAGCTTCTGGACCGACCCGCTGATCTACCAGGGCGGTTCGGACTCCTTCATTGCGCCGCGCGATCCAATCCGCATGGCGGACGAAACCGTCGGCATCGACATGGAGGCCGAGGTCGCGGTCGTCGTCGACGATGTGCCGATGGGCGCCAGTCTGGAACAAGCGAAGCAGGCAATCCGCCTCATTATGCTGGTCAACGACGTCACGCTGCGCGCCATCACCGGGCCGGAACTGGCCAAAGGCTTCGGCTTCTTCCAGTCGAAACCCTCGTCGGCCTTCTCGCCGGTTGCCGTCACGCCCGACGAGCTGGGCAATGCCTGGGACGGCGGCAAGGTTAATCTCTCGCTGCTGGTCGACGTCAACGGCAAGCCGTTCGGCCGCGCCAATGCCGGCGTCGACATGACCTTCGATTTCCCGGCGCTGATCGCGCATGCCGCGAAAACCCGGCCGCTCGCCGCCGGCAGCATCATCGGCTCGGGCACGGTCTCCAACAAGCTCGATGGCGGGCCAGGCAAGCCGGTTGCGGCGGGCGGCGCCGGCTATTCCTGCATCGCCGAGCTGCGCATGATCGAGACCATCGAGAACGGCGAGCCGAAGACGCCCTTCCTGCGTTTCGGCGACACGGTGCGCATCGAGATGAAGGACAGAACCGGCCATTCGATCTTCGGCGCCATTGAGCAGAAGGTCGAGAAATACGAGGGGTGAGGGGAGCATTGAGCCGGTGACCATGCTGGAGCATCTGCGCCGCATGGCGCGCAACAATCTCTGGTCGAACGACCGGCTCTATCGTGCCGTGCTGGCGCTTCAGCCCGGCGAGCTCGAGGCCGTGCGCACCAGCTTCTTTCCGTCGATCAGGGAGACGCTCAACCACATCCTCGCGATCGACCTTCTCTATCTCGACTTCCTGACCGGCGGTGGCCTCGGAGCCTCGGCCTATGATGATTTCGTGCCCTTCAACGATGCAGTCGGTCTGGCCGAGGCACAGGCCGATTTCGACCGCAAGCTGATCGCCTTTTGCGATGGTCTGTCCGAGGCCGATCTCGATCGCCGCGTCATCACCGACCGGCGCGAGGACGGCATGATCCCCGAGCGGATCGGCGACATCCTCGCGCATGTCTTCTTGCACGACATCCATCACCGCGGGCAGGTGCATGCCATGCTTTCCGGCACCTCGGTCGCGCCCCCGCAGCTCGACGAATTCCTGCTCGACTATGACCTGAAGCTCAGAAAGGATGAAGTCGAGCGACTGGGGTTGTGAACGAGACGACCTGAAAAATTATTGTAGTTACGAAAATTATTGACTTAATTATTGTAGGTACATAAATTTATGAAGATCGTTTGGGATGAGCCGAAGCGGCTGGCCAACCTTGAGAAGCACGGGCTGGATTTTGCCGCTGTGGATGACGGATTCTTTCTCACGTCGACAATCCGGACGGCCAAGGCCGGACGCTTCATGGCGATCGGTTGGCTCGTTGGCGGAGTCGTTGCGGTGATCTTTGCCCGGCTTGGCTCCGAGGGCATTTCGATAATTTCGATGCGGCCGGCCAACCAGGCGGAAAGGAGATTGTTCGATGGCAAAGTCTAAGCTGAACATCACGAAGCCAGACAAGGAATTCCAGCCAGGCAAGGGCTTCACGAAGGAAGATTGGGACACCGTTTCCGACAATCCCGAGTGGACTGAGGAGGACTTTCGAAACGCTCGTCCCTTCACCGAGGTCTTTCCCGACCTTGCCGAAAGCATTCGCCGATCGCGTGGCCGACCGGCGCTCGACAATCCGAAGAAGCAGGTGACGCTGCGGCTCGATAGCGACGTGATTGCCCGCTTTCGCGCCGGCGGGCCCGGCTGGCAGAGCCGGATCAACGATATCCTGCGCAAAGCCGCTGGTCTCCAAAAGTAGCTCGATCGCATGGCGTCAGGCCAATGCGACCTGGTAACGGGCGAAATTCGGGTCCGAAGTCAGGATTGCAAGCTTCTCCATTTGCGCTTGTGCAATCAGCAACCGGTCGAACGGATCGCCATGGTGCGGAGGTAAGTCGCCGACTGCGTGCGCGTGCTGCAAAGTAACGGCGAGGGGCTGAAACCGCATCCTAGGCAGCAACGCCGGCAGATCGTCTGGCGCTTGAAGCTTTCCAATTGACCGTTTGATGGCGATCTCCCAAACGCTCGCCGCGCTGGCGAACACCACTGCCTCCGATGCGAGGATGGCGCGGTGGTGCTCACTGAGGCGTCGATCGTCCGAAATAGACCAGAGGATGATATGCGTATCGGCGAGAAACGGGCCGGTCGTCATTTGACGTACTCGTCCCATTCGGGACCGAGTTCGTCAAAGTCGTCCGCAATCCAGATCTTGCCCTTCAAGGCGCCGATACGCGGCAGCGGTTCCACGACTGCCGGGGGTACAATACGCGCGGCCACCTTGCCGTGGCGCGTCAGCACGATCTCCTCACCGGCTTCCGCGCGGCTTACGAGCTCCGACAATTTGGCCTTAGCTTCGGCGATGGAAATATTCATGGACGCGACCTTTATGACCATAATTTAGGTCATAATTGATCGCGCCGCAACAATCTGAATCGAGCGGCTTACGCCGCCTTGCCGTCCAGCTTGATCACGCCACGCTTGATCTGGTCCTGCTCGATCGATTCGAAGAGCGCGCGGAAATTGCCTTCGCCAAAACCTTCGTCGCCCTTGCGCTGGATGAACTCGAAGAAGATCGGGCCGATCACGGTTTTGGAGAAGATCTGCAGCAGGATCTTGGTCGTGCCGCCATCGACGACGCCTTCACCGTCGATGAGGATGCCGTGCTTCTTCATGCGCTCGATCGGCTCGTCGTGGCCGTGCACGCGCTCATGCGACATCTCGTAATAGGTGTCGGGCGGGCCGGGCATGAACTTCAGCCCGTTGGCGGCGAGCTTGTCGGTGGCCTCGTAGATCGCATCGGTGCCGACCGCGATATGCTGGATGCCCTCGCCATTGTACTTCTTCAGATACTCGGCGATCTGGCTGGTCTCGTCCTTGGACTCATTCAGCGGAATGCGGATCTTGCCGCAGGGCGAGGTGATGGCGCGGCTGACCAGGCCGGTGATCTTGCCGTCGATGTCGAAGAAATGGATCTGCTTGAAGCCGAACAGGTCGCGATAGAAATCCCACCATTTGTCCATGTTGCCGCGATAGACATTGTGGGTGAGGTGGTCGAGATAATAGAAGTCGACGCCTTCGGGCTTCGGGTCGCGCTCGCCCAGCCACTCGAACTCGGCGTCATAGGCCGAGCCTTTCTCGCCATAGGCTTCGATGAAATAAAGCAGCGAGCCGCCGATGCCGACGATCGCCGGCACGTCGAGTGCCTTGTCGGTTCCCTCATAGGGCGTGGCACCCTTCGAGACGGCATGGTCGAAGGCATGTTTGGCATCGACTACGCGCCACGCCATCGAGGCGGCGCAGGGGCCGTGCTTTTGGACGAACTTCATCGCATGCGAGCCGGGCTCGGCATTGACGACATAATTGATGTCGCCCTGGCGCCAGACGGTGATGTCCTTGCTGCGGTGCCTTGCGACCGCGACATAGCCCATGCGGGTGAACAAATCGGCGAGCTTTTCGGGCTCCGAATGTGCGAACTCGACGAATTCGAAACCGTCGGTGCCGGCTGGGTTTTTCTTGTTGATCCTGGCCGGCGGGGCGTCGTGCGGGAAGGGGCCCATGCAGTCCTCCGAAAGCTGTCGCGGCCGTGCTTGGCCAATTTCCGCGATGATAGCGCGCAGTGCCCGCACGGTGCTTGCATTCAACCGCTTGAAATGCTCATCATGTGCGCAATTTGTGCATGAACGGAGGACTGTTCGTGGATGATACGCGTCTCGACCAATTTGACCGCAAGATAATGGCACTTCTGCAGGAGGATGCGCGATTCACCAACAACGATCTGGCGGAGCGCGTGAACCTGTCGCCCTCGCAATGCTCGCGCCGCCGTCTGCGGCTGGAAGAGGACGGCTATATCAAGGGCTACCGCGCCGTGCTCGATCGCGACCGTCTGGGCTTTTCGCTGGTCAACGTCATCTCGGTGACTTTAGCCACTCACAATCGCGACAACGCCCGCCGCTTCGGCGAGTTGGTCGCCCGCCTGCCCGAAGTGCAGGAGGCGCACGCGCTGACCGGCGAGATGGACTATATCCTGAAGGTGGTGACGCCCGATCTCAAATCGTTGTCCGAATTCGTCAACGGCGTGCTCCTGCCGCACGAATCCGTGCAGCATGTGAAGACGGCGATCGTGCTGGAGACGCTTAAGGAAACCGGTGCGCTGCCGATTTAAATTTTCGCGAATTTATCGGATACGATGGCGCGAAGGATCGCCAGCTTGCGGAATTGGCCTATCGCGCTAAGCCGTCACCCCCGCTGCCGCTGGATCAGCCCATAAAGATTGGTGCAGCGCGCGCCTGAGCGGCAATAGGCGAACACCGGGCCTTCCAGTTCGTCGAGCGCAGCCGCCTGGTCCTCGACGTTGTCCATGGTGATCTGGCCGCTGATAACCGGGATGTAGCGGAAGCCGAGGCCGGCCGCCTCGGCCGCTGCCTTGACGCTATCGGCCGAAGGCTGGCCCGGCTGTTCGTCGTCCGGCCGGTTGCAGATCACGCTTTTGAAGCCGGCGTCCTTGATGGCGGCGATGTCCTGCGGCTGGATCTGGCCGGAGACCGAATAGTCGTCGCTGATCTGGCGGTATTCCATGATGTGGTCCTCGCAATCTCTTTGGCGCAGTCATGCCACCCCGGGACATGAGCGGCAATCCGTACGAGCGGATTTCTCTGCCAAATAGAGAATGTGGGCCGGAAAATCCAACCGGGCTCCCGCAGCGCCGCGTACCTCTTGGACACGCAATGGACGCTGCGGCAACCCAAAATGCCGGCCCGGTTGGATGCCTCGCCGCTCAGCTGCCGAGGATCGCGCCTTTGATCTGCGTGATGTTGTTGTGCATCATGTCGATATAGGTCGAGGCCGGTCCATCGGATCCCGACAGCGCATCGGAGTAGAGCGTGCCGCCGACCTTGATGCCGGTCTCGCCGGCGATCTGCTCGATCAGCCGCGGATTGGTGATGTTTTCCACGAAGATCGCCGCCGCCTTGTCTTGCTTGACTTGGCCAACCAGCTTGGCGACATCGGCGGCCGACGGTTCGGAATCGGTCGAGATGCCCTGCGGCGCCAGGAAGGTCAGGCCGTAGTCGTGCTCGAAATAGCCGAAGGCGTCATGCGAGGTGATGACGACGCGCTTGGCTTGGGGGATCGACTGGATCGCCGCCTTCACTTCGCCGTCCAGCGCATCGAGCTTGGCGGTGTAGGCGGCGGCATTCGCCTTGTAGCTGTCGCAGCCTGCGCTATCGGCCGTGCAGAACGCCTCGGCGATGTTCTTCACATAGATCTTGGCGTTGGCGATCGACTGGAAGGCGTGCGGATCGGTGACGGTCTTGCCGCCGCCGGTGCCAGCACCTTCGGCGGCGTCCGCATCGGCGAATTCCGGCTTGAAGTCGATCGGCGTCACGCCCTTGGTCAGCGTCACGATCGCGGCCTTGGTGGCGCTGGCGTCGACTAGGCGCTGGAGAAAACCTTCGAAATGCAGGCCGTTGACCAGCACCACGTCGGCTTTGGCCATCGCCACCGCGTCCGCCGGGCTCGGCTCATAGACATGCGCGTCGCCGTCCGGCCCGACAATGGTGGTGATGTCCACCCGGTCGCCGCCGACATTTTTCGCAAAGTCGGCAATCACGGTGAAGCTCGCTACGACCTTGAGCGGCGCCGCGAGGGCGGCCGATGTTGCGAAAGCGCTTAATGTTATAACGCTCAGCGTCAGCGCGGCGCGGAAGGATTTCAGCATTGGGCGGTCTCCTTGCTTGGGGATTGCGGTCAGGCGGTCCGATGTCGGTGATGCACGATGCGGGCACGCAGCACGCCGCGCGTGCCGAACAGGATCGAGCAGAAATAGACGACGCCGGCCGAAAGGATGATCGCCGGGCCGGAAGGCAGCGAGGCGTGATAGGACAAGAGCAGCCCGGCGATGCAGGAGGCGAAGCCGATCAGCACGGCGAGGATGCACATCGGCTCCACGCGCGCCGTCCAGAAGCGGGCCGCGGCGGCGGGCAGCATCATCAGCCCGACCGAGAGCAGCGTGCCCAAAGCCTGGAAGCCGCCGACGAGGTTGAGCACGACGAGGCCTAAGAAGATGAAATGCACCGGGCTGCCCATGCGGCTCACCGAGCGCAGGAACAGCGGGTCAAGGCATTCGGCGACAAGCGCGCGCCAGAAGATGGCGAGACAGGCGAGCGTCACCGCCACGATTCCGCCGATCAAGATGAGTGCCTCATCGTTGAGCGCCAGCACCGTGCCGAACAGCACATGCATCAGGTCGACGCTGGAGCCGCGGATCGACACCATCAGCACGCCGACGGCCAGCGAGATGAGATAGAAGGCCGCCATCGAGGCGTCCTCGCGCTGGATGGTGAAGCGCGACACCGCGCCCGCGCCGAGCGCGACGATGATGCCGGCTATCAACCCGCCGATGGTCATCGGCAGGATTTCGAGGCCATAAAGCAGGAAGCCGGCGGCGGCGCCCGGCAGGATGGCATGCGCCATCGCGTCGCCAGACAGGCTCATGCGCCTGAGCATCAGGAAGACGCCGACCGGGCACGCGCCGAGCGACAGCATCAGCGAGCCGAACAGCGCCCGCTGCATAAAGGCGAAATCGGCGAAGGGCGCGATGAACAGGCCGTAGATATCCATCACGCCGCCCTCGGTCCGGAGCCGTGATGATGGTCGTGTCGGTGGTCATGCGCATGATCATGATCGTGCGCGTGATCATGGCTGTGCTCATGCTCACTCGGCTCGCACCACGGCGCGTTTTCTTCCCACGCCTCGTGGAAGCGCCTTGCCTTGAGCAGATTTTCTGGGCGCAGCGTTTCCTTGGTATCGCCCCAGGCAACGGGCTGGCGGGCAAGCAGCAGCGTCTCGGGGAAATTCTGCCGCACCAGATCGAGATCGTGAATCACGACCATGATCGTGCGCTCCTCGCCATGCCAGCGCTTTATCAACTGGATGAGATCGCCGACCGTCTTGGCGTCGACCGCATTGAACGGCTCGTCGAGCAGGATGAGATCGGCGTCCTGCAGAAGCACGCGAGCAAACAGCGTGCGCTGCAACTGGCCGCCGGACAGCGTGTCGATCGGCCGCTTCTCGAAGCCGCCGAGCCCGACCGCCATCAGCGCCCTGCTGACGGAGTCGCGGTCTTCCCTGGTGTAGCGGCCGAGCATGCCGCGCTTCGGCCACAGGCCGAGCGAGACCAGATCGACGACGCGCGCCGGAAAGGAGCGGTCGAGCTCCAACTGCTGCGGAAGATAGGCGGTGCGGACGCCCGGCATGCGGACCACCGCGCCTTCCATCGGCTTCAGCACGCCGACGATGCCCTTCATCAGCGTCGATTTGCCCGAGCCGTTGGCGCCGACCACCGCGGTCAACGAGCCTTTGCGGACGATGCCGTTGAGATGATGGATCGCCGGATGGCTGCCGTAGCCAAGCGTCAGGTCGCGGAAAGTCAGGCAGGCATTGGTCATCGGGCGGCGGTCCGCGAAATCGAGTGAGCTGTCGATATGTGATGTTATTACATTAGTCAACACGCCAGGCTGGCGCAATTGTGTCACGACCGGTCAACTCGCCGTGTAGGTGGGCGGCAGAGACCGGACACTTGGCTCAATTGGTTTCGCGTCCGCCGGCCTTGCCCCGCGTCCGCCCGGACTCTAAAGAGCAGCGACTCCCATAACGAAGGAACCTCCAATGAGCATTCGTCGCATCGATGTCGGCCCGCGCATGAGCCAGATCGTCATCCATGGCAACACCGTCTATCTGGCCGGCCAGGTCGGCGAGCCCGGCGGCAACGTCGCTTCGCAGACCCGCGACATCCTCAAGACCATCGACGAATTGCTGGCCAAGGCCGGCACCGACAAGACCAAGATCGTCCAGGCGATCATCTGGCTGGCCGACATGGGCACCTTCGCCGAAATGAACTCGGAATGGGACAAGTGGGTGCCGCAAGGCCATACCCCGGCACGCGCCACCGGCGAAGCCAAGCTCGCCGCTCCGGAATATCTGGTCGAGATCATTGTCACGGCGGCGATTTAAGCGCGGCGCCGGAACTGCCAATCTCCCCCCTTGTGGGGGAGATGCCCGGCAGGGCAGAGGGGGGCGCTGTCCCGCCGGCCTTTCAATTTCGGCATAAAGACCCAGGCCAGACCAATCGACGTTGCGCTCTACGGCGCCCCCCTCTGGCCTGCCGGCCATCTCCCCCACGAGGGGGGAGATCACTCACCCCTGCGAGGGCGTAAACCTTGCCACCAGGGTATGGCTGTCCGCCGGATAGACGAACCGAACATGCGTCACCGGATGTTCGGCGCTCCAGGTGCGGCGTTCGACCACCAGGCAGGGCGCGCCCACGTCGATATCGAGCGCATCGGCGATCGTCTCGTCGGCGGCCATGGCGCGGATGCGGTGCTCGGCCTCGCTCCACGGCACGCGGCCGATCAGCCAGGGGCCCGGCGCGATATCGAGAAATTCCTCCTCGCCGGCCTCGGCCACCGCTGAAAGATTGATCAGCCGCTGCTCGAGCGCGAACGGCCGTTCGCCGGCAAAATGCAGACCCTCCAGCGCCAGCACCGGACCCGGCGCGGAAAGTCCGAGCAGCGCTCGGTCCTCGGCGCCGCTGCGCCGCTTGACGCGTTCCAGCCGCTCATAACGATAAGGCAGGCCGAGCGCCTCGACCTCGATCCTGATGTCGTGCAGCTCCAGCACCGCCGCCTGCGACTGCGGCTGGCGCACGAAACTGCCTGAACGGCGGCGGCGCTCGATCAACCCGGCCTTGGCGAGCTGCGACAGCGCCTTGTTCACCGTCATGCGCGAGCAATTATAGTGAGCCGTCAGCTCGTGTTCGAAGGGGATGCGATGTCCGGGCGCCCAGGCGCCCGACAGGATCTTTTCGCGGATGTCCGACAGGATGCGCTGATGCAGCGAGACGTTCTCGCCGCCCTCGACATCATCCGGTTCGACAAGACTCATCGGATGTTCCTGTTCAGCCTTGCGACAGCGCGGTCATGACTTTGCGGAACCGTGCGGCGATGGCATCGCGCTTCGCATGCCTGCCGCCGCTGACCTGCTTCTTGCCATGCACCCAGACGCAATCGACCTTGCTGCCATTGGCAAAAATCCAGGCGTCGAGGATCGCATCGCCTGTCTTGCCGGAGAGCGATGGATGATTTTGGTCGAGCGAGACGAGATCGGCAGGGCAGCCGGCGGCAATTTGCGCCGGACCGGCGTCGAGCGCCTGGCTGCCGCCGTCGAGCGAAGCATCGAACAGCGCACGCCCCGTCGATCCGCCGGCGCGGGCCAGCACATTGCGGGCGCGGTGAGCGAGACGCTGCGAATATTCGAGCTGCCGAAGCTCGTCCGGCAGGCCGATCAGCACATTGGAATCGGAGCCGACGCCGAAGCGCCCGCCATGCTCGATGAAGAGCGGCGCCGCGAACGTACCGTCGCCGAGATTGGCTTCGGTGATCGGGCAGAGCCCCGCGACGGCGCCCGTCCGTGCCATCGCGACAGTCTCGGCCTCGGTCATATGGGTGGCGTGGATCAGGCACCAACGTTTGTCCACGCTGCCGTTGGCGAGAAGGAATTCGACCGGACGCTTGCCCGACCAGGCGACGCAGTCCTCCACTTCCTTCACCTGTTCGGCGACATGGATATGGATCGGTCCGTCCGGCGCCATCGCGGCGATCGCATCGAGCTCGTCCGGTGTTGCGGCGCGCAGGCTGTGCGGCGCAACGCCGACGACGGCCTGCTCCAGCGAATGAACCGCCTCGCAGCTTTTCTCAAGCAGACGTCCGAAGCGCTCGACATCATTGATGAATCGCCGCTGGCCCTGGTTGGGAGCCGCACCGCCGAAGGACGAATGGGCGTAAAAAACCGGCAGCAGCGTCAGGCCAATGCCGGTGTCTGAGGCGGCAGCCGAGATCCGCTCTGCCATTTCAGCGATATTGGCGTAAGGCTGTCCGTCGCGATCGTGGTGCAGGTAGTGGAACTCGCCGACGCGCGAAAAGCCGGCCTCCAGCATTTCGACATAGAGCTGCGCCGCCACAGCCTCGACCTGGTCCGGCGTCATCGACAGCGCGAAGCGGTACATCACTTCGCGCCAGCTCCAGAAACTGTCGGCCGAAGGGCCGCGCAATTCGGCCAGACCCGCCATGCCGCGCTGGAAGGCGTGGCTGTGCAAATTGGGCATGCCGGGCATGACGATGGCGTGGCGCTCGTCGCCGGCTTGCGCGGAAGCGCTGGCCTCGACCTTCGAGATGCGGTCGCCGCCGAAAGCGATCCTGACATTGCTTTGCCAACCCTCGGGCAGAAGCGCCTGTTCCGCAAAGATCGCCGTCACCTGCGTCTCCAAATCTCGATGCGTGAGCGACGATATTGCTTGCGTCGCGTTTCAATATGTATATACATAATCACCATCCTTTCAAATGGAAAAGATGATGGGTGGAGCAAACAACAGGAGCGGTCATCGGGTCTGGCGCAATGCGCGCCTGGCGACCATGGCCGAGGGTGCGGCCGGCCTCGGCATCGTCGAGAAAGGCGCGGTCGCCGCGCGTGACGGGCTTATCGTCTATGCCGGCCCCGAAGCCGACATGCCGGCTGCGGCCGGGCAAGGCGCCGAGACTGTCGATTGCGCAGGACGCTGGATCACCCCCGGCCTGATCGACTGTCACACGCATCTTGTCTATGCGGGAAACCGCGCCAACGAGTTCGAGATGCGGCTGGCCGGCGCCACATATGAGGAAGTGGCACGCGCCGGCGGCGGCATCGTCTCCTCGGTCAAGTCGCTGCGCGCCGCAAGCGAAGACGACCTTGTCGCCCAGACGCTGCCGCGGCTCGACGCGCTGATCGCCGAAGGCGTCACCACCGTCGAGATTAAGTCCGGCTACGGCCTCGATGCCGACAATGAAAAGAAGTCGCTGCGCGCCGCCCGCCGTCTGGCCAATGAGCGGCCGGTGACGATCCGCACCACTTGTCTCGCCGCCCACGCCCTGCCGCCGGAAGCCAAGGGCGACAAGGACGCCTTCATCGATCTCGTCGCCGACACTATCCTGCCGCAGGTCGCCGCCGAAAAGCTCGCCGACGCGGTCGATGGTTTTTGCGAGGGCATCGCCTTCTCGCCGGAGCAAATGGCGCGCGTGTTCGATCAGGCAAAGGCGCTCGGCCTGCCGGTAAAACTCCACGCCGACCAACTCTCCAACCTGCATGGCGCGGCGCTTGCCGCCCGCTATGGCGCATTATCGGCCGACCACCTCGAATATACGGACGAGGAAGGCGCCGAAGCGATGGCCAAGGCCGGCACCGTGGCGTCCATCCTGCCCGGCGCTTACTACTTCATCCGCGAGACCAAGAAGCCGCCGGTCGATCTCTTTCGCCGCCACAGCGTGAAGATGGCTGTCGCCACCGACTCCAATCCCGGCACCTCGCCGCTTACTTCGCTGCTGCTCACCATGAACATGGCCGCGACCCTGTTCGGCATGACAGTCGACGAATGCCTTGCCGGCGTCACTCGCGAGGCCGCGCGCGCGTTGGGCTTGCTTGAAAGGACCGGCACGCTGGAAGCCGGCAAATCGGCCGATCTCGCCATCTGGGACATCGAGCGCCCGGCCGAACTCGTCTACCGCATGGGCTTCAACCCGCTCCATGCCCGAATCTGGAGAGGACAATGACGGAACTTACCCTGAAGCCCGGCAGCGCCACGCTTGCCGACTGGCGGGCCATCTATCGCGGCGCCGTGCCGCGGCTTGACGCCGCCTGCCGGCCGAAGATCCGGGACAGCGCCGAGGCCGTCGCCCGCATCGTCGCCAAGGGCGAGCCGGTCTATGGCATCAACACCGGCTTCGGCAAGCTGGCCAGCGTCCGCATCCCGGCTGACGATCTCGAAACGCTCCAGCGCAACATCGTGCTGTCGCATGCCGCCGGCGTCGGCGAGCCGATGCCCGTCGCCGTGGTGCGGCTGATGATGGCGCTGAAGCTCGCCAGCCTGGCCCAAGGCGCATCCGGCGTGCGGCCCCGGACTATCGAATTGCTGGAAGCAATGCTCGCCAACGATGTCATTCCGGTCGTGCCGGCGCAAGGCTCGGTCGGCGCTTCCGGCGACCTCGCGCCGCTTTCGCATATGACCGCCGTCATGATCGGCGTTGGCGAATGCTTTACCCCGCATGGCCGGTTCCCGGCCAAGGTCGCCTTCGTCTCGCATGGACTGGAGCCGGTGACATTAGGCGCCAAGGAAGGTCTCGCGCTGCTCAACGGCACGCAGTTCTCGACCGCCTTCGCGCTGGCCGGCCTGTTCGAGGCCGAGGTTCTCTATCAGTCGGCGCTGGTCGCCGGCGCGCTGTCGACCGATGCCGCCAAAGGTTCGGACGCCCCCTTCGACCCGCGCATCCATCTGTTGCGCAAGCATCGCGGCCAGATCGAGACCGCGGACGCACTGCGTAATCTCATGGCCGGCAGCGCCATTCGTGAATCGCACCGTGTCGGCGACGAGCGCGTGCAGGATCCGTACTGCCTGCGCTGCCAGCCGCAGGTGATGGGCGCCGCGCTCGACGTGCTTCGCAAGGCCGCCGATACGCTCGAGACGGAGGCCAACGGCGTCACCGATAACCCGCTGATCTTCGCCGAGGACGACACCGCGCTTTCGGGCGGCAATTTCCACGCCGAGCCGGTGGCCTTCGCCGCCGACATGATTGCGCTCGCCGTCTGCGAGATCGGCTCGCTGTCGGAGCGTCGCATTGCCATGCTGGTCGACCCGGCATTGTCCGGCATGCCGGCCTTCCTCACGCCGAAGCCCGGTCTGAACTCCGGTTTCATGATCCCGCAGGTGACGGCCGCGGCGCTCGTTTCCGAAAACAAGCAGAAGGCCTATCCGGCGAGCGTCGATTCCATTCCGACCTCGGCCAACCAGGAAGATCATGTCTCGATGGCCGCCCACGGCGCGCGCCGACTGCTCGGCATGATCAAGAATGCGACCGCCGTCATCGGCATCGAATTGCTGGCCGCCGCCCAAGGCTGCGATTTTCACGCGCCGCTTGCATCCAGCGAGGCGCTGGAGGCGGTGCGCAAGCTCGTGCGAGCCGAAGTCCCGCATCTCGACAATGACCGCCATTTCCATCCCGACATGGAAAAGGCGATCGCCATGGTCCGCAGCAGCGCCGCGGTGAATGCGGCGGGTGCCGTGAAGCTGCCGGGGATTGCGTCGTGACATTGAATGCAGCCGTAGGCCGCGCTCTGTCGCGCCCCCCTCTGTCCTGCCGGACATCTCCCCCACGAGGGGGGAGATCAGACTTCACGCCGGCTTTCGCCAATCGCCGACGTCGCAGGATTGAGCGGGGCGCCGAAACCGCTGATCTCCCCCCAAGTGGGGGAGATGTCCGGCAGGACAGAGGGGGGCGCCGTAGAGCTCCAACCTGCGGAGGTCTCGCATGACCCCGTCCTGGCTCAATGTCACCCAGGGCACCGCGCCGCTGCTGGTTTCGATCCCGCACACCGGCATCGACCTTGCCGGCCTCGACTCGCGTCTGGTCTCGACTTGGCTCGGGCGGCGCGACTGCGACTGGTGGATCGACAAGCTCTATGATTTCGCCGCCGACCTCGGTGCAACCGTCGTGCACACCGCCATCTCGCGCACCGTCATCGACGTCAATCGCGATCCGTCCGGCGTCTCGCTCTATCCCGGGCAGGCGACGACCACCCTTTGCCCGACAGACACTTTTGACGGCGATCCGCTCTACCGCATGGGTGAGGAGCCGAGCCCATCCGAGGTCGACCAGCGCCGCGAGACCTATTTCGAGCCTTACCATGGCGCCCTGCAGGCCGAGATCGACCGGCTGCGCGGAATGCATGACAAGATCGTGCTCTATGACTGCCATTCGATCCGCTCGGTGCTGCCGCGGCTGTTCGACGGCACGCTGCCGGTCTTCAATCTCGGCACGAATGACGGCAAGAGCGCCGATCCCGTGCTGCAGGAAAAAGTGGCCGCCGTCCTGGCCGCGACCGGCGAAACCTGGGTGGTCAACGGCCGCTTCAAGGGCGGCTGGATCACCAGAAGCTTCGGCCAGCCCGGGAGCGGCGTGCATGCGCTGCAGATGGAACTCTCCAATCGCGGCTACATGCGCGAGCCTGCGGAAAAAGGTTCGCCTGAAAATTGGCCGGTGCCTTACGACCCAAGCTACGCCGCGCCGATCCGCGCCACGCTGGAAACAATCCTCGAAACCGCCATTGACTGGGCTGGGCGCTGACCCGCGCCGCCCGCCTTGCTTGAAAGGGACAATGATGACCGATCCTCGTCACAACATACGTGAAGTGCGCGCCCCGCGCGGCGACAAGCTCAACGCTCGCTACTGGACGACGGAAGCGCCGTTGCGCATGCTGATGAACAACCTCGATCCCGAGGTCGCCGAGAACCCGAACGAGCTCGTCGTCTATGGCGGCATCGGCAGGGCGGCGCGCACCTGGAACGACTTCGACCGCATCGTCGCTTCGCTGAAGACGCTCGGCGAGGACGAGACGCTGCTGGTGCAGTCGGGCAAGCCGGTCGGTGTTTTCAAGACCCACGCCAACGCGCCGCGCGTGCTCATCGCCAACTCCAACATCGTGCCGCACTGGGCAACCTGGGAGAAGTTCAACGAGCTCGATAGGAAGGGCCTGATGATGTATGGCCAGATGACGGCCGGCTCCTGGATCTATATCGGCACGCAAGGCATCGTTCAGGGAACCTACGAGACCTTCGTCGAGGCCGGCCGTCAGCATTATAATGGCGACCTCAAGGGCAAGTGGATTCTCACCGGCGGCCTTGGCGGCATGGGTGGCGCCCAGCCTCTGGCGGCCGTCATGGCCGGCGCTTCCTGCCTCGCGATCGAGTGCAATCCGGACTCGATCGATTTCCGCCTGCGCACGCGCTATGTCGACGAGAAGGCCGAGACGCTCGACGAAGCGATGGAGATGATCAATCGCTGGACCAAGGCCGGCGAAGCAAAATCGGTCGGCCTGCTCGGCAACGCCGCCGAGATCGTGCCTGAGATGTTCAGGCGCGGCATCCGCCCCGACATTCTCACCGACCAGACCTCGGCGCATGACCCGATCAACGGCTATCTGCCGAAGGGCTGGACGATGGCCGAGTGGCGCGAGAAGCGCATCTCGGATCCGAAAGCCGTCGAGAAGGCCGCCCGCGCCTCGATGCGCGAGCATGTCGAGGCGATGGTGGCATTCTGGAACGCCGGCGTGCCGACGCTCGACTACGGCAACAACATCCGCCAGGTCGCCAAGGACGAGGGTTTCGAGAACGCCTTTGCATTCCCGGGCTTCGTGCCGGCCTACATCCGGCCGCTGTTCTGCCGCGGCATCGGCCCGTTCCGCTGGGCCGCCCTCTCGGGCGACCCGGAAGATATCTACAAGACCGACGCCAAGGTGCGCGAGCTCACCCCCGGCAACGCCCATCTGCACAACTGGCTCGACATGGCGCGCGAGCGCATCTCGTTCCAGGGATTGCCGGCGCGCATCTGCTGGGTCGGCCTCGGCGACCGCCACCGGCTCGGTCTCGCCTTCAACGAAATGGTCGCCAAGGGCGAACTCAAGGCGCCGGTCGTCATCGGCCGCGACCATCTCGATTCCGGCTCGGTCGCCTCGCCGAATCGCGAGACTGAATCCATGAAGGACGGCTCCGACGCCGTTTCCGACTGGCCGCTGCTCAACGCGCTGCTCAACACCGCGTCCGGCGCCACCTGGGTGTCGCTGCACCATGGCGGCGGCGTCGGCATGGGCTTCTCGCAGCATGCCGGCATGGTCATCGTCGCCGACGGCACGGCTGACGCGGCAAAGCGCCTGGAGCGCGTGTTGTGGAACGATCCGGCGACAGGCGTGATGCGACATGCCGATGCCGGCTACGACATCGCCATCCAGTGCGCCAAGGAGCACCAGCTGAACCTGCCGGGCATCCTGGGCTGAGCCAGATGCGCATCCTTCGTGCCGCCGATTACCGCGTCATGCCGTGGAAGAATGGCGGCGGCACGACGACCGAAATCGCCGTTTCGCCCGGCGGCGCCGGGTTCGACGATTTCGACTGGCGCGTCTCGATGGCCCGCGTCGAGACCAGCGGGCCATTCTCAAGCTTCGCAGGCATAGATCGAACATTGTCGGTGCTGGAAGGCGAGGGGATCATTCTCGACATTGCCGGCCGGCCGCCGGCGCGGCTGACCACGGCCTCAGCGCCGCTCGCCTTTCCTGGCGACGTGCCTACCGGCGCGGCGCTGATCGGCGGCCCGATCACCGATCTCAACATCATGACCCGCCGTGGCCGCATGACCCATAGCGTCGAGCGCCGATCGCTCTCCAGCGAGGTTCGCATTGCGCCGCGCGCCGACACCACCCTCGTTCTTGCCGTCGGCGCCGGCGCCACGCTGCTCACGGACGCTGGGCCGAGCCTCGGACCGCTCGACACGCTGATCCTCGACCGCGACAGCCCGGAATTGCGGCTTCAGCCCAAGGGGCAGGGCCCGCTTTTCGTGATCGGGCTCCACCGCCTCGCCGCCAACCATTAACGGCTGTTGCCAAACATGATCGCGGGTTGGGCGAATTATCGCCCGGCCCCTTGCATGTACCACGAAAAAGCCTGAATCCTTGCCCTGATCCAACCGGGGCGGAGAGCGAGGGGCGTTCGCCCACGAGCTGTCGAAAGGGCACGCCCCTGTTGTGGTGCGCAGAACAAACTTTCGGCCAACCAGTCATGCAACCAATTGCAATTGATCCGGTTTTAGGGGCATTGCCGTGGCGGTGACGCCGCATTGCGCCCGCCTTACGGAATTTTCAATGAACATTCAGACGAACCCGAACAAGATTGAACTGACAAGCGCCGGTTTCCCGGCGGCGACGGAAGCGCCGATACGCTCCAATTTCCTGCCTGAGGACCGGCTGCGCGCCTTGGGCGTCGGGCTCGCCAACGGTGAAGTCAAGGAATTGTTCGGCCTCGCCCCGTTCGAGTTCCATACCCGCATTCGCGACAGCGCCAAGAAGATTCTCGAAGTCTACCGCTCGACCAATGCCGCCCAGGCCAAGGGCGAGACCATCACGCCGGCCGCGCAATGGCTGCTCGACAACAACTACCTTGTCGAGGAGACCATCTTCCAGGTCAAGCGCGACCTGCCGCGCCGCTTCTATCGGCAGTTGCCGACGCTCACGCTCGGCAACGGCACCGTCTTGCCGCGCGCCTTCGTCGTTGCCTGGAGCTATGTCGAGCATTCCGACAGCTCGGTCTCCGCCAGCATGTTTAAGGCAATCGTCGAGGGCTTCCAGTCGGTCGAGCCGATGAAGATCGGCGAACTCTGGGCGCTGCCGTCGCTGCTGCGTTTCGTGCTGATCGAGAACCTGCGCCGCATCGCCGTTCGCGTCGACCGCACCAGGCAGATGCGCCATGTCGCCAACGAGGTCGCCGACCGGGTTCTCGCGACCGACGACAATGCCGACCGCACCAGGATCCTGTCCAACTACAGCGCGCATGCGCAGGACACCACCTTCGCCACCCAGCTGCTCTACCGCCTGCGCGACGGGTCGCAGAACGCCGGCCGCGCGCTGGAATGGCTGGAAGGCGAGCTGGAAAAGACCGGTTCCGATGCCGAGGAGATCATCATCTCCGAGCATCAGACGCTCTCTAGCGGCAATGTCACCACCGGCAACATCATTCGCGGTCTGCGCCTCATCAATGACGTCGACTGGACGGTCTGGTTCGAGGGCGTCAGCCGCATCGACACGCTGCTGCGCGACAAGACCGATTTCGCCAACCTCGATTTCTTCTCGCGCGACCAGTACCGCACCGCGATCGAGCAGCTGGCGCGCCGCTCGCATCTCTCCGAATACCGCGTCGCCGAAAAGGCGATCGAGCTTGCTGGCCACACGCCCGGCCTCACCGATGCGTCCGGCGTGCCCGAAACCGCCGACCCCGACGTGCACACCGATGTCGGCTTCTTCCTGGTCGGGCCGCGCCGGCAGGAGCTGGAAAGGGCGATCGGCTACCGGCCGCCTTTCTACGTGACCTTCAAGCGAGGCTTTGCCAGCGCCGGCTGGCTGGGCATCGTCGTGCCGGTTTTCCTTTTGACGGCGCTGCTGCTGGTGCTGTCGGGCAAAGCGCTCGTCAATCTCGGCCTGTCGGTGGAATCGATCACGCTGATGCTGGCGCTGTTTGCCGTTCCGGCCAGCGAAGGCGCGCTGGCCTTCTTCAACACCGTGGTAGCGCTGTTCCTGAAGCCGACCAGGCTTGTCGGCTACGATTACAACAAGCACGGCATCCCGGCCAAATCGCGCACCTTGGTCGTGGTGCCTTCGCTGATCGGCTCGCGCGACGACGTCGAGGAAAACATCCGCAACATCGAGGTGCACCACCTCGCCAACACGGCGGACGAGATCCGTTTCGCGCTGTTGTCCGACTGGCCGGATTCCAAGACCGAGATCGACGTCGCCGACATCGAGATCCTGCAATATGCCCGCGACGAGATCGCCAGGCTCAACGCCCGCTATCCGTCCGAAGGTTCGCCGCGCTTCTACCTCTTGCACCGGCGCCGGCTCTATAACCAGGCGCAGGGCTGCTGGATGGGCTGGGAGCGCAAGCGCGGCAAGCTGCATGAGCTGAACCTTCTTTTGCGCGGCGACAGCGATACTACCTTCCTGCCGCTCGACGTGCCGCTGCCGGAAAACGTCGTCTATGTGATGACGCTCGACGCCGACACGCGCACCACGCGCGACGCGGTCTCGGACCTGGTCGGCAAGCTCGCCCATCCGCTGAACCGCCCGCATTTCGATCCGGTCAAGTGCGTCGTCACCGCCGGCTACACCATCCTGCAGCCGCGCATCACCGCTTCGCTCACCAGCGGCGACGATGCCTCCTTCTTCCAGCGTGTCTTCTCTGCCAATCGCGGCCTCGACCCCTATGTCTTCGCGGTCTCCGACCTCTACCAGGACGTCTTCGGCGACGGCTCCTTCACCGGCAAGGGCCTCTATCATGTCGACGCCTTCGAAGCGGCGCTGAAGGGCCGCATCGACGAAAACACCATCCTCAGCCACGACCTGCTCGAAGGCGCGCTGGCGCGCGCCGCGCTGGTCACCGACGTCGAGCTGGTCGAGGACTATCCGACCCGCTACTCGGTCGACGCCTCGCGCCACCATCGCTGGGCGCGCGGTGATTGGCAGTTGCTCGGCCATATCTTCGACCCGCGCTCCGGCGTGCCTGCGCTGTCGCGCTGGAAGATGGTCGACAATCTGCGCCGCTCGGTCACCCCGATCTTCTGGGTCATGGCCTGCGTCGCCGGCTGGACGCTGCTGCCCTTCACCCAGGCCGCGCAGTGGCAGGCTCTTATGATCCTCAGCCTGTTCATGGCGCCGACCTTCGACATCGTGAACGGCATCCTGCCGAAGAGCGGCGACCAGACGCCGCGCGGCCATTTCTCCGCCTTGGCCCGCGATACCGTGTTCGGCACAGCGCTTGTGGCGTTGAAAGTGCTTTTGATGGCGCATCTCGCCTGGATGATGGGCGATGCCATCATCCGCACCATCTATCGGCTCTTCGTCAGCCGGCAAAATCTTTTGGAATGGCGTACCGCCTCTCAAGCCGCCAAGGGCGGCAACGATCTCGGCGCCTATTACGGCATGATGTACGGCGCAGTGATCATCGGCGTCGTCGGCCTGGCGATTCCGGTGCTGGCCGATTCCACCGGCGCCTTCGTCGCCTTCTTCTTCGCCATCTTCTGGATCGCTTCGCCCGCCGTCGCCTGCTGGATCAGCCGCTCGGCCGAGACCGAGGACAGGCTGCGCATCTCGACCGCCGACATCCACGCGCTGCGCACCTTCGCGCGCCGCACCTGGCACTATTTCGAGACCTTCGTGACGGCCGAGCAGCATCACCTGCCGCCGGACAATTTCCAGGAAAGCCCGGCGCCGGTTGTGGCGCCGCGCACCTCGCCGACCAATATCGGTGTCTATCTGCTGTCGGTGGTGTCGGCGCGCGATTTCGGCTGGATCAGCCTGTCGGACGCCATCACCCGCATCGACGCCACGATGACGACCATCGAGAACATGCCGCGCGATCGCGGCCATCTCTACAACTGGTACGACACGACGACGCTGAAGCCGCTCTATCCGCTCTACATCTCGGCGGTCGACAGCGGCAATCTCGCTGGGCATCTCGTCGCGGTGGCGGCGTCCTGCGCCGAATGGGCCGAAGCGCCTTCCGTGCATCTGCAAGGCGATTTCGAAGGCATCATCGACACCGTCACCATCCTCGACGAGAGCCTGGACGAGCTGCCGGACGACCGCCGGCAACTGCGGCCGCTGCGCCAGCGCCTTGCCGACCGTCTCGACGGCATGCGCCGCGCGGTGGCGACCATCAAGGCGCAGCCTGAGATGGCGTCGATCCGCACCATCAACCTTGCGGTGCTGGCCGGCGAAATCCGCAAGCTCGCCACCGCCATCCACACCGAGGCGGCGTCGCCGAAGAGCGATATCATCGCCGACTGGGCGGCCAGGCTGGAAGCGACCTGCGAGGCGCATGTGCACGACTCGCACAATGACGATAGCGCGGTCGCCTCTCTGCGCGCCAAGCTGCTCGCCTTGCGCGAGCGCTGTCGCCGCTACGCCTTCGAGATGGATTTCTCCTTCCTGATGCGGCAGGAGCGCAAGCTGCTCTCGATCGGTTACCGCGTCGAGGACCGCCAGCTCGACGAGAGCTGCTACGACCTGCTTGCTTCCGAAGCGCGGCTCACCAGCCTGTTCGCCATCGCCAAGGGCGACCTGCCGACCGAGCACTGGTTCCGTCTGGGACGGCCGATCGTCGAGATCGGCTTCCAGGGCGCGCTGATGTCCTGGTCGGGCTCGATGTTCGAGTATCTGATGCCGCCGCTGGTGATGAAGGAGCCGCAGGGCTCGATCCTCAACCAGACCAGCAAGCTCATCATCAAGCGCCAGATCCAGTATGCGCGTTCCAAGAACGTGCCCTGGGGCATTTCGGAAGCGGCCTACAACGCCCGCGACCGCGAGCTCACCTATCAGTACACCAATTTCGGCGTGCCCGGGCTCGGCCTGAAGCGCGGCCTTGGCCAGAACACCGTGATCGCGCCCTATGCGACGATTCTAGCCGCACAGTTCAGTCCGCGCGAGGCGGTGCAGAACCTGCAGCGGCTGCGCTCGATCGGCGCGCTCGGCCGCCACGGCTTCTACGACGCGGTCGATTTCACGCCGCAACGCGTGCCCGAAGGCACCGACCACGCCGTGGTGCAGAACTATATGGCGCACCATTCCGGCATGACGATCGCGGCGGTAGCCGACGCTATTTTCGAGGGCCGGCTGCGCGAGCGTTTCCACAGCGACCCGGTGATCGAATCGGCCGAGCTTCTGCTGCAGGAGAAGGCGCCGCGCGACATTCCGACGGCGACCGTCAGGACGGAAGCCGACGAGCGCTCCAAGGACGAGACCGAGGCCGAGAGCCCGGACAGCCGTGTCGTGCTCGACCCGATCAAGGCGCTGCGGGCCACCAACGTCATGTCCAACGGCCGCTATTCGGTCATGGTCACCGCCACCGGCTCCGGCTACAGCCGCTTCGGCGAGCTTGCCGTCACCCGCTGGCAGCCGGATCCGAGCGAGGATCGCCTCGGCTCCTATATCTTCCTGCGCGACGCGGCGACCGGCGACTGGTGGTCCGCCACCGCGGAGCCGAAGCGCGCCGAGGGCGAGCGCGTCCAGACGCTGTTTGGCGACGACAAGGCGAGCTTCACCAAGACCGTGGGTTCGCTGCGTTCGGAAGTCGAATGCATCGTCATTTCAGAAGGCAATGGCGAAGGCCGCCGCATCACGCTCTACAATGACGGCGCCACCGACCGGCACATCGAAGTGACCTCCTTCGCCGAGCTGGTGCTCGGCAACGAGACGTCGGACAACGCGCATCCGGCGTTCTCCAAGATGTTCGTCGAGACCGAGATCGCGCCGAACAACGGCGCGATCTTCGCCACAAGGCGCAAGCGCGACAACAACGATCCCGACCTCACCATGGTGCATTTCGTCACCGACCCGTCCGGCCCGTCGCGCGATGCCGAGGCCGAGACCGACCGGCGCGCCTTCATCGGCCGTGGCCGCACCATCGCCGATGCCGTCGCCTTCGACCCCGGCGTCAGGCTTTCGGGCGGCCAGGGTTTCACCCTCGATCCGGTAGCGGCGCTGCGTCGCCAGGTGCGCGTTCCAGCCAACAAGAAGATATCGCTGACCTTCTGGACCGCTGTCGGCGCCAATCGCGGCGAGCTCGACGAGGCGATCGCGCGTCTCGACCATCAGGAGAGCTTCGCCCGCCAGGCCATGCTTGCCTGGACGCGCAGCCAGGTGCAGACGCGCCATCTGGGGCTCAGCCTCACCGACGCCGCCAATGTGCAGAAGCTGGCGCGCTATTTGATCTATCCCGATCCGTTCCTGCGCCTGCCGGCGGAATCTATCGCGTCGGGCCTCGGCCGCCAGTCGAGCCTGTGGCCGACCAGCATCTCCGGCGATTTCCCGATCTTCCTCGTGCGCATCGGCGACGTCGCCGATCTCGAGATCGTCGCCCAGGCGCTCCGCTTCCAGGAATACATGCGGGCGCGGGGCATGATGATCGACTTCGTCGTCGTCAACGAGCAGGCCTCGTCCTACGTGCAGGACCTGCAGCGCGCGGTGGAGACGCTGTGCGAGAACAGCCGCCTGCGCGGCCGTGAGCTCGGGCCCCGCCAGCACATTTTCGCGGTGCGTCGCGACCTGATGGACGAGCCGACCTACAAGACCTTGCTGTCGGTGGCGCGCGTCGTGCTGCACACCCGCAACGGCACGATCTTCGATCAACTCGAACGTGCCGAGACGGCGGCGCTCCAGGCTCGCGATGCCCTGATGCAGGCCGAGGGCGGCACGCCGCGCGAGCCCGTTCCGCCGCTGCCCTTGCCGGTGCCGGCAAGCCGAAGCGGAGCCGACATCGCCGCCGACGGCAGCGGTCTCAGCCTCTGGAACGGCTTTGGCGGCTTCGACGGCGACGGCCGCCACTATGTCACCCGGCTGACCGGCCGGCGTTCGACGCCGCAGCCCTGGATCAACGTGATCTCCAACGCTTCCTTCGGCTTCCACGTCTCGGCCGAAGGCGCCGGTTTCACCTGGAGCCGCAACAGCCGCGACTATCAGCTGACGCCATGGTCGAACGACCCGGTGTCGAACCGGCCGGGCGAAGGCTTCTATATTTTCGACCAATTGAGCGGCAAGGCCTTCTCGCCGATGGCCGCGACGGTTCGCGATCCGTCGATGACCTATGAGACCTGGCACGGCCAGGGCTTCTCGACCTTCCGCTCCAGGCGCGGTTCGCTGTCGATGGACCTGACGCAGGTGGTCGATCCCACCGATCCCGTGAAGATCACCCGGCTGCGCATCCAGAATGCCGGCCCAGCGCCGGCGCGGCTTCGCATTTACTCCTATGCCGAATGGGTGCTGGGCGGCCATCGCTCGCGCACGGCGGCGACCATCGTGCCGTCGCGCGACGCCGCCACCGGCGCCATGCTGGCGCAGAATCCCTATGGCCTCGACTTCGGCGAGCGTGTCGCTTTCCTGGCGGCCAGCCATCCTGTCCATTCGGTAACCGCCGACCGCAGCGAGTTCATCGGCAGGCACGGCACGACCGAATATCCGCAGGCCGTGCTTGGCGGGCTTGCGCTTTCCGGCCGCATCGAGGCGGGCGATGATCCCTGCGCTGTCGTCGCCAGCGACATCGACATTGCCGCCGGCGGCGACGTGACGCTGTCCTGGCTGCTCGGCGACGCGGCCACGCCCGCCGATGCGAGCGCGCTGGTGCAGACCCATCGCGGCAAGGATTTCGATGAGCGCCTGGCCGATAACGAGCGCGTCTGGCGCGGCTTCCTCGACACCATCCAGGTCGAGACGCCCGACGAAGCGATGAACGCCATGGTCAACCACTGGCTGCCTTACCAGAGCCTGGCCTGCCGCATCCGCGCGCGCTCGGCCTTCTACCAGGCGAGCGGCGCGTTCGGCTTCCGCGACCAGTTGCAGGACACGCTCTCGCTTCTGGCGCATGACTCGAAGCTGGCGCGCGACCAGATACTCAACGCGGCGCGCCGGCAATTCCCCGAAGGCGACGTGCAGCATTGGTGGCTGCCGCGCACCGATGCCGGGGTGCGCACGATGATCTCGGACGACGTAGTCTGGCTGGCGCATGCGACGGCCCGCTACATCGAGGTGACGGGCGATGCCGGTATCCTCAAGGAGCAGTTGCCCTTCATCGACGGACAGCAGCTCGGCGAGGGCGAGCACGACGCCTTCTTCACGCCGGAGATCACCAAGAACACCGCGCCGCTCTATGAACATTGCGCGCGGGCGCTCGATCTCGCTATCAAGCGCAGCAGCCCCGCCGGCCTGCCGCTCATCCTTGGCGGCGACTGGAACGACGGCATGAACCGTGTCGGCGAGGGCGGCAAGGGCGAGAGCGTGTGGCTGGGCTGGTTCCTGCTGAAGACGCTCACCGACTTCGCGCCTGTCGCCAAAGGGCAGGGCGACACCAAGCGGGCGCAGGCTTGGGCCAAGCACGCGGACGCGCTGAAGCGGGCCCTGGAAAGCACCGCCTGGGACGGCCAATGGTACCGGCGCGGCAGCTTCGACGACGGCACGCCGCTTGGCTCGCACAATTCGGACGAGTGCAGGATCGACTCGATCGCCCAGTCCTGGAGCGTGCTGTCGGGCGAGGGTGATCCAGCGCGCTCGACGACGGCCATGGAACAGGCGACCAATATCTTGGTCGATGACGAGCTCAAGATCGTCAAGCTGTTCACGCCGCCCTTCTCCAAGAGCGAGAAGGATCCCGGCTATATCAAAAGCTATCCGCCGGGGGTGCGTGAGAATGGCGGCCAGTACACCCATGCTGCCACCTGGTTCGTGATCGCGCTGGCCGAAATGGGCCGCACCGACGAGGCTTATCGCTGCTTCTCGATGCTGAACCCGGTCAACCACGCTTCGGACGAGGCGGCGGCCGAGCACTATCGCGTGGAACCCTATGTCGTGGCCGCCGACATCTATGCCGGCGAAGGCAAGGGCGGCCGCGGCGGCTGGACCTGGTACACGGGCTCGGCCGGCTGGCTTTACCGCGCCGCGGTGGAGGGCATTCTCGGTATCGAGCGGCGCGGCAAGGAGATCACGTTTAGGCCGAAGCTGCCCGGGCACTGGGACGGCTACGCCGCGACGCTCAAGATGTTCGACGGCGAGATCAAGCTTCGTGTTATCCGCGACAAAAAGACCAAGTCGATCTCGCTAGAAGTCGATGGTTCGAAGAAAAAATCGGCCTCTTTCGAGCCGAAAGCCGGCGACAAGACCGAGGTCGTCGTCAGGATACCTGCGTAAAATCAAAGGTTTGGTTCGTCGGCCGCGCATCCCTCGGGGTGCGCGGCCGATCGCCGTTTTTTACTTGGCGCGGCTCTCGCGTCCGATCGCGCGCCTTCCTTTAGGGCAGCCTAAGCAAGCAGCTTGTGATTAAAAATGTGGCAGCGCGAGGCAGGTGCCATTATTTTGCCGCAAGCCTGACATTTCACCTTTTATCTCAAACCGTTAGGTGATCACGTCAGATTTCGTACCGTCGTCATCTTTTGTTCGCTAAATGGGAACGGAAGCGATAGACGACGCATTGTTTCGCGACACGTTAACCGATACGTGTCAGAAAATGGTGCGGTGCACAATTCGGGCATTGAGCACAGACAAGAGTTTGGCGGAGTAGCTGAAGTGTCACTTCTGCAGATCTACTTTAGAGCGCTGGGTTATCTGGCGTCCGACAAGAAGCGCGTTGCGCTGATTTGCGGCGCCAACGTCGCGCTCGCGGCGATCGCGATCCTTGAGCCCATCCTGCTGGGCCGGGTGATCGGTGCCATCTCCGAAAAAGGCGCGGTGTTTTCGACGCTCGCCGTCTGGGCCGCTCTTGGTGCCTTCAACGTCGTCGCCTTCGTGCTGGTGGCGCGCGGCGCCGACCGCTTCGCCCATGCCCGCCGCTCCGAAGTGCTGTGCCAGTCCTTCGAGCGCGTCATCACCATGCCGCTTGCCTGGCACCATCAGCGCGGCACTTCCAATTCCCTCCACACGCTGCTGCGCGCGGTCGAGACCCTGTTCAGCCTGTGGCTCGAATTCATGCGCGTGCATCTCTCGACGGCCATCGCGCTGGTGCTGCTGGTTCCGACCGCGCTGTCCATGGACATCCGCATGTCCGTCGTATTGCTGGGCCTCGGCGTGCTTTACGTTGGCATCGGCCGGCTCGTCATGCGCCGCACCAAGTCGGGGCAGACTGCCGTCGAACGCCACTACCACACCGTGTTTGCCCACGTGACCGACAGCGTCAGCAACGTTGCCGTGCTGCAGAGCTACAACCGCATTGGCCACGAGACCGCGACGCTGAAGCGCTATGTGAAGGATCTGCTCGACGCGCAGAACCCGGTGCTCGACTGGTGGGCGATCGCCAATGCGCTGAACCGCCTGTCGTCGACCATCTCGATGATGATCGTGCTCTCGATCGGCGCTTATCTCGTCACCCGTGGCCAGCTCCGCGTCGGCGATGTCGTTGCCTTCACCGGCTTTGCCGGAATGCTGATCGCCCGTCTCGACCAGATGTCGGCCTTCACCACCCAGATTTCCGAGGCTCGTGCCAAGCTCGAGGAGTTCTATCGCCTCGAGGATTCGGCTGCCGAGACCGCCGAGCCGGACGGATTGCGCGAGTTGACCAACGTCACAGGCCACGTCCGCTTCGAGGATGTCAGCTTCGAGTTCGCCAATTCGGGCCACGGAATCGAGGACGTCTCCTTCGAGGTCCAGGCCGGCCAGACGGTCGCCATCGTCGGCCCGACCGGCGCTGGCAAGACGACGCTCATCAATCTCTTGCAGCGCGTCTTCACGCCCGCCAGCGGCCGCATCCTGATCGACGGCATCGACACCCGCACGGTGACCCGCAAGTCGCTGCGCCATTCGATCGCCACCGTCTTCCAGGACGCCGGCCTGCTCAACCGCTCGATCGAGGACAACATCCGTGTCGGCCGTGCCGATGCCAGCAATGACGAGGTTCACGCCGCCGCCAATGCCGCCGCCGCCCAGGACTTCATCCTGGCCAAGAGCGGCGGCTACGACACCGTCGTCGGCGAGCGCGGCGGCCAGCTCTCGGGCGGCGAGCGCCAGCGTATCGCCATCGCCCGCGCCGTGCTCAAGGATGCGCCGATCCTGGTGCTCGACGAGGCGACCAGCGCGCTCGACGTCGAAACTGAGGATCGCGTCAAGGATGCCATCGACGAGCTGCGCCGCAACCGCACGACCTTCATCATCGCCCACCGCCTGACCACGGTCCGCGACGCCGACCTCGTCGTCTTCATGGACAAGGGCAGGGTGGTCGAGATGGGCGGCTTCACCGAGCTGTCGCTGCGCAACGGCCGCTTCGCCGCCCTGCTGCGCGCCGGCGGCCTGCTCAACGACGAAGAAGTTCGCCGCCTCAGCCGTGCGGTGACGGAAGCGGCGTAATCAGCGCCTTTCCCTTCTCCCCTTGTGGGAGAAGGTGGATCGGCGCGATAGCGCCGAGACGGATGAGGGGTGTTCCAGCGGAGTGAGACGCTGGCTTTCCCTGGAACACCCCCTCATCCGTCGCCTTCGGCGACACCTTCTCCCACAAGGGGAGAAGGGGAATTGCCGCCGGCACACTGCCGGTCTATTTAGGTCGGCATGAGCGACACCACCTCACGCCTGAGCGCCTGGGCCGATCTCGCCAATCCGACGCGCTTCGTCGGCTTGGCGGACAAGGTGATCCCATGGCTGGCGGCGGTCGCGGCGATCCTGCTCGCCATCGGCCTCTACATGAGCTTCACCGCGCCCGAGGATTTCCAGCAAGGCATCACTGTGCGCATCATGTACATCCACGTGCCGTTCGCCTGGCTCGCCATGATGTGCTACACGATCATGGCGATCGCGGCGTTGGGCACGCTGGTCTGGCGCCATCCGCTGGCCGATGTGGCACTGAAATCGGCGGCCCCGATCGGCGCCACCTTCACCGCGCTGGCGCTGATCACCGGCTCCATCTGGGGCAAGCCGATGTGGGGCACCTGGTGGGTATGGGACGCGCGGCTGACCTCGGTCTTCGTGCTCTTCCTGATGTATCTCGGCATCATCGCGCTGACCCGCGCGCTGGACGATGCCGGCCGCGCCGCCTGGGCGGCCGCCATCATCACGCTGGTCGGCTTCATCAACATCCCGATCATCAAATTCTCGGTCGATTGGTGGAACACACTGCACCAGCCGGCATCCGTGTTCCGGCTCGGCGGCCCGACCATCGACCCCTCAATGCTGTGGCCGTTGGCCGTGATGGCGCTCGGCTTCACCGTGCTGTTCTTCGCCCTGCACCTGATGGCGATGCGCACGGAGATTTTCAGGCGGCGCGTGACCGCGATGCGGAGAGTTGCCGCGAGGCAGGCGGAGCAAGCTCCCCCTTCTCCCCCTGTGGGAGAAGGGGGCCGCGAAGCGGCCGGATGAGGGGTGTTCCAGGGAAAGCCAGCGTCTCGTTTCGCTGGAGCACCCCTCATCCGTCTCGGCGCTAACGCGCCGATCCACCTTCTCCCACAAGGGGAGAAGGAAAGGCCGCTCACCCCATCCGTCCCCGGGCCGCCACCGGCAGCGTTTCCAGCACCTTGTTGCCGTCGATCAGACGCACCTGGTCGAACAAATTCGTCACCACGCAGCAATGGTCCGGAACGACGCGCACGCGTTCGCCGATGCGCAGCTTGGCGCCGTCCGAAAGCGTGACGGTGCCGTGCTCTTCGCTGAGACCCGTGACGCGGGCGCCCGGCATGCCGAGCAACTCGCCGAAGTCAGGCAACCCGAGCGTATCGGACGACAGCGCCTTGCTGCCGCTGTCGAGAATGGCGCGAGTCGCCGTCGGATGGCTGACCACAGTGGCGAGCACCGTCAGCGCGCAGTCGTCCAGCGTGCCGACACCTTTGGCGACCTGGTAGCGGTCGAGATAGATGTAAGTGCCGGGCCGGTATTCGGTGACCACGCTGTCCTCGCCGGAGCGCCACATGTCCGGCGTGCCGCCGCTGGAGATGCGGGCACATTCAAGCCCGGCCGCTGTTAGCGTAGAGCGTGCATTGCTCAGCCATGCCTCCGCCTCGGCGGCGCGCCCCGCCGCCGGATAGGTCATCAGCCCGCCAAAGCTGAGGCCCTTGGCCTGGTCGATCACTTTCGCCAGCGCCAGCGCTTCGCCGGCGCTCTGCACGCCGCAGCGGCCCATGCCGGTGTCGCACTCGACCAGCACCGAAAGCGGATGGCCCGCATCGGTGAAGGTGGCGGCCAGCCCCTCTAGTGTCTCATGGCTGTCGGCCGTCACCGACAGTGTGACGCGGCCGTGCAGCGCCTTGAGCCGCTCCAGCTTGGCGCGGCCGAGGATGTTGTAGGGGAGAAAAATGTCATCGAGCCCCGCATCGGCCATCACCTCGGCCTCGCCGATCTTCTGGCAGGTGATGCCGACGGCGCCCGCCGCCACCTGCTTCTTGGCCCAATAAGGCAGCTTGTGCGTCTTGATATGCGGCCTGAGCTTCAATCCGTGGCGGTCGGCATGCGCCTGCGCCTTGGTGATGTTGGCTTCGGCTCGGGCTGCGTCGATCAGGATCGCCGGTGTGTCGAGGTCGTCTATGCTTGGCATGAGGTCACCGTCCGAGCATGTCTTCCGTGCGGCGATCCGCTGCGGGACAAAGACATTGCGTTAAAACAAATCAGTTGGGTTTATGGCCCCGAACGCGGCCCATGTCACGGGGCCAGACCCGCCGGTTTGCGTCGACAGAGGACCGGCATTGGGCTATTCGGAAGGGCAGATTTCAGCAGGCGGCGGCCGGAAGGAAGAGAACCCATGAAGCGCTCCAAGATCAACGACATCATCCGCGAAGCCGACGCCTTCATCCGCTCCTTCGGCTATATCATGCCGCCCTTCGCCTATTGGTCGCCGGAAGAGATGAAGGCGCATAAGGGCGATTCCCCGGCCATCTTCACCTCGCGCCTCGGCTGGGACATCACCGACTACGGCCAGGAGAAGTTCGACGAGCTCGGCCTGTTCCTGTTCACCGTGCGCAACGGTCGCTACGAGGACATGAAGCTCGGCATGGGCATGCTTTATGCCGAAAAAATCATGATCTCGCGCAAGGATCAGCTGTCTCCGATGCACCGCCACAACATCAAGGCCGAGGACATCATCAACCGTGGCGGCGGCAAGCTGGTGCTGGAATTGTTCATGCACGACCGCGACGGCGGCATCGACCCGAAGGCCGAAGTCTCGGTGCCGGTCGACGGCACCATGACCAGATTGCCGGCGGGCGGGTTGCTGAAGCTCGATCCCGGCCAGAGCGTGACGCTTTTGCCCGGCGTCTGGCACGCCTTCTGGGCCGAGGGCAAGGACGTGCTGATCGGCGAGGTTTCCACCGTCAATGACGACCTCACCGACAACGTTTTTCGCGAGCCGATCGGCCGCTTCTCCAACATCGACGAGGACGTCGCGCCGCTGCATCTGCTGGTGTCGGATTACGAGAAGTGGGTGAGATAGGCGAGGGCCTAATCGTCCCAATTCAGCTGCTGAAAAAACGTCCAAATGCTGATGGCGCTGTCATCCTGATCGCTTGTGCTGTGCAGCGTCAGGACGATGTCCACGGTGGGCGGTGCTTTGATGATGACTGTGATCACGCGCGTCCCATCTTCAGGCACGACACCTATGCCTGAGGTCATTTGCCAATTTCCCCTGGCCTGCTTAAGCCGCGGATAGGAATCCTCGAATTGCTCCTTCATCGATGCATCGTTTGGAAACGGTACGTCGGTGAGTTTCGCAAATTCCTCCCACGATCCGGACACCGCTGCCTGAATCGCGCTTTCTATCCTGGCGCTCTCGGCTTGGCTGATCGTGGTGGACATACCGAGAGCTCCAACCTACCGCGCGTACTTATCCGCCTTGCGGTTCCCGAGCAGCAGCTTGCGCTCCAGATGCGCCCGGAGCTCGCCGTAATAGGCGGTGAGAAAAACCTTTGAATCGATCGGCTCGACCCGGGCGCCGATCTTGCGGGCGATGGTCTCGGCCACCGCCTTCAGCGCCGAATAATCGTCGCGGCGCAGCACTTCCTCCAGCTTCTGCAACTCGGCGATGCCATAGGCGTCGAGCTGCGCGGGGCTGAACTGGAAGCGGGCCGCGACCGGGTCCTTGCGCTGCGAAAGGTCTTCGACCAGCGCCACTTTCGGCGCCTCGACCACCCAGGTGCCGGCGAGCAGGTCGCCGATCCTCAGCCGGTCGCGGTTGAACAGCGGAAACAGCGAGAACAGCAGCGCCCAGACCAGGCCGAAGATGGTCGTCAGCGTGTCGGCGACATCGGCGCTGGCGCGCGCGGCGAGGATCGACAGCGGCAGAAAAACTTCGATCTCGCGCATCAGATTGCGCGCGATGACCTGGTCGATGGTGAGGCCGGCGCCACTGCGCGAAGCGACCCTGACGCCAACCATGCGCTTGCCCGGCGTGGCTGCTCGCCGGCCCGCTTCGAAGGCGATGAAATAGACGTTGCGCAGGAAGAAGATGAAGATGATCCAGACGATGAACAGCGGCTGCGCATCCTGGATGCCAAGCCCGGCAAGGCCGAAGATCATCACCAGCGAGACGATCACGGCCGCGACGACGATGATCACCACGTCGAGCAGGAATCCGGAAGCGCGGGTGCCGGCATCCGCCAGCTTGACCCGCAGGTCCACGCCTTCGGGTGTCACCAGCGGACGTATCAGCGCGGTAGGGTTCTTTGCCCTGGCTGTCCTAGCGGTCGCCATGCCGTACCATCCGCAACAGGTAGAAATATGAGATCCAGACCGCCAGCATGCCGCCGCCGATCGAATAGCGGGCGAGGTCGCTGGTGATCGTCTGCCTGCCGATGCCTTCCAACAGTCCGGCAAAAAGCAGCATCACCGTGACGCCGATCATAGCGGTCGCCGCCACGCGCCCGGCTTGGGCGGCGGCGGCCATGCGGGTCAGTTCGCCGGGAAAGGCGATGCTGGTGCCGATGCGCATGCCGGCAGCGCCCGCGATGGCGATGGCGAACAGCTCCGTCGTGCCGTGGATCGAAAGCCAGCCGCCGAGCTCGAAGCCCAGGCCCTTGGCGGCATAGATCTGGAAAATGGCGCCGAGCATGCAGCCATTCATCAGGATGATCAGCACGCTCGGCACGGCGAAGGCGAAGCCCAGCGCGAACGCCAGGATCGAGACCTGCGTGTTGTGCGTGAAGAGATAGGCCGCGAAGCCCGACAGGAAATGGTCGCCGCCGCCGTAAAGCACGCTGCGCAGCGCCTCGGCCGACGAATCCGGGTTGCGCCCGCCCGCCAGGCTCGGCGCGATGATGGCGTCGTACCAGCGCTTGTCCGATGCGACCAGCCAATAGCCGGCAATGGCACCGATGACGGTGAGCCCGACCGATGTCCATACTTCGCGCCACAGGTCGCGGATCGCCGCCGGCCAGTCGTGAAGGAAGAAGTCGCCGATGCGCGTTCTCAAGCTCCGCCGCGCGCCATAGAGATAGAAATAGCCGCGCAGGCACAGTGCCTCGAGATAGGCGATCAGCGCGCTGTCGAGCGAGGTCGCGCGCGCCACCGAGAGCGACGACAGCGCCGAACGGTAGAGGAGCGGCAACGACAGCAGCTCGTCTTCCGAGAGCGCGCGCGGCGCGCGCTTCTCGACGCGCGCAAGCAGCGCCTCGAAGGCTTTCCAGTCGGCCTCGCGCTCCTGGCGGAAGCTTGCCAGCGACTGGCGCACGGAATCGGTGCCGGCCGACAGCGTCATAGAAGGTTCTCCTCCTTGAGCTGGACATAGCGCTCGACCAGCGCCGGACCGAGCCGCTGGTGGTCGGCCTCGATGACATGCGCGCCAAACAGCCTGAGCCTGCCGATCACCACCTGCCGCTGCCGCAACAGATCGCCGGCGATGACGGAGCGGGCGACATCCTCGGGCGCCGCCGGCGCCATGTCGGCCAGCGTCTCGAGCTCCACATCCTTCATCAGCATAAACAGCACCAGATGCCGCTCGGTAAGCCGGCCAACGGTGCGCAGCATCAGTTCGGCGCTGATCGGGTCGACGAAATCGGTGAAGACGATGACCAGAGAGCGCCGGTCGAGCTTCGCCGAAAGCGTGGTCAGCGCCAGGGTGAAGTTGGTCTCCTCGGTCGAATAGTCGATCTCGGCTGCGCGCTTCTGGATCATGGTGAAGCTCGGCGAGCCGCGCACCGCGCCGCTCGACACGCGCGGCCTGGCATCGAAGGAGAACAGGCTGACGAGGTCGCCGCCCTTGAGCGCGATGAACGCCGACAGAAGCGCCGCCGTCACCGCGCGGTCGACCTTTGGCACCCCGTCGACCGGCTCGCACATCAGCCGGCCGCTATCGATGGCCAAAACGATGTTGTTGTTCTCCTCGATCCGGAACTCGCGTGCCAGAAGCTTGCCGTGCCGGGCGCTGCGCTTCCAGTCGATCATGCGGCGCCCCATGCCGGGCTGGTAATCCTTCAGCGCCTCGAACTCGCGGCCCTGGCCGGCGCGCTTCTGCGTATGGCCGTCGGCAAGGGCCGAGCGCTGCAAGAGCGTGATCGCCTCGTCGCGCGCGCTGTCGACATTGGGCAGCACCGCGACCTTGTGGTCGACCGGCAACACGACCTGGTTCCAGATCAGCCCGAACGGACCCTGCCAGCGCAGCCAGAGACGATCGAAGCCGGCGATGCCGCGGCGGATGGCCTCGAATTCGAGATCGAGCGTGCCGCCACTGGCCGGTAGCGCGCCGCCGGTGCCGGCCAATGGCTGGACCCGCTGGTCATGCCCGACACGCGCCTGCAGGCGCCGCAGCCTTGCGCCTGCGCCGGCTGCGACGTGCAGCGTGAAGCGTCCGCCGACGCCGACCTGCGGCGGCGCCGTCAGCGTAGCGTCAAGCGAGGCGCGGCCCCTGCCTGCGGCTGCGTCCACCGCCAGGAACGCAAGCAGCAGGCAGATCCACAACAGGCCGAGATACCAGACATGCGGCAAAGCGAGCGCGATCAGGAAGGCCGGGATCGCCCCCGCCGCCGCTGCCCAGACCGCTCGGCCGCTCGGATAGATCAACGCGGCGCTTCCGTTTGCTCGACGAGGTCGGAGACGATCTGCTCGACCAGCCGCCCGTCGATCTGCGCCGCCGGCGAGAGAACGACACGGTGGCGCAGCGCCGGCACGGCCAGCGCCTTGACGTCGTCGGGGATGACATAGTTGCGGCCGTCGAGCGCCGCCCTGGCGCGCGCGGCTCTCGCCAGCATGGCGCCCGCGCGTGGACTCGCTCCCACTTCCAGGTCAGGGCTTTCGCGCGTGCCGCGCACAAGGGCCGCGATATAGCCGACGACATCGTCGACCAGCGTGACGTCGCCGACCGTGGCGAGCGCTGCTTCCAGCGTCTTGCGGTCCGTCCGCGCCTTGATGCCGTATTGCTCGATATCGTGCGAGGCCGAGCCGCCGCCGTGATGGACGATGATGGCGCGCTCTTCGGTGAGATCCGGATAGCTCACCCGATGCTTGAACAGGAAGCGGTCGAGCTGCGCTTCGGGCAGCGGATAGACGCCCTGGTGCTCGATGGGGTTCTGCGTCGCCACCACCATAAAATTCCGGCCGAGCGAATGGGTGGTGCCGTCGAAGGTGACGGCATGCTCCTGCATGGCCTCGAGCAGCGCGGCTTGCGTCTTCGGCGGGGTGCGGTTGATTTCGTCTGCGAGCAAAAGCTCGCAGAAGATCGGGCCGCGCGTCAGCGTGAACTGCCCAGTCTGGAAATTATAGATGTTGGCGCCAACGATATCGCCGGGCATCAGGTCGGGCGTGAACTGGATACGGCCATAGGCGACGCCGAGCGCCTGCGCGAAGCAGCGCGCCGTCATCGTCTTGGCGGTGCCGGGCGGCCCTTCGAGCAGGATATGCCCGCCGGCAAACAGCGCCGTCAGCATCAGGTCGACCGTGTCGCGCTGCCCGGTGATCGCCTTCGCCACTTCTTCCCTGATCGCGTTCGCCAGGGTCTTCACTTCATCGACGTTCAATGAGCCTCCTTGCCGTCCAGTCATGCAGCTTCTCGGCTGCTTCGTGCATTGCGGCTAGATTGTTGGAATCGTGTACTGCCCTGAAGCGGGCGGTGAAGCCGTGCTGTTCTTCCTTGTCGCGGGAATCGAGCCAGCGGTCGAGCGCCTCGCCCTGCAGCCCGTGCGGCGCGCCGAGCAGGGCGGCCGCGCGCTGGCGCATCAGCGCTGCGTAACGGTCGCCAAGCTCCTGCAGCCGCCCGGCGCGCTTCAAAAGCATCGCCGTGGTGTCGACCAGCGCCCGCTTGCCGAAGGCGATGGCGCGCCCCTCCGCGCGCGGTGGGCCGAAGCGGCCGAGCCCGTGCAGGAAGGCGAGCGCGGCCGCCACAAGCACCGACAGCGTCAAAGCCAGGAAGGGCGGTTCGATCAGCAGCTTGGCGAGATCGTAGTTGCCGCCGATGCCGTGCAGCGTCAGGTCGAACATGACGGCGCCCTTGGCAGGCTCCAGCATGGCGATGATGTCGAGCGCCGCGGTCGCCTTCTGCTCGTCCTTCAGCGCGGCATTGTTGAGGAAATCGGGATCGGTGAGGATGTAGAAGGGTTCGTTGTCGAGCTCGGTCAGGATAGCCCTGCCGTCGCCCGCCGCGATCAGCGGATGGTCGTCCGCCACCCATTGCAGCTCGTCCGGCGCGGCCACCATGCGGCCGGCGATGTTGATCTGCGAGAGCGTGTTCTTGGCTTCGCCGAGCTTGGCCTTGGCGATGCGGCCGAGCCAGTCGTTGACGACGTTGTTGGGCAGCCGCTCTACTTTTTCCTCCCAGCCTTCGTGGCTGAACAACGGAAAGGTCTGCCATTTGGGCAGCACGAACAGCGTGTCTTTGCCAGAGCGCAGCTTGATGAGGCGATCGAGCGCGGCCGGGTCGCTGCCCGGCGCGATGGTGACGACCAGCAGGAAGGTCGATGCCAGGGGAGACGCGAGGTCCTTTTCGCCGCGCTCCATCGGCGGCGCCTGTCCGTTGGTGAGCTTCAGCCATTCGACAAGCCCGGCATAGCCGGTGCCGCCCTTCGAGAACGGCGTGGCGCCGCCCTGGGGCTGGCGGAAATCCGGCGCATAGGTGGACAGCAGGAAAAATCCGGCCGCCGCCAACAGGCTGGCGAAAATGCCCCAGAACAGGGTCTTGCGGCTGAACGGCTCTTGCGCTGCGCCTGTCATCTGCGCGGTCATGCCCAGGCATCCCGGAAGGCGAACTGCTCATAGGCGCCGCGCGCCTGCTGCCAGCCCTCAGCGCCGACGGGACGGCGGGCAAACAAGGCGGCCTCGACGATGCGCGCGATCTCGCTGAAGGCGGCGCGCGGCCGGGTGGGGATGGAGCCCGCCGCCGCGATGTCGCGCGCGGTGAGCGATGGGCGCAGGAAGTCGGGCAGCCGGGTGGCGATGTCTGAGACGCTGCGGCGCAACAGAAGATGCACCGCCTCGTCATATTCGCCGCGCGCGGCGAACGCATCGGCCTCGGAGAGCAGGACCTGGGCGGCCCCCACGTCAGGGCGCCACTCTTCCTTCGCTTCGGTTTCTTCGCGTTTCCGCCGCCATGGCAGGCGCCAGGCAATGCCTTTCGCCTCGAGGAAAAGCAGAAAAGCAATGATCGCGACGCCGATGATGACCGCGCCCCAGAACAGATAAATCATGTAGGGACCGAGCTTCGCCAAGCCGTCCACAAACGGCTTCAGCCACTCCGGCGGCTCGGGCCGCACGTAGGTCGGCAAGGCGAACTGGATCGAATCGTCCCCCAGCAGTTGCTTGTGCAACTGCGCCAGCCGTCCGGCCTCTTCCGTCGCTGCGGCTGTCACCCGCTCGTTCCCCCTGCAACCTGCGGTTCGGGGCCGACACTGGCAATACGCCATGACAATTGCAAGCGCACTGGACGTAGCCCTTCAATCTTGGCAAATTTACTTTGAAGTCGCCGATAGACGCAGCGGTGACTCGGGGGAAAATTATCATGACGACTGCAACATTGGGACGACCCGGCAGATTCGAGATCGGCAGGGTATTCAGCAACACCTTCGGAGTGATTGGCCGAAACCTCGGACTTTGCGTGGGGTTGGCGGCTTTGTTTTCGGGCCTGCCGGCATTGCTCATCAGGCTGTGGACCCAGCCGCAGATCGACGCCATGATGCAGCGCGACCCCGGCACCATGGCCGACCCAGGCGCCATGTTTCGCAATTCCTACATCACCATCATCGCCGGATTGATTTCGTTCGTGTGCGCGCTGCTGCTGCAGTCGGCGTTGGTGCGGGCGACCATCGAGGACCTCAATGGCAAGCGTCCGTCATTTGGCGACTGCATCCAGATTGCGATCCGCTTTCTGCTGCCGACGCTTGGCATCGGCCTTCTCGTCGGTCTCAGCGCGGGTATCGGCCTGATGCTGTTGATCGTGCCGGGCATTATCCTCTGGCTCGGCTGGTCGATGTCGGTGCCGGTCCTGATCCAGGAGCGGCGGGGCGTGTTCGGCTCGATGTCGCGCAGCCGGGTCCTCACCAAGGGCAGTCGCTGGGGACTTTTCGGCCTGTTCCTCATTCTCATCATCATCGCGATGATCATCCAATGGGGAATGCTGCTCGTTCTGGTGCTGTTCGGCGGCATCATCGCCGAGATCGGCGCCGCGCTGGTGCAGACGGTGGTCTCGATGGTGCTCTCGATCGCAACCGCGGTGAGCTATGTCGAGCTGCGCCAGGCGAAAGAAGGCGCAAGCATCGACGAACTGGCGGAGATCTTCTCCTAGGCAGCAGAGATCAATCCGATGGCTTTGGAGAGCCCAGGTGCAGCCAGCAGATTCCGGCTGGGCGGGGTAGTCGGCAATGCGCTCTCGTTCATCGGACGGAATCCGGTTCTCTCGCTGGCGGTCGCCGTGTGCTTTTTCGCCCTGCCGTCGCGACGACCACTTACATAGCCTTGCGGCGGGCGAAGGAGGGCGGTGGCGTCGACGAACTGGTGGCCGTCTTTCGTAGCAATCGCCGCCGACGCAATCTGAGCCGAAAGGCAATCGCTTGACAAATGAGCGCTCGGCCGACGCGACCGGGAAGGTCGCGCCGGCCGCTCGCTCCTGGGAGGATCAGGACTCCAGCCAGACTTTCTCGAAATGCTGCTCGAGCGCCTGGTGCTGTTCGCAGCCCTGTACGCCCTTGCGATAGGTTCGGTAGACCGAGCGCCAGTAGGGCTGGATGATGATGCCGGCATCGCGCAAATTGGTCTCGATTTTGGCCATGATCTCCTTGCGCTGGGCGGCATCCGGCGTTGCAAGCGCCTTGTCGAGAAGCTCGTCGAACTCCTTGTTGGAATAGGCGCTTTCATTCCAGGCGCCGCCCGATTTGTAGGCCAGCGCCAGCACCTGCACGCCAAGCGGGCGGCCGAGCCATTCGGTGCAGGAATAGGGGAACTTGGCCCAGTCGTTCCAGAAGGTCGCGGCCGGCAGCACGGTGCGCTTGATCTTCAGGCCGGCCTCGCGGATCTGCGCGGCGATCGCGTCGGCGGTGCTCTTTTGCCACTCGACGTCGACCGAGATCAGCTCATATTCGTGGTCGGCCTTGCCGGATTCCGAAATCAGCTTCTTGGCCTGTTCCACCTCGCGCTTGGCCGGGCCGATATCGGCGAATTCCGGATGCATCGGGCCGACATGGTGGTTGTCGGCGGGCTTGCCGCGGCCGTCCAGCCCGAGCTTCAGCACGGCCGCATTATCGACCGCAAGCTGCGCGGCTCGGCGCACCTTGACGTCGTCATAGGGCGCGTTGGAGACATTGAAGCGCGCGACGATGGTCGAGCCGGTGGCGATCTCGGAATTCTGCAGGCCCATGTGCTCGGTTTGCGACACGGCGTCCGCCGTGGTCTCGTGGTCGGTGTCGATCTCGCCGGATTCGAAGGCCGACAGCGTGGCGTTGGGATCGGAGCCGTAGTCGACCCATTTGATGCCATCGAGATAGAACTCGCCCTTCCACCACGGCTTGTCCTTGCGCTTCACCTCCGCGCCCGTCTCGGCGTCCCAACTCACCAGCTCGCAAGGGCCGGTGGTGATGGCCAAAGCCTTCTTCGGATCGGCATCGCCTTCATAGGAGCGGTGCATGATCAGCGCCGGATAGTCGGCCATGCCGGTGATCAGCGAGATGTCGGGCTTCGGCAGGTTGAGCTTGACGGTATAGTCGTCGACCTTCTGGATGCCGCCGTCTACCGGCTTCTTGGTGTCGGCATTGACCAGCGCGCCCATGCGCGCCGCGACCGAATTGCCGGCGACCGAGGCATCGCACCAGCGGTTGAGGTTGTGGATCACGTCCTCGGCGTTGAAAATGTCGCCATTCGACCACGTGACGCCTTTGCGCACGTGCAGCGTGATCGTCTTGGCGTCATCGCTGGTCTCCCAGCTTTCGAGCAGCCAGGGCTCGAAGGAAAAGTCGGTCTTCCAGCGCACCAGATATTCGTTGCACTGGCGCGCGACATTGGACATCTCGACGCCGTCGAAGGTGCGCGGGTCTTTAAAGCCCTTGACGTTCATCGCGACGCGCAGCACGCCGCCCTTTTTCGGCTCGGCGGCGCGGGCAGGCGAGGCAGCGATCCCGCCCAGCGCCATCGCTCCGGCGGCGCTGACGCCGAAGCCGGCCATCAAGGCCAGATATTCGCGCCGACTGATCGCGCCCTTCTTGAAATCGTCGGTGATCGGCTTGGCTTGCGGATGCAGTTTTCTGTCGGTCAGCATGAATTTCATCGTCGTTCCCTCTGTTGTTGGGCGCTCCGGGCCGCCATGCGGGGGCGGATGCGTCCGCCGGAGCGCCGTTGCCTGCGAGGGGATGATAGGTCCGCTTTCGGCGGCGAAATGTTTGGTTTTCCGCAGTTCTTGTGCGCTGTTCCGCAGAGGGTACAGCCAATCTCCCCCCTCGTGGGGGAGATGCCCGGCAGGGCAGAGGGGGGCGCTGTCCCGCCGGCGTTTCGGCAGTCAGCGCTACCTTCTCAAGTCGTTCAGATGATCAGAAGTCCGAGGAGCCGCGTTCCTTCGCGCCCCCCTCTGGCCTGCCGGCCATCTCCCCCACGAGGAGGGAGATTAGCGCTCCATCGCCGGCGCTCAGCTTCGAGATGTCGCTGATGATCCTTCGAAACGCCTCCGCAGCGCGCGGCACAGTCGTCCTTGCGCGCAGAAAGCTGTGCACCAGCCTCGGCTCCTCGCGCCACCAGGCGCGGCCGCCGGCGGCAAGGATGCGCTCGCGATAGACTTCGCCGTCCGACGACAGCGGATCGCATTCGGCGGTGACGATGATCGTCGGCGGCAGGCCAAAGAAGTCACGGTCCCTGAGCGGCGAGAAAGTCGGGTCGTCCGTCGACTGCCCGGGCGCGGACCGGATGCGACGGTAGAACTCGATGTCGCTTACGCTGAGCAGCGGCGCTTCGGCATGCTCGACATAAGAGCGCCCGGTCTCGTCGCTGCTTAGCCCCGGATAGATCAACATCTGGCCAACAGCCTGCCGTTCATGGCGCCGCGTTGCCTGCGCCACCGCAGCGGCGAGATTGCCGCCGGCGCTTTCGCCGCAAAGCACGATCGGCAGTGTGCTCGTCGCGGCGACCCATTCGAACACTGCCAACGCATCGTCGTAGGAGGCGGGGTGCAGATGCTCCGGCGCCAGCCGGTAGTCGGCCGAGACCACCTCGAAACCGGTGCCGGCGCAGATTTCGGCGCAGATGTCGTCATGGCTATCGAGGTCGCCAAGGACAAAACCACCGCCATGGTAATAGACGACGGTCGCTGCCGCCTTGCCCGCCATGCGATAGTGCCGCACCGGGATTGGATGCGTCGCCGTCGCGACGAGGCCGTCGCTGGTCGTCACGCCTTCGGGACAAGCCTGATAAAAAGCCGCGCACATCCGATTGTAGACCGCGCGCCGCTTCGCGATCGGCGCGGCGACGATTTCCGGCGGGTACCAGCTGTTGACCTCGTCGATATAGTCCCACAACTCCGGATCGAGCCGGTCGGCGTAGTGGCCGCGGCTCGACGGATCGGTTTGGGCTCTGGTCACTGCCGTCAAAGCTCGGCGTAGAGCTGCGCCGCGTTCTCGAATGTGAAGCGCAGCGGCACCGAACCCTCGACCTGCCACACCTTCACGGTGTCTCCCGCCAACAGCCGGCAGGCGTCGAGCGTGTTGGTGACGGCGCCGCCATAGAGACGGTTGGCGAGATTGAGGATGCCGGTCTGGTGCATGGCGGCACTTGCGCTGCCGCAGGCATCCTTGACCAAAAGCACGCGAAACCCGCGCGCTACCGCGTCCTTCACCGTCGCGTCGATGCAGGCCTCGGTCCAAACGCCCGCAATCACCAGCCATTCGATGCCGGAGGCCTTGAGCTTGTCGCCAAAATCGTTCTTGCCGAAGGCGCTGGCTTCCTGCTTGACCAGCGTGGCTTCGCCATCTTGCGGCGCCACTTCATGGCAGATTGCGGTCAGCGGATCGTCCTTGTCGGAAAAGGCCGATTTCCCGCTTTCATCGACTGGGTGGAACGGCCGCGCCGCGGCGAGATCGACGATATATGCCCAGTGGTAGAGCGGCACGAAATTACGCCGCGCCGCCTCCTGCAGGCGTTGCACATTGGCGAGGATGTCGGCAAAACCTTCGACCAGATAGCGCTTGTCCTTGCGATGCTCCTCCTGGAGATCGATGAACACCGCGGCCACTGTACCGCGTCGGATGGAAATGGGCGTTTTCATGCGTATGCTCAAATTTCGTCATTCCAGGGCTCAGCAGCCGCGCAGCGGCGTCGCGAAGACCCTGGAATCCATGCCGTTACCTTGATCGTCAATTGCTGCCAAACAGAATTCCGCACCGTGGCGAAGCGGAGACGGAACGGCATGGATTCCTGGGTCTGCGCCGCGTCGCTTCGCTCCTTGCTTCGCCCTGGAATGACGACGGCACTGGTGTTGCGGCCAATCGCCAAGGCTTGCGATGCCGGACCGGCGCTCATCGTGCTTGCCTGCATCAAACCTGCGGCTCAAGAAACTCATCCTCATACGGAAACCGCGAGAGCAGTTCGGTGCCGGTCTCGGTGATCAGGACCTCATCCTCGAGCTTGACGCCTTCGCGACCGCCTTTCTCGCCGATATAGCTTTCCACGCTCACCACCATGCCGGGCACGATGACGCCATCGCGGCCATAGGTCTCGTAGTCCATAGCGTGCGCGATGAAAGGCGTTTCGCCATGCATGCCGACGCCGTGCATGACCGAGGTGTAGCGCAGGTCGACGAAGCGGTCCGGGATCTTCCAGGCCTTCTCGGCGATCTCGCGGAACACCATGCCGGGCTTCACGATCGAGATGTTGTGCTGCACCTGGTCATGCGCCATGCGGTAGAGCGATTTCTGATAGGGCGTCGGCTTGCCCGGGCCGCAGCGGAAGGTGCGCGAGAAGTCGGAATAATAGCCGTAGCAGCCGATCGTGTCGGTATCGAGCGCCAGCAACTCGCCCGGCCTGATCTTGCGGCCGCTCGCCTCGTTGAACCATGGATTGGTGCGCTGTCCCGAGGTGAGCAGCCGGGTCTCGATGAACTCGCCGCCTTGGCGGATCACCTCGCCATACATGATGGCGAACAGCTCGTTCTCGGAAACGCCGGGCTTGATCGCCTCGCGCACCGCCGCCACCGCGGCCTCGGCGCCCGCCATCGAGGCCAGCAGGCATTTCACTTCCTCCGGCGTCTTGACCGCGCGCACCGCCAGGATCTCGCCCTGGCAGTCCTTCACTTCACAGCCGCGCTTTTCCAGCGCCAGCGCCTGCAGATGACTGCAGCGGTCGAGCCCAAGCTTCATCGATCCGCCGCCATGCTTCTTCAGAAGCTCCGCGATCTCGTCGGCGAACGGCCCCGCGGTCTCGTCGTCGCGGCCCGACACCGACGACCAGACGAGCTTGGACGGCCGCGCCTCGTCGATCGTGTCGAGCACCATCGAGACATGATAGCTCTGCGGATATTCGAACAGCACGATCGGCCCTTCGGTGGGCACGAAGAAATAGCGGGTCGAGTTGCGCAGGAAATAGCCGAACATGTTGCGCGAACCGGTGGCGTAGCGCTGGTTGTATGGATCGAACAAAACGACGCCGCCATAGCCAGCCTCGCGCATCCAGGCGCGCAGCTTGGCCAGCCGCCCCTTGCGCAGCGCGTCAGCGTCGATGAAGGACGGCTCGGTGTCGGACAGCCACATGCCGCCGGCCGGATCGGCCGCGACGGGGTGGCGCATGCGATCCTTGAAGTCCACATCCTCGGTGCTGTCGGGGTCGAATACGACGATGCTCATGGGAGGCCTCCTGTTGCGGAGAACATGATCTATACGTCACACGAAGTGTGTGCGGATTCCCGCAGATGTCGTGCCGGACGCCGCAGGCGAACGGGCAACGCCGTGATCCTTCGCGCCAGCGTTTCATCGCGTCAGCGCGCACAAACACACTAATGCCGCCGCATCGCCTTAGGCGCGCGCCCGTGCTCCTCGCGAAACGCTCTTGCAAAGCTCGACATCGACGCAAAGCCGCAAGCCAGCGCCACATCGCGCACCATCAGCGTCGAATGTGCCAGCAGATCGGCAGCCCGCTTAAGTCGCAGCCGCCGGTAATATCCATTGGGCGAGATATCCAGCTCGGCGCGGAAACTGCGCTCGAGCTTGTCGGGCGAGACGCCGAGCCGTTCGGCCAGTTCCGCCATGCCGAGCCTTTCCTCGACCGCATCCTCCATAATGGCGATGGCCGACAGAACCAGCTCGTTCTGGACGCCCGTGCGCAGCCTGAGCGGCATCAGCTTGCGGTCGACGCTCGACCGCAATGGCGAGTGCACGAACCATTCGGCGACACCAGCCGCAAGCTCGGCGCCATAATCGCGCGTGATGATTTCCAGCATCATGTCGAGGCTGCCGACGCCGCCGGCCGAGGTGAAGCGCTTGCGGTCGATGACGAAGAGATCGCGCCGAAGCTCGATATCCGGAAAAGCCTCGGTGAAGGCTGCCTGGCTGGTCCAGTGCAAGGTGCAGGCATGGCCGTCGAGCAGGCCGGCGCGGGCGAGGAAGAATGCAGCGTCGGCGACAGCGCCGATATGCGCGCCGCCGCGCAGGCTTTTGCGGATCCAGCTCATCGCCTCATCGGCCACGACATGATCGGCGTCGCCGCCGGAACACACCACGATGCGGTCGACCTTCGGCGCGTCGGCTGCCGAGAAGCCGGGTTGGATGACGACGCCGTTCGATGCATCCACGCTACCCGCATCGGCGCCGACGATCACCCATCGATAGCAGTCGCGCTTGGCAAGAATGTTGACGGCGCGCAGCGGCTCGATGACGGATGAAAATGCCATCATCGGAAAGCCGGGAAAAACCAGCACCGCGAAAGTAAGGGGCGCTTCGCCCGCCGCCTGTTTTGCCTGGCTGCGCCCGCTCATGGCTGGCGGCCGTAGCGCGGCAGCACGATATCGGCTGTGAGCGGCGCGAGATCCATGCCGCTTGCCAGTTCCGGGTTCAGCCAGATCATCTCCTCGATCTCGGCGGCCGGGACCGGCTCGCCGATGATGGAGAGTTCGAACAGCTCGGCCTCGACGCAGGTGTCCGGCTCATTGGCGGCGGGCGCCGAGAAGGAACCGAGATGGAAGGCCGCGGCCGGATCGACGGCAACGCCCAGCTCCTCGCGCAATTCGCGCGCCAGGGCGGCGGTGGGCAATTCACCCGGCTCGATCTTGCCGCCGGCCTGCATGAAGACGGTCGTGCCGCGCTTGCGCACCAGAAGCAGCCTGCCGCCGTCGTCGCGGATGACAGCGGCGGCGATCCGGATCGTCCTGGCCCTCGCCGTCTTGGAATGGCTGGAGGTCACGATGGGCTGTTTCCCGGCGGCTGGTGGCAGAGGGGAGGGACTTTATCGGGCGCGTCAGCGCTCTTGCAACGGAGAAACGACCAAGAATGCCTGCGGCAACCGCCGCAACTCGCCGTTATGCAGCTTTCTTGACCTGTACGCCGATGCGACGTACATAGATGTGCGAAGGAGCAAGAACATGGAAAATTTCCATGATGAAATTCGAGAGATCGAGGAGCGCAGCAGCGAGCGGATGAACTTCCGCACAAAACCGCGCATCAAGAAGGCCATTCAGCAAGCCGCAGCTCTTGCCGGTGTCGATGACTCGGTTTTCACAATGAATGCCGCCTACAAGGCCGCCATGGAAACGATAGAGGCTCATGAGCGCACCGCTCTGCGGCCTGTCGATCATGCTGCCTTCTTTGCGGCTATCGACAATCCCCCACCGCCAACGGACCGACTGCGGGCGTCGTTTGCCCGCTATGCCAAAACCGTCATTTCCAAGTGACGCGGCAGCCCGAAGTCGCCAATGTCATAGAGCCGTTCGATCCTGAAAAGCATGATCGAACGGCTTTTTTCTGTGGCGTGGATCAGGTCGACAATTTCTTCAAACGGACAGCCAACAAACTGTCCAAAGCCGACAATCTTCGTGTCTTCGTCATGCTCAGCCCAACCGAAGACCTGATCGGCTTTTACGCCATCAATTCGCACTCGGTGGATTATGGCGAGCTACCGCACAAATATGCGAGAACCCGGCCGGGACATGGGAGCATCCCCGCGGCCTATTTGTCCATGATGGGCGTTGACCTGCGTTTCGCAGGCAATGGATATGGCGGCGATCTTCTGCTTGACGCGCTGGCGCGCATAGCGAGGGTTGCCGAGCAAATCGGAATTGCCGTTGTCATGCTGGATGTACTGGATTGCGGCGATCCGGCCAAGATAGCGCGCAGGATGAAGCTCTATGTCGATCATGGTTTCACCGCATTGCCGTCCAACGAATTGCGACTGTTCCTGCCGATCAAAACCGTTCAGGATCTGATGAAGGCATATCAAGCATGAAGCCGGGCGCTAAGGGCAACGGAGCAACAATACGATGTTTGCGGCAACGGCAATCGACACAAGCAATAAGCAAGCCTTCTACAAGGGGTTGGCCACGCAATTGAAAGCGCTGCTCGAAGGCGAGGGCGATTCCGTTGCCAACGCCGCCAACACCGCGGCGCTGATCTATCAGATGGTGCCCGACCTCAACTGGGCCGGCTTCTATTTCCTCGCCTCCGACGACGAGCTGGTGCTCGGGCCCTTCCAGGGCAAGCCCGCCTGCGTTCGCATCGCTGTCGGCAAGGGCGTCTGCGGCAAGGCCATCGAACTCGACATGTCGATGCTGGTCAAGGACGTCAACGAATTTCCCGGCCACATCGCCTGCGATGCCGATTCGCGCTCGGAGCTGGTCGTGCTTCTGCGCGATGCCGAAGGCGCGTTCGGCGTGCTCGACCTCGACAGCCCGATGCCCGGGCGCTTCGACAAGGAAGACCAGGCAGGCATCGAGAAGCTCGCCGCGATCTATGTCGCGGCGTGCGAGTTCGAGGATGATGACGAAGACTGAGAGGTGAGGCCGGTCTCGGCCCGCCTCAGACGAGCTTCACCAGCGTCAGGCTGAAGACCGCGATGAACAGGAAGGCCGAGAAGGCCAGCATCAGCGGTCGAAGACCGCGCGAGCGCAGCTGGGAAATATCGGCCTGAAGGCCCATGGCGGCGAGCCCCATGGTCAGCATGACCTGGGCGGCCAGGGCGATCGCGGCATGAACCTGAACCGGGATCGCGATCAGGCTGTTCAGCGCCACCACCGCGACGAAGGCGACGACGAACCAGGGTAGCGGCGGCCTGGCGCCGGAAGTGTCTGAGCTGCCGCGGCGCGCCATCAGGCCGAGCGCGATCACCATCGGCGCCAGCATCGCGACACGCGTCAGCTTGGCGACGGTCGCCGTCTCGCCGGCAAGCGTGCCGTTCTGGAAGCCGGCGCCGATCACCTGCGCCACCTCATGGATCGAGGCTCCGGCCCACAGACCGAAGGCGTGCTGGTCGAGCCCGAAGACCGGCGCCAGCAGCGGAAAGCCGAGCATGGCGACGGTGCCGAACAGCGTGATCGCGGCAACCGCGTAGGTCACGTCCTCGTCGCGCGCGTCGGTGACGATGTTGGTGGCGACGATCGCCGAAGCCCCGCAAATCGAGGTGCCGGCGGCGATCAGCTGCGCCAGCTTGGCCTCGACGCCGATCAGCTTGCCGAGCGCGACGGTGAAGAGGAAGGTGGCACCGAGCGTGGCCGCGACAATGCCGACCCCACCGAGGCCGATGCCCGCGACCTGGCCGAACGTGAGCTGGAAGCCGAGCAGCACGATGGCGAAGCGCAGCAGGCGCTTTTGCGAAAAGGCGATGCCGGCCTTGGCGTGGGCGGGCAGGCCGAGCACGTTGGAATAGATCATGCCGGCCACCACGGCCAGGATCATCGGGCTGAACAAGGTGAGGCCGGACAAACCGCGCGCCGAATAGGCGACGCTGGCGATCATCGCCACCAGGACCAGTCCCGGTACCACGCCGGCTGAGATCGAGGTCAGGGCAGGGCGCTTGCGCTCGGCGTTGACCGGGTTCAGATCGATTGGAAGATCGTTCGCGGTGACGGGTAGGAATGACAATTCAATTCTCCAGGCGCGCTCGCCGCCGAAATGCCATTCCAGAACCAATCTTTCCAACGAATTATTTGAGTTATAATGATCGCCTTTTGCGAACGATCATCGCCAACCAGTGGGCTCAACAGGCGCTTGCGTTTGACAGGGCGTATGCCGCCCCGTTATCTCTGGCGGTATACGACGACAATTCACCACAATCGAGCACCCACGGCTGGCCGAGGAAAACCATGTCACACAATCTGCAGTTCTATATCGACGGCGCCTGGGTCGATCCTGTTGTGCCGAACACACTCGATGTCATCGACCCATCCAACGAGGACGCGTTCGCGCAGATTTCGCTCGGCTCCAAGGCCGATGTCGACAAGGCGGTGGCGGCGGCCAAGCGCGCCTTCGCCACTTTCGGCTTCGCTTCGGTCGAGGAGCGGCTCGACATCCTCAACCGCGTCATCGAAGTCTATAAGAAGCGCAGCAAGGACCTTGCGCTCGCCGTCTCGCGCGAGATGGGCGCGCCGCGCCAGATGGCGCTGGACAGCCAGGTCGGCGTCGGCCAAGCGCATCTGGAGAAGATGGCCGAGGTGCTGAGGACCTTCCAGTTCCGCCACATCAAGGGCTCCTCGCTCATCGTCAAGGAGCCGATCGGCGTCGTCGGCCTGATCACGCCGTGGAATTGGCCGCTGAACCAGATCACCTGCAAGGTCGGTCCGGCGCTTGCCGCCGGCTGCACCATGGTGCTGAAGCCGTCCGAGATCGCGCCGCTCGACGCTATCATCTTCGCCGAGATCATCGACGAGGCCGACGTGCCGAGGGGCGTCTTCAACCTCGTCAACGGCGACGGCCCCGGCGTCGGCCAGTCGCTGGCCAGCCATCCGGATGTCGACATGATGTCCTTCACCGGCTCGACCCGCGCCGGCATCCTGGTCGCCAAGGCAGCGGCCGACACGGTCAAGCGCGTGCATCAGGAGCTCGGCGGCAAGTCGGCCAACATCCTGTTCCCCGATGTCGATCTGGAGCGGGCCGTCACCAAGGGCGTCGCCGGCTGCTTCTCCAACAGCGGCCAGTCCTGCAACGCGCCGACCCGCATGTTCGTACCGCGCGACCGCCATGACGAGGCCGCCGGCTATGCGAAGAAGGCGGCAGAGAAATTCACCGTCGGCCCGGCCGACGCGCCCGCGTCGAAGCTCGGTCCGGTGGTGAGCCAACTGCAGTTCGGCAAGATCCAGGACCTGATCCAAAGCGGCATCGACGAAGGCGCAACGCTGGTCGCCGGCGGACCCGGCCGCCCGGCCGAGCTCAACCGCGGCTACTATGTCCGCCCGACGGTCTTCGCCAACGTGACGCACGACATGCGCATCGCCAAGGAAGAAATCTTTGGGCCGGTGCTGTCGATCATGCCCTACGACACAGTCGAGCAGGCGATCGAGCAGGCCAACGACACCGTCTTCGGCCTTGCCTCCTATATCCAGGCCAAGGACATCGAGAAGGCGCGCCAGGCGGCCGCCCGCATGCGCTCGGGCACTGTCTACATCAACTACCCTGCCTGGGACGCGGGCCTGCCCTTCGGCGGCTACAAGCAGTCCGGCAACGGCCGCGAATATGCCGAATACGGTCTCGAGGATTTCCTCGAGACCAAGGGCATCGCGGGGTATGCGGCGGCGAAGTAGGGCACTGTAGCCAGTGATCGTCGGCGCTGAAGTAAAAAGGCGCGGTTCAACCGCGTTATTAATGTTTGAAAACAAGTCGACCAGGGACGGCCACTATATCAAAGACTGATCCAACGGAGACGTCGCCTAGTCGGAATGAGATGACACGTATTAGGCTTGGCTGATGCGATTAGGGCTGGCTGACTCCCTGTGTTTTTCGAACAATCGCAGCTTTGCCGGATATCCAAGCCGTATCGACGTTTGGCAGCCCCCGCATTTGAATGTAGCCACGGACTTGAACCAGGAGCCTTTCCGGATAATCGGATGCCGGCATCTTGGACATTCGAATCTGAGATCTGTCTCATTCAGGTTTTGAGGAATCGACATTTTGCCACACGCTCCCTATGCACCTACCGATACCGATAGCACGTTAAAGTAGCAATGTTTCAGTCCTGCGACCGCCAGACTACCGCGTTGTAACGAGAGTGATTCCTGGCAACGGAACTGCGCTCAGGGCCAAGCGTCGTGCTCGACCGACCGAGCATTTGGTTGCAAGGCTACCTTTCCGCGAAACACACCAGAAAGGATATTTGGTAAGGATTAATTCAACCGGGCCGAGTATGGTGAGGGTGGCGGCTCCAGCTGGGTGGGGGGTGCGTTTGGCCAGAGCCGCCTGCACGGTCATTGTGTGGCAGTAGACCGCGCTGTGTCAGAATAGAACAGCGCGGTCTATAATTAGTTAACGCTAATTAAATGCGGGTTACCATAGCGGCCGCCGACTTGCCGTGATTCCATTGTGGGTGGCCTGCCGGCGTACAAGCTGGGCCTGGTTACCAGGGTGGTTCACCAACCGTCGCAATTTGAAAATGACGTTCTTTCCGAACTTCGAGCAATTGACCTGGTAACCCGAGGGCATAGGTTTTCCGGTGGGGTGTGGTGAAGCGCGAAAAAGCCCCGCCGGCGAGATGCCTGCGGAGCTTTTTTCAGCGGATAATCGATTAACGACGATCGCTTCCGCGGCTATCATGGTGGCCGCCGTTGTTCGCGCCCAGGCACATGGCGTAGTAATCGTCATGGTTGCTGCACGAATTGAGCGCCGCCTGCTGAGCATAAGCCGAACCAGCAAAGCCGGCGACAGCAACAATGGCGAGAATTGCATTGCGAACAATCTTGGACATTTCGATTTTTCCTTTGTTTAAATTCCGGTCAGGCCGGTCGATGGCGGTTTTCCTGCAGTTTGGTTTCGGTTTGATGGCGCTTGAACGTTAATTTGTTTCGAAACGGCAACGGCAGTAGCCGAGCCGGCCAGACGCCTCGCAAGCCATGGCGGCTCGTTTGCATACAAATGTTTCAAAGGCTGTCCTTCTCGTTACGAGCCTTGCGCCTGCGTGCAACGCGGCGGAAACGATCGTCGGTCATCCAAGGCGCCATCATGAAGGCGGCGGGATTCCCCCGTTACAGCCATGGCGAATTGAGGATGAACTTTATGTCGATCCTGAAGACATTGAACCGCATGGGCGCGGCCTTGAAATATGCGCAGGATGCCCGCAACCCAACGCGGATGCGGAACGGCATGCCGTCCGACAATCAGCTGGATATTTGCTGGCCGGTGATGCCGACAACCAAGCACCTGTCCTCGAACATCTGGGGCGGGATCTGAGATAGCGATCGCTCGGAAGCCCGATCGTCGACCTGCGCATGGCAATCGTCATCTCGCGAGCCGCAGGCAACGCGCCGTAGCCGCGCTTCTCGGCACCTGCCGAGCTCGTCGCGAGCGTGTCGACGTGCGATTTATCCGCGCCCCGCCTCGATGATGCCGACCATCGCCCGGGTAAATTCGACCATGCTGTTTGCGGTGATGGCGGCATTGTCGGGGGATTGACCGATGTGCTCGGCCGCTCCGCAACAGGACCGGCGGATGCTGTCGTAGTATGGATCTCTCTCATCGTCCGGTAGTGCAGCCAAATTCAGGGCGCGATGGTGGATCATGCGCAGTAGCTGCGCCAATGCTGTTTCGACACTCATGCGTTTTGCTCCGCATCGGTCGAGCGTCTCGGCACACCGAGTGCCGGATCGTCGATCGGGAGATTTCCCGAGTCGAACAGGCTGCACAGTAGCCATTAATATATCGTTGATTGCTAATGTAAGAAGCGCATCGAGCATCACTACGTTCAGATGCGAAGGGTGCCGATCCGAGGTGCGGATGACATATGGCACAAACTGGCGATGTTCGAGCGACACCGGCACTTGGCGGTGAAAGGCTCAAAGTAAGCGGTTGAAGGCCGCCTGTGCGCCGGGACGCGGAAAGGCGTCGGCACGCACTCCCACTCGGCATCGTCAAGGCCGTATGATCGTGATTCGTTAAGGCGAGCGCGCGCGGAAGGAGGAGCGATCCTGGAAATCTGCGATCGGCCACAGACAGAGCGTCAGGAACCTGCCCGCCGCGCAAAATGCTCATAAGTCACCCGCCAGGGATCGCTCTCGGCAGCTCTTTCCTCGCCGATCCAATGGAAGCTGCCGGCCGTGATGTCGGTGAACCGCCAACGCGCTTGCAGGCCGCGCGAGTCATGGCCGATCTGGACGATGTCGTTGCCCTCGGCCCGCCCGATCTGGCGTGAGTAATTCTGGTTGAGCGGATCGCTCCAGATGATGTGCCAGCCGTCGATGCCGGGATCGAAGACGCGCAAGGTGGTGCCGTACATGGTGGACGGGGCAGGGCGCCTCGGCCTGATCCAGAGATCCTGGATGGCGCGGCCTTCGAGCACCCAGCCGAAATGGCATTCGCCATCCGATTTGCGGATCGCGCCATCGTCGAGATGGTGGACCGTGTCCATGTCCCAGCTGCCGATGAGCCAAGCGTACAGGTCCATGTCTTTCGCCCAATCGGCGGAAGGGCCATCGGAGGTGAGGGCGGTGAGAAACGGGGACATTGTGGTCGTCATCACTTTCTCCAAGCCGAGCAGGGAGCTGGAACATCGCCGCAGTAACTTGCGGCGTTGTGGTTTCTGGGTCTTGGGAAAAATTGCTGTGTTGCCGCTATCGATCGTCCCCCACAGCATCCTTGATGCAGCGGATTTATCCACTAGTTAACTCCGTGGGCACCGTATTCGCCAGTTTTTGCCTTGGGGCAGCGGCGGTTTAGACGTTCTGACCGCATACCGCGCAAGGACGGCTGGGCACATTGGAGACTACCGTGCGTCAATCCCTTGGATTCAGCTTGGCTCATTTTGCATTGGCTTGTTCGATCGCGGTAGCTTGCGCTGGAACTGCAGCCGCCGGCCCGCACGGCGGAGGGCATGACGGTGGCGGCCATCAGGGTGGTAACGGGGGGCATGGCAGCCATGACAATGGCGGCAACGGCAAAGGCAAGGGCAAAGGACCTGCCGGCGATCCCGCTGATCCCGGCGATCCCGTCGGCGACACCGGCAGTCCGCCGTCGAACGATGACGGGATCAGCACCACTCCAACTGCCTCAATACCGTCAACTCCGGCAGCCATTGTCGACCTGTCCACAGACGGCGGACATTCGCTCGGCCTCCCGCCCGCCCTGCAGCCTCTCGAAGACAACACTGTTCTATCAGCGGTCCACCCGATCGAAGCGCTGCCCGGTGTCCCGGATAAGGTCGTTCGCGCCTGCCAGGACGCAATTGAGCAAGCCGCCGCCAAGTTTGGCGCGGCCAGTGTGCGCGTCAGCAGCGCAGGTTCCATACGTCGGTTGAGCAAACGCAAGATCTCGGCCCCCATTCAGGTCAGCATCGACTATATGCATCAGGGACGGGTGGAGACGCGTCAGGCGCCGGTCGGGTGCGAATTGAACGCGAAAGGCAGCGTGATCGGTCTGACATAGCGCAGAGCGCGGAACTCCTTGCGAAAATTCATCCCCTTTTCCGGGCCTCCGTGTGTTGCGAATGGTGCAGGCCAATGACTGGAGCCTTCACCGTCGTCGCAATCGTTTTGAATTCAATCCGACGTCGGGTGTATTGGTCGGAGGGCAAAGGGAAGCGCGATAGTACGCACGCGGATCACCCGCGAGGAGTTGCGAAGCTTGCTGCGCGTAGTCGTCTTCTGGCTGACAGCATTCATCTGACCGGTGCCGGCCGATGCGCGGCCAGAGCGAGGCTGCAGCGGCGGCTCAATTTGCGCGCTGCGGCGCTCAGCCCTGAGCTTGTCATTGTCCGCGCGCGCGGCGGCCAAGTCGCGGGCCAGAGCAACGGTGGCCTCACGTTGCTCGTCCAGAGCCTCTTTCAATCTGAGGGCGGCCTGGCCCAAAAGTGTTCGGGACGCGTCGCGCTCGAGGCGGGCCTTGTCGAGATCCTCTTGGGCCGAGACTGCGGAAACGCGTTCTCGTGTCAGAGCCTGCGCCGTCTCGGCTGCAGTCTGCTCCGCACGCTCTCTTGCCGAGACAGCCCTGGCTCGTTCCTGTTCAGCCGCGTCGCGCTCGAGGCGGGCTTTATCGAGGTCCTCACGGGTCGATGCTGCGGAAGCGCGTTCTCGTGTCAGAGCCTGCGCCGTCTCGGCTGCGGCCTGCTCCGCACGCTCTTTTGCCGAGACAGCCTTGGCTCGTTCCTGTTCAGCCGCGTCGCGCTCGAGGCGGGCTTTATCGAGATCCTCACGGGTCGATGCTGCGGAAGCGCGTTCTCGTGTCAGAGCCTGCGCCGTCTCGGCTGCGGTCTGCTCCACACGCTCTTTTGCTGAAACAGTCTTGGCACGTTCCTGCTCAGCCGCGTCACGCTCGAGGCGGGCTTTATCGAGGTCCTCACGGGTCGATGCTGCGGAAGCGCGTGCTCGTGTCAGAGCCTGCGCCGTTTCGGCTGCGGTCTGCTCCGCACGCTTTCTTGCTGACACAGCCTTGGCTCGTTCCTGTTCAGTCGCGTCACGCTCGAGGCGGGCTTTATCGAGGTCCTCACGGGTCGATGCTGCGGAAGCGCGTTCTCGGGCGAGGATCTGCGCAGTCTCGGTTGCGGTCTGCTCCACCCGTCCTCTCGCTGTGGCTGCACCGGTTCGTTCCCGCTCAGCCTTATCCGCGATCGCCGCCTTGGACAGTTCCATTGCGGCGAGGTCGCCACGAAGGTCCTTCGACTTCCGGCGCTCGTCGTCAAGCACTCCGTTCACTTGCGCAAGCGAGGCCTTGGCACTGGCGCGGTCCTCGGCGGCCGTGGCCTGAAGCTGTGAAATTTGCGCCCGCGCTTGGGATAGGTCGCGCGCCATCAATTCAGTTCGCTGACTCTCCATATGAGCAGCCGGCATTTGCGTAACGACATAGTTGATGCTCTCGCCCAGCAGCCTGCGAGCATCTCCCGCAATGCGCTGCAATGCGTCATACGTGCGGGCTGCCGCGAGTTCCTTGCGCAAACGCTCCCCGTATGCGTTGTCGGCTGCTGCCATGCTTGTCCTCAGCGCGTCGACCTGCTTGCGCGATTCCAAGAGCGCACTCTGCAGAGAGGCGCTTCTGGCGCGCTCTTCTTCCACAGCTCGGTGCTCCTGGCCGGCCAGATCCCTCGCAGCGGATGCCTGAGCACGAGCAGCCTCGACTTCAGCCTTGGCAGCCGCGAGATCCGGGCCAGGCGATTCGGCATTCGTACGCCCGTCGCCCTGGGCTGGTCCCTCCATATCCAATGCAGCACTCGCCGGACCCGCGAAGGATCGCGAAAGATCGGGCTGGGAGGGATTCTGGGCCCGAGAAATGGCGGGGGCGCTTTCGACCCGATTTTGTCTCGTCATCGTATAGCCAATCGGCACGGCCAGGCAGATCGTGGCGATGCCCAGGCGTGATACAAGACCGATAGGCCAGCGAACACGGGGAGGTGAGGCCGTAGCGATGTTTGTCGGGGAAGCGAAGGGATTGGGCAGGTCGCCTGGCGAACTCTCATAAGCTTCGGAGATCATCTCGAAATGCTCGATTCGCACCCCGAACTGACGGTAGTTTGCATCCTGAAGCCGGGCATCCGCATCCGAGGACACGACAGCCTGAGAAGAACCAGGTCCGGTTGCAAGATCGACCGGGCGTTCCCAGACCCAAGGAACCTCCTCGAGAGGAACAGGCTTGCATTCTTTCAGGTAGGCATTTGGTTTCGGGCGACTCCGCAGCACTGCGACAAGGGCATGCCGGAGCACAAGAAAGACGCCCGCCAGTACGAGTATCGCAATCCCGCCCTGGATGGCGAGGTCTGTATTATTTGTGTAAATTTCGGCAAGATGATTTGGCATCGTCGTGCCCATGTGGTGTTGGGTGCAACTTAAGTTCGCGAAGCGGTGTTTGGGTCTTCTCCCCGATGCCGGCTAAAGCTGCTGCTGCTCTCGAAAGCTGTCACTGCTTCGGGCCCTGCAGTGCCGTGCGAATGTAGTTGTTGCGTTGCGGAGCGCGGTCGTGCGCCGGCAGAAGATGCCGGCGCAGAAGATGTGCGCTCGAACCGAAGCTCGAAGATACCGTGGCCGCCGGTTGTCGCCCGCCGTCAATGTTCCGAAAAGCCGACTCGCACCTCTCCATCGTCAATATCCCAAAAGTTCTCCCACGGTGCGTTCCAATCCGCTTTTTGGGGAGTCCGGACGGTCCATTCTGAACCCTAGCTAGGTCACAGACCCCCATGGTCAACCACCTCGGCAGTACTTCCGGCCATGCAGAACGGCCATGGCGATGCCCGCTCTTCGCGCGGGGAAGTATGAGCCGGCCGGCATCGTCCATAAGGGCGAATATGTCATGTCAAAGCGGACAACCGACCGGATCGGCGTCGGCAACCTTGAGGCCCTTCACCGTGGCGCGCTCGCGGACTTCGACGGTGGCGGCTATGTCGGCAGCGCGCCGGGCGTGCGCCGCGCTCACATGACGGCGAACCAGAACACGCCGGTTGCGCAGCCGATCCAGATCAATGCGCCGATCACCGTCAATGGCAGCGCCGGCACCCGAAGCAGAACGCCGACCTCGCTAAGCAGATGCAGAAGCAGCTTGAGCGGTCCATGCGCGGCGTCGTGGCAGACGAGGTGCGTAGGCAGAGCAGGCCCGGAAATTTTTGAACTCAAGGAGCCGATAGCAGAGAAACTACAACTTTGACATTATGGCTGTGGCAAGCACCATACCCGCGCCTAAAAACCAGAGAGAAAGCAGAATTTTCCATTCTCTCTTCCGACTAAATATAAAGTGTGACAGATATCGACCTTGCCGATCCATAGTCGGAAGGTCCTTAATGACGATATAGCAAATAATAATTATAAATAATAATACAGGAACAAAAGCGCCGAGTCCGACAATGCTGGTGAGCAATCCTTTCGGCCCTACAAGATCGGTCATCTTTCGCACTCCAAATTTCAGGGGCAGCGCTTGTGATATGCGAATAGCGTATCCCGCTTAGGTTAATAGCTGAACCCATCCTTGTTCAAAATCTACAGCAATCTGCCGCGAGGACGTTTCCCTACCGGAGGCGGCGTGATGATAGCCAAACCCGACACCTTCATTCCGAACGACCGCTTTCACGCGCTCATTGAGCGACTGAAGGAAATCAACGAGGCGGACAATGAGGCCCGCGACAAGGCCATCCAATGGGGGAAGCGATTTCCACAGGGTGGGCCTAGAGGTGCCCAGCAACGTATCACTTAGCCGCTCAAAAAAGAGCTAAACCTCTGATTTTATTGCGAAAATAAGAGTGGCTGGGGAACCTGGATTCGAACCAGGACTAACGGAGTCAGAGTCCGTGGGTCTACCGTTAACCTATTCCCCAGCAGGCGCGTCTGGTATCGCGCGATGCGGGCGGCTCATGTGCCGCGAGCGCTGCCTTGTAGCCGCCATCCGAAAATAGTCAAGCCCGCAGCTGAGATCAACGCAGGCTTTTTGCGCCTTTGTCCGATGCCTGTCACCCAAAGCCGTTCCGCGCTTTGGGCGACATGCATTGGCTCTGCCGCCAGGCGCCGAAGGCTCAGCTCTCGCCTTTGCTGTATTGGGAATGCTCGAAATAGAGCACCACGCCAAGGCCGATCAGCAGCGGAATGATGAGATAGAACAGGCGGAACACCAGAAGTGCGGCGAGCACGCCGACCGGATCCATGTCTGAAAGCCCGGTGAGGAAGACGAATTCGAACACGCCCAGCGCGCCAGGCGCGTGCGACAGGAGCCCGATCGAGAACGACACCATGAACACCCCGAGCACCACGAAATAGCCCGGATTGCCGATCTCGGGCAGGGCAAAATAGATGATCGCGGCGGCCCCCAGCAGTTCGACCGGTCCGATCAGCAATTGCCGCGCCACGATCGGCAGCGCCGGATAGTGCAGCTGGAAGCTGCCTATCTTCAGCGGTCTCAGCCGCAGCCAACTGCCGAAGGCGTAGGCACCGGCAAGGATGAGCATGGCGAGCCCGGCGGCGAATGCGGCGCCGTGATGCGGCGCGCCCGTGAAACGATCGATGATCTGGGGTTCCAGCAACAGCACGAGGCCGCCAAGAAAAACGCTGGACAGGATGAAGGTGAACCAGCAGATCGCCACCAGCACGCCGACCTCCTGGCCGGTCAGCCCTCGCGTGCCGTAGGCGCGGTAACGGATGAGCGCGCCGGAAAACACCGAGCCGCCGATATTGTGCGACACCGCGTAAGTGGTGAAGGAGCACAGCGTGACGAACAGCCACGATACTTTCTTGCCGATATGCAGCAGCGCGATGTGGTCGTAGCCGGCGAGCGAGGCATAGGCGACGACCGCACTCAGTGCCGCGAGCACCCAGCCGCGCGGCGGGATGGCGGCAATGCCGGCCCAGACGTCGTCGAGCGAAACGCCGCGCAGTTCGTGGATGAGCAGCCACAGCGAGAACGCCACGGCCGCGATGCCTATGACCGGCCAGAAATAGCGCCTCCAATTCATGGCGTCGTCATCATGCGTTGCAACTCATTGATTTTGATGTTGCCCAACCCTTCGAACCTTCATTTCAGACATGCCTGATTGAAGCCGGCTATTCAACCGGCAAGACATTGCCCCAACGTGATCCGGCAAAATGCGACGTTAGCGAAATTCGGCCTCGCGCTCTTGGTGATTGTGAACGGCGCTGCTACTCTGTTGCCAACTTGAAACAAATCGAGGTGCCTGCTGCGTCCGCTACCGGTTCGCGCGGCGCCGGAAGGAACTAAAGTGGAAGACCACGATACCGGCGCGGGCGCGTCGGCAGTGGGCATGTCCGGGGCATCGCCGACGCAATCGGCGGGCCCGCACACGGCGCGATTCAGCCGCCACGCGGGCGCGCACCAAAGACATGCCGGCCAGCGACAGATTGGCCTAAGCCAGGCCGACCAGCATGGCGATCAACCGAAAGGCAAGACGCGCAAGCGACGCAAGCGCAAGCGCGGCCGCAAGGTGTTCGCGCGCGACGAGAACGTCGCCGTGCCGCCTGCCGCGCCTGCCGCCACGGCGGCAAGGCAGCCTCCGAGCGGGCTTTTGCCGGTTGAGCCAAGGCTGGCGGCCCCGCAGCGACCGCCGCAACAGGAATTGCCTGTCTTCGCCGCGCTCGACCTCGGCACCAACAATTGCCGGCTGCTGGTCGCTGTGCCCGGCCGTCACGGCCAGTTCCGCGTCATCGACGCTTTCTCGCGCATCGTCAGGCTGGGCGAGGGCCTGACCGCCAGCGGCCGGCTCAGCCAGGCCGCGATGGACCGCGCGGTCGAGGCGCTGAAGATCTGCGGCGAAAAGCTGCGCAACCGCAAGATCAGGAAAGCCAGGCTGATCGCCACCGAAGCCTGCCGTTCGGCCGCAAACGGCGTCGAGTTCCTGGATCGGGTGGAGCGCGAGGCCGGACTGAAGCTCGAGATCATCGACCGCCAGACCGAGGCCCGCCTTGCCGTTTCCGGCTGCGGCTCGCTGGTCGAGCGCGACACGCAAGGCGTGGTGCTGTTCGACATCGGCGGCGGCTCGTCGGAAATCGCGCTGATCGACCTGACCGGCCGGCGCTCTCCGCGGCTCGCCAACCACATTGTCTCCTGGACGTCGTTGCCCGTCGGCGTGGTGTCGCTCGCCGAGCGCTTCGGCGGCCGCACGGTCACGCGCGAGACCTTTGCCGCCATGGTCGACGACGTGGCCGCGCGGCTGAAGGTCTTCGACGGCCGCGACCGGCTGGCACATGTGCTGGCAAGTCCCAACTTCCACCTGCTCGGCACCTCCGGCACGGTGACGACGCTGGCCGGCGTGCATCTCGATCTCGATCGCTACGATCGCCGCCGCGTCGACGGCCTGTGGATGGACCGCGACAGCGTCGACCGCATGATCGAACGGCTGATCGGCTGGGATTTTCAGCAGCGCTGCGCCAACCCCTGCATCGGCGCCGACCGCGCCGACCTCGTGCTCGCCGGCTGCGCCATCCTGGAAGCGATCCGCGGTGTCTGGCCGTCCGAGCGCTTGCGCGTCGCCGACCGCGGCCTGCGCGAGGGGATCCTGAGCGAATTGATGGCCGATGACGGTATCTGGCGCGATGGCGGGCGAGGCCGTTGATGGCTAGAAAACCAGATAAGCCGGGTTCCGCCGGCATTCGCGTTCTCAAGACCAGGATCAAGAAGAAGAGCGGCTTGAAGGAATCCTCGCGCCGCTGGCTCGAGCGCCACATGAACGATCCCTATGTGCAGCGCTCCAAGGCCGACGGCTACCGCTCGCGCGCGGCCTATAAGCTGATCGAGATCGACGACAAGCATCATCTGCTGAAGCCCGGCATGAAGGTCATCGACCTCGGCGCTGCGCCCGGCGGCTGGTGCCAGGTGGCGGCCGCGCGGACGAAGTCGACGGCGGAAAACCCACATGTCGTCGGCATCGACTATCTCGAAATGGCCGCGGTTCCGGGCGCCGTCATCCTGCAGATGGATTTCCTTGATCCCGACGCGCCGCAAAAACTTGCCGAGGCGCTCGGTGCCCAGCCGGACCTGGTGCTGTCCGATATGGCGGCACCCACGACCGGTCACCGCCGCACCGATCATCTGCGCACCATGCATCTTTGCGAAGTCGCGGCCGATTTCGCGCTGCACGTCCTGAAGCCCGGCGGACATTTCCTCGCCAAGGCGTTTCAGGGCGGCGCCGAAAACGAGCTTTTGTCATTGCTGAAGCAGAATTTCCGCTCCGTCCATCACGTGAAGCCGCCGGCCTCGCGCGATGAATCGGTGGAGCTGTATTTGCTGGCGAAGGAGTTCAAGGGATAGCGCCTTTACCTTCTCCCCTTGTGGGAGAAGGTGGATCGGCGCGATAGCGCCGAGACGGATGAGGGGTGTTCCAGCGGAGTGAGACGCTAGCTTTCCCTGGAGCACCCCTCATCCGTCGCCTTCGGCGACACCTTCCCACAAGGGGAGAAGGAGAAGCAGCGCTCACTTCCCGGCGGTCCCGACCGTTTCCAGCGTCTTCGGCTTGGTTAGCCGGCCGTGGCCCGAGACCGCATTGCCGGCCTCCGGCGCAAGCCGCATGAAGGTGATCGATGCCGCCGCCGAGACGGCTGCCACGATGAAGAAGGCGATGTGGAAATCCCGTAGGGTCAGCGGTCCGCCATGGATCGAGGTCGACACTTCGAGGATGCCGCCGGCTAGCGCCACGCCGAGCGCGATCGACAATTGCTGGAAAACCGCCGTGATCGGCGTCGCCTTGCTGGTGTCAGCGGGCGTGATCTCGGCATAGGAGAGCGCATTGACGCCGGTGAAGAACATCGACCGGATGAAGCCGCCGACCAAAAGGATCGCCAGCATCAGAGCGTAAGGCGTCTGCGGCGTGAACAGGCCGTAGATGGCGATCGATGCGGCCGCGACAAGCGAACCCCAGATCAGCACGCGGCGGAAGCCGGCGAGCCTGAAGATCAGCGCGGTCACGAACTTCATGCCGATGGCGCCGATCGCCGAGACGAAGGTGATCATGCCGGACTGGAAGGGCGTCAGCCCGAAACCGATCTGGAACATCAGCGGCAAAAGGAACGGCACCGCGCCGATGCCGATGCGAAACAGCGAGCCGCCGAGCACCGAGGACCGGAAAACCTGGTTGCGGAACAGCTCCAGCGCCAGCAGCGGGTTCCCGGCGCGGCGGGCATGGAGGAGATAGAGCGCGCCCGAGACCACGCCGACGACAATGGTGATGAAGCCGGCCATCGGCGGCAGCGCCGGCAGGCTGACGACGGAAAGGCCGAAGACGACGCCGGAAGCGGCAAGGCCGGAGAGCACGAAGCCCGGGAAATCGAGCGGCGGCGTCTCGGCGGGCTCCGTCCTGGGCAGATAGCGGGTGGCGAGCCAGATGCCGATGAAGCCGATCGGCACGTTGATCAGAAAAATCCAGTGCCAGGTGAAGTATGTGGTGATGAAGCCGCCGATCGGTGGGCCGACGAGCGGGCCGACCAGCGCCGGCACGGTCAGCCAGGACATCGCCGCGACCAGCTCGCTCTTGGGCGTGGCGCGCACCAGCACTAGGCGGCCGACCGGCGTCATCATCGCCCCGCCCATGCCTTGCAGGAAGCGCGACACCACGAAAGCCGGCAGTGAATTGGAAAACGCGCAGGCAACCGAGCCGGCGATGAAGACGCCGATCGCAGCGCGAAAGACGTTTTTGGCGCCGAACCGGTCGGCCATCCAGCCGCTGATCGGAATGAAGATCGCCAACGACACCAGATAAGCCGTCAGCGCCAGTTTCAGCGCGATCGGGCTGGTGTGGATGTCGACGGCGATCGCCGGCAGCGACGTCGCGATCACGGTCGAATCCATGTTCTCCATGAACAATGCGACCGCCAGAATAAGCGGGATGATGCGGTTCAAGGGAAACGCCCTGATTTGTCTTCGCGATTCTAGGCCCCGGCTTGGGGGCGAACCGGTGCGACCGGGCGGTTATCACGCCTCGGCCCGGATGTCGCATTAAATTGCTGTCACTTTTATATGACCGCAACTACTGGTGGCTGGAAGACGGTCGGGCGCAAGACTTTGCGATTGCCCAACGACCCGCTTTTCTTCCGCCCCAGGACGTGGTACCAGCCAGCGCCAATCCTGAAAGGGAAGAAGAGAGTCGGCGCTGGCCAATCGGCCTGGCGCCTTTTCCGCATTCAAAAGGACTGGCCATGGCAAAAATCATCGAAACGTCCACCGGCGCGCTGGCGCTGACCTTCGACGACGTGCTTTTGCAGCCCGGCCATTCCGAAGTCATGCCTGGCGAGACCGACATCCGCACCCGCATTGCCGGCGACATCGATCTCAACGTGCCGATCCTGTCGGCGGCCATGGACACCGTCACTGAGGCGCGGCTGGCGATCGCCATGGCGCAGGCCGGCGGCATCGGCGTCATCCACCGCAATTTCTCGCCGTCCGAGCAGGCCGAGCAGGTCAGGCAGGTGAAGAAATTCGAATCCGGCATGGTGGTGAACCCGGTCACCATCGGTCCCGACGCAACGCTGGCCGACGCGCTGGCGCTAATGCGCACCTATTCAATTTCCGGCATTCCGGTGGTCGAGAATGGCGGCACCGGCGGCCACACGGTCGGCCGTCTCGTCGGCATACTCACCAACCGCGACGTGCGCTTCGCCTCCGACCCGGCGCAGAAGGTCTACGAGCTGATGACGCGTGAGAACCTGATCACGGTCAAGGAGAATGTCGACCAGGACGAGGCCAAGCGTCTCCTTCACAAGCACCGCATCGAGAAGCTGGTGGTGGTCGATAGGAACGGCAATTGCGTCGGCCTGATCACCGTCAAGGACATCGAGAAGTCGCAGCTCAACCCGCACGCCACCAAGGACTTGCAGGGTCGCCTGCGTGCCGCCGCCGCCACCAGCGTCGGCGATGATGGCTTCGAGCGCGCCGAGCGCCTGATCGACGCCGGCGTCGACCTTTTGGTCATCGACACCGCGCATGGTCATTCGCAGCGCGTGCTGGATGCGGTGACGCGGGCGAAGAAACTGTCGAACTCGGTGCGCATCCTGGCCGGCAATGTCGCCACGGCCGAAGGCACGCAGGCGCTGATCGATGCCGGCGCCGATGCCGTCAAGGTCGGCATCGGTCCAGGTTCGATCTGCACAACCAGAATCGTTGCCGGTGTCGGCGTGCCGCAGCTGTCGGCGATCATGTCGGCGGTCGAGACGGCGAACAAGGCCGGCGTGAGCGTCATCGCCGATGGCGGCATCAAATATTCGGGCGATCTCGCCAAGGCGCTCGCCGCGGGCGCAAGCGCCGCCATGATCGGCTCGCTGCTTGCCGGCACCGACGAGAGCCCAGGCGAGGTCTATCTGCACCAGGGCCGCTCCTTCAAGGCGTATCGCGGCATGGGTTCGGTCGGCGCGATGGCGCGCGGCTCGGCCGACCGCTACTTCCAGGCGGAGGTCCGCGACACTCTGAAGCTGGTTCCGGAGGGCATTGAAGGGCAGGTTCCCTACAAAGGACCTGTGGCTGGCGTGCTGCACCAGCTTGCAGGCGGCCTGAAAGCCGCTATGGGTTATGTGGGTGGACGTGACCTTGCAGATTTCCGCGAGCGCGCCACTTTTGTGCGCATATCCAACGCCGGACTTCGTGAAAGCCATGCCCATGACGTCACGATCACCCGCGAAAGCCCCAATTACCCGGGCGGAATTTGATCGGGAGGCCGATCGGTCCGACCGCCAGCGGGGACTGTGGCGTGACTTGAGCGTGGCGGTGCTGCGGCTGTCGCGTCACGCGGCGGCGCTCTCCATCGCCTCGATTGCGCTGTTCCTGGTCATGACGGCGCTGGAGTTTCTCTATTTCCAGCGCTTGAGCGGCGGCCTGGCCTCGCTCGACATGCGCATCGCCGGCTTCACGCCCGACGAAGGCATGGCGTGGCTCACCGCGCTCGGCCGGCGCGGCGGCGAGATCATCATCGTCTGGCACTATTTGACCTTCGATCTTTTGTTCCCTGCGCTACTGTCGCTGACGCTGGTGAGCCTTATCCTCGCCTTCGGGCGGCGACTCAGCACCTTCCGCGCCATGCCGGCGCAGTTGCAGGCCTTGTTCTCGCTGGTGCTGGTGGCGCCTTATGCGGTCGCAGACTACGCCCAGAATTTTGCCATGGCGCGGCTGCTCTCCGATTTCCAGCTTGCCAATCCCGATTCACTGGCCTTCGCCTCTTCGCTGACCGTCAGCAAATTCGCGCTGCTGGCGATCCCGGTCTTCGTCATCGCGGTCTTCGCGCTGGCCGGGCGGCGACGCTGAGGACACGCAGATGCGCCAGACAGCCATCTTCTGGCCGATGCTGGCGCATGTTCTTCTGGTCTATGTCGTCTATCTGGTGATGTTCAAGCGGCGCTATCTCGCCGTGAAGTCGGGCGAGGCCAGGATCGGCCAGTACAAGGTCCGCTCAACCGAGCCGGCCTCGAGCGTCACCGTCGCCAACAACCTGATCAACCAGTTCGAGCTGCCGGTTCTCTTCCACGTGCTCTGTCTGGCGCTGTTCGTCACCAACGGCGTGAACTATCTGACGCTGGCGTTGATGTGGCTGTTCTTAGTCACGCGCTATGTCCACGCCTGGGTGCATCTCGACAGAAACTATGTGCTGCACCGCAGCCGCGCCTTCTTCCTTGGCGCCGGCATACTATTCATCGCCTGGATATGGTTCGCGCTCCACCTGCTCGAGGTGGTGTGAGCTTTCCCTTCTCCCCCTGTGGGAGAAGGTGGCCGCGCAGCGGCCGGACGAGGGGTGTTCCAGCTTGACACGGACTTAAGCCAGCATTGGATGCCGCGATAAGAGATCGCCAGCGTCTCACTCCGCTGGAACACCCCTCATCCGTCCCGGCGCTGCGCGCCGATCCACCTTCTCCCACAAGGGGAGAAGGAAGACGCGCTACAGCTCGAACAACGCGATCCGGCGCTTGTCGAATTTGATGCCGATCTCGCCGCGTACCAGCCTTAGCGCCTGCTCGCCGAAAACGGCGCGCCGCCAGCCCTGCAACGCCGCCACGTCGGCTTCGTCGCCCTCGGCGGCGATGCGGTCGATATCGTCGCTGGAGGCCAGCACCTTGGTGGCCACGCCTTCCCTCTCCGCGACGATCCGGAGCAGCACCTTGAGCAGTTCCGCTGCCGCGCTCGACCCCTCCGGCGGCTGCACGCTTTTCGGCAATTTCGGCATCGCGTCCTTGGGCAGCGCCAGCGCAGCGTTGACCGCACCGAGCAGCGCGGTTGCCGTCGCGGAGCGTTCCCAGCCCTTCGGCGTGGTGCGCAGCTTGCCGAGCGCGGCCGCATCGCGCGGCGCCTGCTGGGCGATCTCGTAGATCGCGTCGTCCTTGAGCACGCGGCCGCGCGGCACGTCGCGCTCGCGCGCCTCGCGCTCGCGCCAGGCCGCCACCGTCTGCACGATCGCCAGCTCCTGCGGTTTGCGCAGCCGCATCTTCAGCCGTTTCCAGGCATCCTCGGGATGCGGATCGTAGGTGTCGCGCGAGGTGAGGACATCCATCTCCTCGTTCAGCCAGTGGCCGCGATTCTCGCGCTTCAGCTCGGCGCTGAGATACTGATAGACCTCGATCAGGTGGGTGACGTCGGCAAGCGCGTATTCGAGTTGCTTGTCGGAGAGCGGCCGGTGCCGCCAGTCGGTGAAGCGCGAGGACTTATCCAGCCGGGCTCCGGTGACCTTCTGCACGAGCTGGTCGTAGGAAACGCTGTCGCCGAAGCCGCAGACCATCGCCGCCACCTGAGTGTCGAACACCGGATGCGGCACCAGATCGCCGAGATGGACGATGATTTCGATGTCCTGGCGCGCCGCGTGAAAAACCTTCAGCACCGCTTCGTTGGCCATGAGCCGGAAAAACGGTTTCAGGTCGATGCCGGGCGACAACGGATCGATAAGCGCCTCAATCCCAGGCGCGGCGATCTGGATCAGGCAAAGGATCGGCCAGAAGGTCGTCTCGCGGATGAATTCGGTATCGACGGTAACGAATTCCGATTTTTCGAACGCCGCGACAACGCTCTCGAGTTCTTCTTGTGTGGTGATGACCTGCATCAAATCGCTTTTGGCACAATATTAGGCCTCTTTCAATTTCAGCCGCGCGCGCATTCGTCAAGCGCCGCGACGTCGTCACGCACCGCTAGTTTCGCGCGATGGCGATATGCGATGGCCCGGCGGGGCGGTTCAGGCCTCGCCGGCCTGCGCCTCCACGCTTGGCCTTGCGGTATCCGCGGCTTCGTCCGATGGCCGTCGGCCAAGCGCGCCGGCTGTGGCCAGGCTGAGCAGGATGAAGGGGATACCGATGCCATAGGCCGAGCGGATGCCCCAGTGGTCCGACACGAAGCCGAGCAGCGGCGGGCCAAGCAGAAAGGCGACGAAGGAGATCTGCGACAGAGCCGCGACATTGATCGCCGCCGGACGGTCTGTGCGCTGCGCCGCAGCCGAGATCGCCAGCGGAAAGATGGCGCTGCTGCCGATGCCCAGAAGCGCAAAGCCCAGCATCGAGATGAAGGGCAGGGGCGAGAAGAAGACGATGGACACGCCGACCGCCATCGTTGCCAGCAGCACGCGCGCTACGCCGCTCGGCGAGTGGCGATCGACAAAACTGTCGGCGAAGAAGCGTGTCGTCGCCTGCGAGAAGGCGAACAGCGCCACGGTGAAGCCGGCAACGAAGGGGCCTGAGTCGAACACTGTGCGCATATAGATGGCGGACCAGTCCATGCTGGCGCCTTCCATCAGCATTGCCGACAGTGTCACCGCGACGAGGATGAGGATCGGCAGCGTCGGACGGGCGAATACCGGCGGCTTGTCGCCGGTCGCGGCGAAACGGGCAGGCGCGGGTTCGAAGCCGCCCAGGAACAGCGCCATCGCAACCGCCACTGTCGGTACCACCAGCGCCAGATGCAGTTGCGGCGACAGGCCGAGATGCGCCAGCGCGCCGCCGAACAGGCCGGCGCCGAAGAAGCCGATGCTCCAGAACGAATGCGCCCGGTTCATGATGCGGCGCTTGAGCAGGAACTCGGTCCTGTCCGCCTCGACATTCAAAATGATCTCGATGCTGCCGATCATCAATCCGACCGGGAGCAGCATCAGGAACAGGGCCGCGGGGCCCGACGCATGCACCGCGACGGCATAGGCGAAGCCAAGCAGCTGCACCAGCCACAGCAGCGCGCGGCGGAAGCCGACGCGCTCCAGGATCGGCGTCGCCAGCGTCAGCGCGATCAGAGTGCCGATCGGCGTCCCGATCAGAGCGAGACCGAGCGTGCCGTCCTCGATCTGCATGGTCCGCTTGATATCGGGCAGCCGCGGAAAGATATTGCCCATGGCAAAGGAATAGATCGCGAAGCCGGCATAGACGCGGTGCTGGGGGGCGAGTTTCAGGCCAAAGGTCATCAGGCAAATCCGATAAGGAGATTTTGGCGGCGGCTCTCAAGCTGCCGGCGACTCTGTTTCTTGCATGAACAGGCAAAACATGCAATAACGTGCACAAATAAACAGGATCGTGCATGCTCACCGAAGAACGCCACCAACTCATTCGCGACCGGCTTGCGGCCGACGGAAAAGTGCTGGCCGGCGAGCTCGCCAGCCGTTTCGGCGTGTCGGAGGACACTGTGCGCCGCGATCTGAGGGAACTGGCGAAGGCCGGGCAGCTGCGTCGCGTTTATGGCGGCGCTGTCCCGTCGGGGCCCTTTGCAGCCGCGCCGCTCAGCCAGCGCAGCCGTCATGCAGTCGAGGAAAAAACCCGGCTCGCCAAGGCGGCTGTTGCGTTGCTCGGCCCGGGGCAGTCGCTGTTCATCGACGGCGGCACGACCAACGAGGCGATCGCCCGGGCGATCCCGCGCGATATGGAGCTGACCGTCGCCACCAATTCGCTGGGCGTCGCCGCGGCTCTGACGGACCTTCCCCTGGTCGAGCTGATCGTGCTCGGCGGTCGCTATGTACCCGATCTCGGCACCTGCGTCGGGACCGATACGCTCGCCGCCGTGGCGCAGCTCGGCGCCGATCTGTTTTTTCTGGGCTCCTGCGGGCTGGATGTCGCGCGCGGCGTCACCGCCTTCGATTCGGCCGAAGCCGAGGTGAAACGCGCCATGGCGAAAAACAGTGCCGGCATCGTCATCGCCGTCACCAACGACAAGCTCGCCACCGCCGCGCCCTATCGCGTGGCGGGGGCGGATGCGATCCGCCATCTCGTGGTGGAAAGGACCGCACCTGCTGCCACGCTCGCCGATTTCCAAAGTCGGGGTGTGCAAGTCCACTTTGCCTGAACGGTCGCAGCGGCGCGCCTGTGTGACCGCTTGCCTTGACAAAGCCGGCCTCTCATGCGCTTTTCGCGCCAATTTTCGAGCCGGGCCGGCGCCCGCAATTTCCGGACTTTACCCCATGACCATGCATCGTTACCGCAGCCACACCTGTGCCCAGTTGAGAAAGAGCGACGTCGGCAATTCCGTCCGCCTGTCGGGCTGGGTGCATCGCGTGCGCGACCATGGCGGGCTGCTCTTCATCGATCTTCGCGACCATTACGGCCTGACCCAGATCGTCGCCGATCCGGATTCGCCGGCCTTCAAGGTCGCCGAGACCTTGCGCGGCGAATGGGTGATCCGCGTCGACGGCGAGGTCAAGGCGCGGCTGCCGGAAACCGTCAATCCGAACCTGCCGACCGGCGAGATCGAGATTTTCGCGCGCGAGATCGAAGTGCTGTCGGCCGCCAAGGAACTGCCGCTGCCGGTGTTCGGCGAGCCGGATTACCCCGAAGACATCCGTCTGAAATACCGCTTCCTCGATCTGCGCCGCGAGACGCTGCACAAGAACATCGTCGCGCGCACCAAGATCATCGCCGAGATGCGCAAGCGCATGGGTGAGGTCGGCTTCACCGAGTTTTCGACGCCGATCCTCACCGCCTCCTCGCCGGAAGGCGCGCGCGACTTCCTGGTGCCGTCGCGCATCCATCCCGGCACCTTCTACGCGCTGCCGCAGGCGCCGCAGCAATACAAGCAGCTGATCATGGTCTCCGGCTTCGACCGCTATTTCCAGATCGCGCCCTGCTTCCGCGACGAGGATCCGCGCGCCGACCGCCTGCCTGGCGAATTCTACCAGCTCGACCTCGAGATGAGCTTCGTCGAGCAGGACGATGTGCTCTCTACCATGGCGCCGGTGATGACCTCCGTCTTCGAGGCTTTCGCCAATGGCAAGCCCGTCACCAAGGAATGGCCGCGCATCCCCTATGATGTTGCCATGCGCAAATACGGCACCGACAAGCCGGACCTGCGCAACCCGATCGTGATGCAGGCGGTTTCCGATCATTTCCGCGATTCCGGCTTCAAGGTCTTCGCCAACATCCTGGCCAACGATCCGAAAGCCGAGGTGTGGGCCATCCCGGCAAAGACCGGTGGCAGCCGCGCCTTCTGCGACCGCATGAATTCCTGGGCGCAGGGCGAGGGGCAGCCTGGCCTCGGCTACATCTTCTGGCGCAAGGAAGGCGAAAAACTCGAAGGCGCCGGTCCGCTCGCCAAGAACATCGGCGAGGAGCGCACCGAGGCGATCCGCCTCCAGCTCGGCCTTGCCGACGGAGACGCTGCCTTCTTCGTCGCCGGCGACCCGAAGAAGTTCGTCTCCTTTGCCGGTGCGGCGCGCACCCGAGCCGGCGAGGAATTGAACCTCGTCGACCGCGACCGCTTCGAGCTCTGCTGGATCGTCGACTTCCCGTTCTTCGAATGGAACGAGGACGAGAAGAAGATCGACTTCGCCCACAATCCGTTCTCGATGCCGCAGGGCGGCATTGACGCCCTGACCAACCAGGAACCGCTCGGCATCAAGGCCTTCCAGTACGATGCGGTCTGCAACGGCTTCGAGATCGCCTCGGGCGGCATCCGCAACCATCTGCCGGAAACCATGGTCAAGGCCTTCGAGATGGTCGGTCTGGATCGGCAGACGGTCGAGGATCGCTTTGGCGGCCTCTACCGTGCCTTCCAGTATGGTGCGCCGCCGCATGGCGGAGCGGCATTCGGCATCGACCGCGTCGTCATGCTTTTGGTTGGCGCCAAGAACCTGCGCGAAATCACCATGTTCCCGATGAACCAGCAGGCCTACGACCTGTTGATGAACGCGCCTTCGGAAGCGACCCCGCAGCAGCTGCGCGAGCTGTCGCTGCGCGTCGCCGCGGCGAAGAAGGAAGGCTAAAAGCCGTAGCCAGGATATTCTTTTCGCTACAAGAATCGCCTTCAACAAGAAAAGCCCGGCATCGCTGCCGGGCTTTTCTTTCGAGCTGACTGTCCGATCAGTCCTGGTTCGCCTTGACCTTGACGCCGAGCGTCTTCGGCAGGTCGAGCGGGTTGGACATGGCGCCGGCCATGATCAGCGCGAACGGCACCGACGACGGCGGCTCGGCCGAGATTTCCAGGCTCTTTGGATTGTCGAGGAAGGTGTTGACCGCCGCCGAGACTTCCGCCGTCAGCTCGGGATTGTTGAGCTGCGCCATGCCGAACGGCACGATCGCCTTGGCCTGGTTGGCGACGTCCTTGGCCGACATGCCCTGCTGCTTGCCGACATAGTCGAGCACCTTGCCGGTGAGCGAATCGTCCTCGAAGCGCACCGATGCGCCGTTGAAGGAAAGCTGCTGCATCAGGCCGAGCATGGCCATGCCTTGCGCGGAATTGTCGGCGCCTTCCGGCTGGGCGGCGAGCTTCTTCTGCATTTCCTGCATCGACTTGATGAAGTCGAGCGTGTAGCCGCCGAGGTTAAAGGTCATGCCGAGCGTGCCGGCATTCTCGACCGAGATGTCATATTTCGACAGCTCCATCTTGCCGTCGCTCGGCTGCCAGGTGCCGGCCATCGCGATGTTGCCCGAGATGTTCTGGTAGCCGAGCGCGTCGATCGCTTCCTTGGACTTGGGATCGTCGACCAGCGACAGGTCGGCGGTGAATTTTTCGGTGTTGGCGGTAAAGTCCATCGCCTTGCCGTCGGCCGGCGGGGTGATCTGGACGGCAAGCCCGTCCATCGCGAAAGCCGTCTTGTCGCCGACCTTGACTGTCATGTTGGAGAGTTCCGCCGACTTGTACATCATCAGCGAGCCGAGCGGATCGATGCCGCCTTCGGCCGGGACCTTCATGTCGTGGACGACCACCGGGCTGAGATTGAGCGTCACGCCGTCCTTGCTGTGCTCGAAAGGCGAGGTCGAGAGGGTTGCGATCTCATAGCCGCCATTGGCTTCGCTGACTCCTTCCAGCTTCACGTCGCCGATCGGCAGCGCTTCCTTCTCGGCCGCCGGCTTGATGGAAACACCTTGCAGGACGGCGTTCGAATCGTCGCCGGAGACGCCTGTCCAGGAAATCTCGACGCCCTGGGCGGCAAGGGCCGCCTTGATGCGCTCGGCCACCGCCGGATCGGCGGCGAAGGCCGAATTGAGCGGCAGCGTCAGCAGAAAGGTCGAAAAGGCCAATTTCTTGAGTGTTGAGCGTTGGATTGTCATGGCGAGTTCCCTGTCCTGATTGGCTATTGTGAAATTATTTTTGACATCTGCTCCATCACCATTCCGTGACGAACGGGACGGGAAAAAGGCATTTCCGGCCCCATTTGTCGAAAACGGCGATGAAAAGCAAACGCCGGTCGGCAGCTATTGCCCGATGCGGTGAATTTGTCATGAAGACCGCGGCTTTCCTCCGCCAGCGCGTTGCATTGCCAGATAGCGGCCGCATGTAACGGATTGATGTTGGCCGGCGTTGTATTGCCGACTAAGCCTATTGCAGATCGGCGGCAAATTGCAGCCCCCGCGGCGCCGCTTCCGTGAAGTCCTTCACACCGCCGGCTGCATGTCTATGCCGCGGCGAATGCGCCGACGTTCACGCGGCGCTTGCCGCGAATCACCCGCTCGGCTAGTCCAAATCCATGGGAAAAAGGCTTTTGCCGCCTGATGACAATGGCGGCGGCGATAAAATCGAACCGGTCGATCTGAAGGAAGCGCTTGAGCGGCGCTACCTCGCTTACGCGCTATCGACCATCATGCACCGGGCGCTGCCGGATGTGCGCGACGGACTGAAGCCGGTCCATCGCCGCATCATGCATGCCATGCGGCTGCTCAGGCTCAACCCCGATCTGGGCTTCGCCAAATGCGCCCGCATCGTCGGCGACGTGATGGGCAAGTTCCATCCGCATGGCGACCAGTCGATCTACGACGCCCTGGTGCGCCTCGCGCAGGATTTCTCGATGCGCTACCCGCTGGTCGACGGGCAGGGCAATTTCGGCAACATCGACGGCGATAACGCCGCGGCGATGCGCTACACCGAAGCGCGCATGACCGAGGTGGCGAGCGAGCTGCTTGCCGGCATCACCGAGGACGCGGTCGATTTTCGGCCGACCTACAATGAAGAGGACGAGGAGCCGTCCGTCCTGCCGGGCGCTTTCCCCAACCTGCTCGCCAACGGCTCGTCGGGCATTGCCGTCGGCATGGCGACCTCGATCCCGCCGCACAATGCCGCCGAGCTTTGCGACGCAGCGCTCCATCTGATCGAGCATCCCGAAGCGCCGGTGGCGAAGTTGATGGATTTCGTCCAGGGGCCGGATTTCCCGACGGGCGGCATCATCGTCGACAGCCGCGCCTCGATCCTCGAAGCCTATGAGACGGGCCGCGGCGGCTTCCGCGTGCGCTCCAAATGGGGCCAGGAGGACCAGGGCAGGGGCACCTGGAGCATCGTCGTCACCGAGATCCCCTATGGCGTGCAGAAGGCCAGGCTGATCGAGAAGATCGCCGAGCTTTTGATGGCACGCAAGCTGCCGCTGCTCGAAGACATCCGCGACGAGAGTGCGGAGGACATTCGCATCGTGCTGGTGCCGAAGAGCCGCACCGTCGATCCCGGCATCCTGATGGAATCGCTGTTCAAGCTCACCGAGCTCGAAAGCCGCTTCCCGCTCAACATGAATGTGCTGTCGCGCGGCAAGGTGCCGAACGTGCTGTCGTTGAAGGGCGTGCTGAAGGAGTGGCTCGACCACCGCCGCGAGGTTTTGATCCGCCGTTCGAAATATCGACTCGGCGAGATCGAGAAGCGGCTGGAAATCCTCGCCGGCTACCTGATCGCCTATCTCAACATCGACGAGGTCATCAGGATCATCCGCGAGGAGGATGAGCCCAAGGAGGTGATGATGGCCCGCTGGTCGCTCACCGACAACCAGGCCGAAGCCATCCTCAACATGCGCCTGCGCGCCTTGCGCAAGCTCGAAGAGATCGAGATCCGCAAGGAATTCGACGGCCTCACCGCCGAGAAGAAGCAGATCGAGGCCCTGCTGGCTTCCGACGCCAAGCAATGGTCGACGATCAAGTGGGAAGTCAGCAAGGTCCGCGACACGTTCGGTCCGCAGACCGAGCTCGGCAAGCGTCGCACCCAGTTTGCCGATGCGCCCGAGCACGACTTGACCGACATCGCGCATGCAATGATCGAGCGCGAGCCGGTCACCGTCGTTGTGTCGGAAAAGGGCTGGCTGCGCGCCATGAAGGGCCACCTGACCGACCATTCGCAGCTCACCTTCAAGGAAGGCGACAGCCTGAAGCTCGCCTTCCATGCCCAGACCACGGACAAGATCCTGGTCTTCACCACCGGCGGCAAGTTCTACACCATCGGCGCCGATCGGCTGCCGGGCGGGCGCGGCCATGGCGAGCCGATCCGCATCATCGTCGACATGGAGAACGACCAGGACATCGTCACTGCCTTTGTCCATGATCCCAAACGCAAGCTGCTGCTCGTCTCATACGACGCCAACGGTTTCGTCGTTTCGGAGGAGGAGGTCGTCGCCAACACCCGCAAGGGCAAGCAGGTGATGAACGTCAAGGCGCCGGACGAGGCCAAGCGCTGCATTCCGGTTTCGGGCGACCATCTCGCCATCGTCGGCGAGAACCGCAAGTTGCTGGTCTTTCCGCTGGCCGAAATCCCGGAAATGGCGCGCGGCAAGGGTGTGCGGCTGCAGAAATACAAGGACGGCGGCGTGCTGGACCTGAAGACCTTCACCCTGGCGACGGGGCTCTCCTGGCAGGATTCGGCCGATCGCACTTTCACCAAGTCGCGCGAGGAGCTGGCCGAGTGGATCGGAGCCCGCGCCGCCGCCGGCCGCATGGTGCCGAAGGGTTTCCCCAGGACGGGGAAATTCGGGTGAAGCAGCTGATCTCCCCCCTTGTGGGGGAGATGGCCGGCAGGCCAGAGGGGGGCGCTGTCCCGCCGGCCTCTCGATTCTGGGTCGAGCGGCCTCAGCCGTTTTCGTCAAGACAGATTCTGAAAGGTAGCGTTCCTTCGCGCCCCCCTCTGTCCTGCCGGACATCTCCCCCACGAGGGGGGAGATTAGCCAATCATTTGGACTATCGTCACGATTGCTGCACTATGATGGTGCATAAGCATCCATCGAACCATCAGGCAGGGAGCAACGCCGGATTGAAGCGCGCCGAGATCCAGAAGCCGGGGCAGCGACTGTTCGGCCTGTCGACGCCGCTCAGGGCGGCCGTCATCCCGCCGCTGTCGGCGGCGCGTTGGCTCCTGGTGCTGATCGTCGCCGCCGGCGTCTATTTCTTTCACGGCTTCCTGTTCCCGGTGCTGGCGGCGCTTGTCATCGCCTTCGCCAGCTGGCCGCTCTACCGCCGGTTGCTCGTTGGCGTTGGTGGCAACCGCACGGTCGGCGCGACCTTGGCGATCCTTTTCATCCTCACCTTCCTGGTGGTGCCGATCGCACTTGCCGGCACCTATGCCATCAATGAGCTGCGCGAGTGGGTCACCTGGGCGATCGAGACCAATCGCCACGGCGCGGTGACACCAGGCTGGATCGCCACCATGCCGGTGGTCGGCGAATGGCTGAACGAGCAGTGGACGGCCTATCTCGGCCACCCCGGCGGCATTGGCGAGTTGATCCAGCTGATCAGCGGCTCCAATATCGGCAGCATCTACCGAGGCGCCTTGGCCGCCGGCGGCAGCGCCTTCAGCCTGATGCTGACGCTTCTGTTCATGATGATCGCGCTGTTCTTCGCCTATCGCGACGGCGAGGCTTTCGCGGCCCAGATCGATCGCCTCGGCGAACGCATCCTGCCGACGCGCTGGGAGCGTATCTCGCGTGTCGTGCCGGCAACCATTTCCTCGACCGTGACGGGCATGACCATCATCGCCATCGGCGAGGGCCTGGTGCTCGGCATCGCCTATTGGCTGGCCGGCGTGCCGTCGCCGGTGACGCTCGGCGCGCTCACCGGCATCATGGCGCTGATCCCGGGCGGTGCGCCGCTCTCCTTCACCCTGGTGTCGATCTACCTCGCCGCCAGCGGCAAGCTTTTCGCTGGCACGGCGCTGTTCATCTGGGGCGCGGTCGAGCTCTTCATCGTCGACAAGACCTTGCGGCCCAAGCTCGTCGGCGGCCCGATCAAGCTGCCCTTCCTGCCGACCTTTTTCGGCCTGATCGGCGGCGTCAAGACGATGGGTTTTCTTGGCCTGTTCATCGGCCCGGTGTTGATGGCGCTGCTCGTCGCCATCTGGCGCGAATGGCTACGCGAGGTCGAGATCATGGACGAGCTTCCGCCTGTCGCCGACGAGGCCGGCGCGCCGCCGCAGATCGAGGCGGCGGCCGAGCCGAGGAAAGTTCAGGCCGGGTGAACCACGGCAAGCGCGGCGCGGCGCTTGCGACCCTCATGCAATTGCCAGAGCGAATGCGCGACCAACGTCACGGTCAGGATCGTGCCGCCGATCAGGCTGTTGCGCGTCGGCGCCTCGGCGAAGATCAGCCAGACCCAGACCGGCGCCAGCACGGTTTCCAGCAGATAGAACATCGCCACCTCCGGGCCCGAAATGTATTTCGGGCCGTTGGCAAGGCAGAAGAACGAGATCGGCATGATCACGGCGCCGTTGAAGACGATCCACCACGGCGCGTTCACGTGAACGCCTTCGCCTGAAACCATGAAGACGGCGAGCGCCAGCGGCAGGATGACGCCGACCAGCGCGGTGAAGCCCATGTCCTTGCCGCTGGCGCGCGAAATGGTGATGGCGAGGGCGACGAAGAAGGTCGAGCAAAGCGCCATGAAATCGCCGAATAGATGCCCGGTGCCGACGGAGCCGCCGACGATGATCAGCACGCCGAAGATCATCGCCAGCATGGCGATGACGGTTGCAGGCCGCGGTCTTTCCTTGAGGAAGAGCCATGACAGCAGCGCCGCGAACACGGTGTTGAAGGCCAGGATGAAGACGAGGTCGGCCGTCGAGGTGTGATAGACGGCCGTGACGAAGCATATCCCGGTCATGCCGTAGCAAAAGGCCACGGCAAGTCCCGACCAGCCCGGGATGAGCCGGGGTGCGTTCCGGTCGAACGACCGCCAGACGGTCCACACCACCAGCCCGGCCAGCAAGGTGGTGGCGGTGCGCAACATCATGATCGTCCAGGGTGTGCCGTCGGCGAGCCGGATCAGCGGTATGTCGACGGTCAGTGTGAGGCCGCCTATGGCGGTGATCAGGAGGCCTTTCTGGTGATCGGTATGGGTGGACACTTGGGCATCTCGCAAACAATCTTGAGGAGGCGCACAGCGGCCATGCCGCGGTCCGCCCAGCCTGAGGGCGAAAGACCGGCGTCCTCCTCCTTGAAACAGCTTAAGGATGAAGCGTGGGGCGGTTCAGCGACTGACCGCTTCGTGGTCGTAGCGTTCCCAGCCTTTCGGGCCGAGATGCTCCTGCGGCATGAAGCGCATCTTATAATTCATCTTGCGCGAGCCGTTGACCCAGTAGCCGAGATAGACGTGGGGCAGTCCCATCGCCTTGGCGCGGGCGATGTGATCGAGGATCATGAAGGTGCCGAGCGAGCGGTCCTCGAAGTCGGGATTGAAGTAGGAATAGACCATCGACAGGCCATCGGCCATCTTGTCGGTGAGCGCGACGGCTATCAGCTCGCCATGGCCCTTGCCGGTGATGAACGTGTCGGGGCCGCGACGCCGGTATTCGATGATCTTGGTGTCGACATGCGTGTCTTCCACCATCATCGCATAGTCGAGCACGGTCATGTCCGACATGCCGCCGCGGCGATGCCGGGCGTCGAGATAGCTGCGGAAGAGCGAGTATTGCTCGGTCGAGGGCTGCGCGTCATGCATGGCGCCGACGAGGTCGGCATTGTGCTGGATGACGCGGCGCATGTTGCGGCTGGGGCTGAATTCCTGTGCCAGGATGCGGACCGACACACAGGCGCGGCACGATTCGCAGGCCGGACGGTAGGCGATGTTCTGCGAGCGTCGGAAGCCGCCTTGCGTGAGCAGGTCGTTCATCTCCGGCGCCTTGTCGCCGACAAGGTGCGTGAACACCTTGCGCTCGAACTGTCCCTCCAGATAGGGGCACGGCGACGGCGCGGTCAGGAAGAACTGCGGCGACTGGGTCGGATGCTGCGTCATCTAATCTTGGAAACGCTCCTGCGAATCGCCCTACCTTTGGCCCGGTCGCCGAAAAATTCAACAGGATTATGCTGCCGCGATGGCCTTGGCCTGTTCATATTTAAGCACAGGCGACGCGGCGGCTTGATGCGCGCGGCCGTGAAATCGTCAGATATCGGTGCGGGTTACCACGGTGCCGAGCAGCAGGTCGTGCAGCGTGCGCTTGCGGTCGGAGAACAGCGTGACCAGAAGCACCAGCGGCGTCAGGATGACGTTGCCGGCCCAGAACAGCACCGAGTGCACCACGGCCGTCATGCCGTCGATGCGGCTGCCGTCGAGCTTCTCCAGGCGAATGCCCATGATCTTCATGCCGGTCGTCGCCTGGTCGCGGCTGCCCAGCGTGTTCCAGATGTAGAGGATGGCGACCATCGGCACCAGCACCGAAAACAGCGCCCAGCCGAGGCCGAAGGTCAACAGGCCGAGAATGGCCACCAGAATGGCGAAGGGAATGGTCAGCAGCGCGACGAAGAAATAGTCGAGCAGGAAGGCGAAAATGCGCTTTGTCCGCACCCCGCGATAGGCGCGGGTGTCTTCGAACCTGGTCGTGATGATCTCGCCGTCCAATACGCGTGCGCTCATATCCGTTCCTCGATCACAGCACCCCCATGGGAATGCCTGCCGCCTTTTCAAATGGTGAAGTCGGCCTGGAATTCAAGGAACGTGCCCGTCACCGCCGGGCGCGATGTCAGAAGATGCCGGGACAGAGCCTGTAGCGAACCCGCCCGAGATAGTCGCGATACTCCTCAGTCAGCGCCAGGATGCGCTCCTCGCGCAGGATGCGATGGACCTGGAACAGCGTGATGATCGCGTAGACGGTGAAATTGTAGAGCGAGAAGCTCGAAAGCAGGAACAGGATGTGCCCCGCCAGATAGCCGGCATAGATCGGGTGCCGCACGAAGCGGTAGGCGCCGCCGGTGACGACGCCGCGATTGGCAGGCAGGATGGCGAAGGAGCGGCCAAGCGACATCTTGCCCCAGATCACCAGCCATAGCGCCAGGAATTGCAGCGGTGCCGCGATATAGAGCGGGATGATGGCGATGCCGTCCTGGAGCGATATGAAACCCGAGCCGAAACCGGCCGTCAGCGAGATGAATACCGTGAAAGGGCTCCAGTCGCGGACAATCGGTCGGCGCGCCAGCAGCAGCCAGGTAAAAGTCAGCACATCGGAGATCATGAGCAGCAGGATGTTCAGCCGGCCCGGATCGATGACCAGATGGTACGCGCCGCGATAGACGAAGACCGCGGCGACGGCCAGCGCGATGAAACGGAACAGGCCTTCGCGCAGGTCGGTGAGAACCGCGCTGCTCTGAAGGCCGGACCAGAAACCGGTCTCTGCGCCAGGCAGCGCATCGCTTTTGGAAATCGCCAACTCTGTTGCCCCGGTGGTCCCCTCGACATGGACAATTGCACGCAAGCCTTGCCGTCCGGTTAAGGTTTCGCATGCTTTTGGTTGCGTCGGCGGATTCGCCTGCCGAGGGAATGGTGTTGCCTGTTGAACATGACATTCTTCCCGGTCTAGCTTGCTGCGGCGCACAAAGGGGACGGGACATGGACTACGACATGCTGGTCATCGGCAGCGGCCCTTCGGGGCGCCGCGCCGCGGTGCAATCGGCCAAGCTCGGCAAGTCGGTGCTGGTGGTCGACAGGGGCCGGCGCCTGGGCGGCGTCTCGGTGCATACCGGCACCATCCCGTCGAAGACGCTGCGCGAGACGGTGCTCAACCTCTCGGGCTGGCGCGAACGCGGTTTCTACGGACGCGGCTACCGGGTCAAGCAGGACATTTCGATCTCGGATCTGGTCGACCGGCTGCACAAGACCCTCGATCATGAGGTCGAGGTGCTGCAGCACCAGTTCATGCGCAACACGGTGAAGAGCGCGCGCGCCGCGGTGAAGTTCCTCACGCCGAACAAGGTCAGCCTGACCGCCGACAATGGCGACTACAGCGAAGTCGGATTCGCCAACGCGCTGATCGCCGTCGGCACCAGGCCGCACCGCCCGGCCGACGTGCCCTTCGACAAGAAGCGCGTCTTCGACAGCGACGAGATGCTGGAGCTCCATCACCTGCCGCGCACGCTGACGGTGATCGGCGCCGGCGTCATCGGCGTCGAATACGCCACCATCTTTTCCGCCCTCGACGTGCCGGTGACACTGGTCGAGCCGCGCAACACCATCCTCGACTTCATCGATCGCGAGATCGTCGACGACTTCATCCACCAGATGCGCGACCGCGGCATGACCATCCGGCTGGGCAGCACGGTGAAGGAGATCGCCTCGAAGCCCGACCACGCCGAAGTGACGCTGGCCGACGGCCGCACCATCCGCTCCGAGATGGTGCTCTACGCCGCCGGTCGTACCGGCAACGTCGCCAGCCTCGGCCTCGACACGGTCGGCATCGAGGCCGACGCCCGCGGCCGCATCAAGGTCGATCCGCATACCTTCCAGACCACGGTTTCAAACATCTATGCTTCCGGCGATGTCATCGGCTTCCCCAGCCTGGCTTCGACGTCGATGGAGCAGGGCCGGGTGGCGGCTTGCCACGCCTTCGGGGTTCATCTGCCGCCGCCGCCGGAGAGCTTTCCCTATGGCATCTACGCCGTGCCGGAGATTTCGACGGTCGGCCTGTCGGAAGAGCAGGTGCGCGACAGCGGCGCAGCCTATGAGGTCGGCTTGGCGCGCTTCCGCGAGACCTCGCGCGGCCACATCATGGGCGTCTCAAGCGGTTTCCTAAAGCTGTTGTTCTCGGTCGAGACGCGCCGCCTGCTCGGCGCCCACATCGTCGGCGAGGGCGCCACCGAGCTCATCCATATCGGCCAGGCCGTGATCAATCTCGGCGGCACGGTCGACTTCTTCGTCAACAACACCTTCAATTACCCGACACTGGCCGAGGCCTACAAGATCGCGGGTTTGGATGCATGGAACCGGATGGGGCAGGGGTGAGGGGATTGGCGCTGCGGAATCCGGCCAGGCCGGCCGGCTAACCTTCCATCTGCGACAGCAGCGAAAGCATCACGTCGGCCGAAGGCATCGGCAGCACCGCCTCGATCTCGGCCGGCCGCACGCCGGCGATGGCATCCGCATCGCCCGCCACGGTGCCGAGCGGTCCGCGGAACCCGTGCTTCGACCAAGCGAGTTGCTGCAGCTTCGGGCTGGTCAGCGCTTCGAGCAGCGGATCGACCGCCGGATCGATGACGATCAGCGGATGCGCCGAATAGACGGTAGGACGCGGGTAGAGGATTTCCGGCTTGGCGCCGGCGCCGGCCTGCACGCGCTGCCAGCGCGCCGGGTCGGCGAGCGCCCATTCCACCAACTGGTTCTCGTAGCCCACCGCCATCGGCTCGGCGCCGAGGCCGCCGGCGATATACTGGTCGAACAGCTTGCCCGACGAGGACGATTTCAGGCCCATGCTGCGGAAGATTGACTTTGCCTCCTCGCGATGCCGGGCAAACAGCTCCTGCGTCGCCACGTCGCCGCTCAGCAGGCTGAGCACCAGCCCTGCGAACATGAAGCCGGAATTGGAGCGGTTGGGATCGGTGGACACGATGCGGGCGCGGCCGTAGAGCTCGGAGATGCCCAGATCCGACCAGTTCTTGCCGGCAAGAATGGCATCGAGAAGCGCCTTGAGGTCGAGCTGGTTGTAGCCGCCCTTGGCCGCGACGGTCACCAGGCCGCTCTTCTTCAGGCCTTCGACCACCGGTCCCCAGGTGTAGACGACGATAGGCGAATTGAGCACGACCTGGTCGTTGCGGATCGAGACGCCGCTCTTGCGTGCGAGATCGACCATGATAGACGAGGACGGCCACAGGAATTGCGGCTTCTGCGTCAAGAGCGCCGGCTCGCGCACCATCTCGACCGAACCGGCGACACGGGCGTCGAGCTCCAGTCCGTAGCCGCCCAGCGCGCTGGCGACATCGGGGTCGGCAAGGAAAGCCTGCTTCTCGCCGCCGACGAAGCCGAACAGATGCGCGCGGTTGCCGAGATAGCCGCGGAATTCCGGCCGGTCCTTGAGCGTCAGATAGCCGCCCGTTCCGGCCGCGGCGGCGGCAAGCAGTCCCAGTCCGAAAGCGCGGCGAGAAAGGGCCATCAGCGACCGATATCCTCTTTCAGCGACTCCTGGATGAGTCGAAGGTCAACGTCGAGCGTGCCAAGCTCGGAGTCTGCCTGGCTGTCGGCATAGTGGACGAAGGCGTCCTGCAGCTTGGTGATCACCGCGCCGATGGTGGCAAGCCGTTGCTGGCTTGGCGCGCGGCGATCGGCAAGCGCGGCATAGCCTTCCGCGACTTCCGCCGCCTGCGGCACGTAATAGGTCAGGAAGCGCCGGACGGAAGCAGCGCTCGCCGGCCTCGCCTCGACCTTGGATATGACGTCGGTGGCGATGTCGGACAGGTTTCTCACCTTGGCCTTCATATCCTTGTCAGCGATCGAGCCGGCCGCCGCCGCCAGCCGGTCGGCCGCCGGCTGCGCCTGCGCCAGCAATTCGCGCGCGAACGCCACCTGGCCGCCGCCGATCGAGCGCAGGTCGAGCCCTTCGAACAGCTGGCGCGGCGCCAGCACGAAGATCAATCCGGCAAAGACCAGAACCGAGATCACGGCCGAGACCAGGAAGGGGAAGTGGGTGAGCGTGCTGAGACCGATCAGCAGCGCGGCCGATACCAGCCCCGCCACGATCCAATTCCAGTCATTGCCGAACAAACCGCGCATCGTTGGCCTTAGTTGTAGCCGCGCGCGGCGCGGAAGGCACCGGCAAGGTCGCCGCCGCCCTCGAAGACCCGCGCCGAGGTCGCTTTGGCCAGACTGTCGAGCTGGCTCTTGTCGGCGTCGCCGAAAGTGATGCCGAACACCGGCACCCGTACCGCCGCCTGGCGCCACTCAGCCAAAAACGGCTCGGCGCTGCCGTCGGTGCGGCCGTCGGTCATGATGACGATGGCCGGCAGGTATTTCGGCATATCCGGGGTGGCCAGGATCTTCTGCAGCGCTTGCGAGGCGCAGGCGTACATGTCCGTGCCGCCGCCGGCGCGCTGCTGCGCCACGTCACCGAGCAGCTGGCTCTGGCCCGCCGGATCGCCTGTCGCGTCGAAAATGTCGCGCACGGTGCTGTCGAAGGGCAGCACGAAGATGTGGTCGGACCGCGTCCATTGCACCAGCACTTCGCTCGATTTTTCCGGCGTGAACAGGAACTGCGCGGCCGCCTGCAGCTGCTTTTCGCCCTGGTCCTCCATCGAGCCCGAGAAATCGAAGCACAGCGCCGTCAGTGACGGCTTGCGCAGCGCCTCCTGATAGAGGTTTAGCGCCGTCCGGATTACCGGCGGCTCCGGCATGCGGATCGAGGTCACCAGCTTGCCGGGATCGAAATTCCAGTCGGGTTCGGCCGTCGCCTGAGCCGCGGCGCCGCCCAGCGGCAGCCGCCGGCCGGTGTCGGCGATGCGCTTGCGCACCGCTTCCGACTGCAGATAGGCGAGCAGGTTGGTGAAGAATTTTTCGACGTCGGCGCCGCGCCCGTGATCGATGAAGCCGAGTGGGGAATCGCCTACCGCCACGCCATCGGCCGGATAGACCGCGTAGAGCGGCTCGTCGCCCATCTGCTTCAGTTTGTCGTTGGTTTCTTTCAGCGTCGCCTCGTAATTCCACATCGCGTCATAGAGCGTGCCCTTGCGCGCGGAATCGACATAGAGGTCGGCCAGCCAGCCCGAAGAACCCGAAGAGCGCTCGACGCCTTGCAGCAGCGCGCCGACGGTGTCGTGGACGGCGGGGCTGTCGAGGTCGCCGGGCTGGATCACTTCCTTGCCGACAAGCGCGCTGGAGAGCATCGCCAGATAGGCGCTGGCGCCGGAATTGGACTGCGTGGCCGAAGTCATCAGGAATTTGAGCTTGCCGTCCTTCACCGCGGCAAGGATGTCCTTCATGAACACGTCCTTGCCAATCCAGCCGAGTTCGGCGGCCTTGGATTTGCGCACGCCGAGGATGACCGGCATCTGCGCGATCGAAGTGAGGTTGCGGACCTTGCGGCCGGAATCGAACAGATCGACCCAGACGCTCGATGCCGGCCAGACCGCGTCCTGATCGAGCCCGCTGGCCTTCTGCAGTCCGAGGCCGATGTCGAGCGAGCCCTGGTAGGAGATGGTGCAGGTCGCGCCCTGCTTGGCGCAGAATTCCTGCACGATCGGCTCCAGCACCGTGTTTTCGGAACCGGAGACGATCGAGAATTTGACGTTGCTCGAATTGCAGGCCGCCAGCAGCAGTGCGGCCGCCAGCGCAAGAACGGACGAAAGCTTCATTGGCATCGAGGCTCCGTCAGCCCTGGAGCCGGACGATTTCAGGTCCACTCGACCTGAAATCGTCCGGCTCCAAATCAAAGAGATTGAGCATGATGTCGTCCGAAAACCGCTTCACACTTTTCGGCATCATGCTCCGGTGAGCGCTTTCTTGAGGTCGGCGGTCATCTGGTCCATCTGCTTTTCGGCATCGGCCCGCCTCTGCCGGCCTTGCTCCTGCACCTTGAGCACGCCCTGCACCGTGTCGATCAGGTCGCGGTTGGCCTGGGCCAGCGTCTCGACATCGACGATGCCGCGCTGCGCCTGCTCCTCGATGGAGATGGCCTGATCCTTCATCATCTTCGATGTCTGGCGGATCATCTCGTTGGTGGCGTCGGTCACTGTCTTTTGCAACTCCAGCGCCGACTTCTGGTTGGTCAGCCCGAGCAGGATGACCATCTTCTGTTTCCAGGCCGGCACGGTCAGCGCCGAGGTGGCCTGCAGGTTCTCGATCAGCGTCTCGTCACCCGACTGCACGATGCGGATCTGCGGCAATTGCTGGATGCCGAGCTGGCGCGCCTGCACAAAATAGAAGATGCGCTTTTCCAGCCGGTCGAGTGCCTGCACGGCGTCCTGATAGGTCTGCGCCTCCAGCGCTCCGGCAGAGTCGCTGGCCTTGGCGTCGGCCGCGGCTTTCAGCTTCGGCAGCTCGTTGGCGCGGTATTCATCGACGAATTTCTTGCCGGCCTGCACATAGGCGTCGAGATTGAGGATGGAGTCCTTGGTCTGCTCATGCAGGTCGTCGAGCACGGCGATATCGCGGCGCAGCGTGTCCTTGTGGCGGTCGAGCTCGAGGCCGATGCGGTCGATCTGCCCGGCGACGTCCTCATATTTTTCCTTGAAGCGCTCGAGCCGTGCCTTGAACGAGGAGAACAGGTTGCTCAAGAACCCTGCTTCCTTCAGCGAAGCAGGGTCGAGGTTCTTGGCCTTCATGATGATGTCGGTCAGCAGCGTGCCGGTGTCGCCGAGATCGCGGTTGCGAATCTGCGACAGGATCTTGTCGGCATAGTCGCTGACCGCCTGCTGGGCACGGTCGCCGAAGACCGAAATCGCCGCGCGGTCGCGAATATCGATGCCGCCTTCAATCCTGGCGACCTCGCCCGGGCTGGCGGCAATGGCGGGCAACTTCGAAGTGTCGTCGAGCAGAGTGATGCTGTTCTCGTCGGCCATTGAGACCTCCCCCTCGGTGAACAGTATCTCGATAGACAGTGTGTGACAGACATATGACAGTAGGGCGGTATGCTGCCTTGGAGTGTGACGTGCCTCACATTTTCAGCTCTTACCTGCGAGAGGCTGGCGCGCGATTCAGGCAGCCGGGGCAGGCGCTGCCAGCCATTGCCGCAGGATCGCGGCGTCCGCATCGCCAAACTCATGGCCCGAGGCGACGATGCGCGCGTCAACCTCGGCTTGGCGTTCGCTGAACAGTGTCACCAGGGCAGGGGCGAAAGGGCCATAGGTCTGGTCGGCCGCCCCGGCAATGATCAACACGCGGCTGCCGCCGAGTTTGGCCATTGGCGACATGTCGAGCACCGGCATCGCCCTCAACAGCGCTGCCTGTCTGACAATGCCGGGATGGAGCAGCATCAGGCTGGAGACGACATTGGCGCCGTTCGAATAGCCAAGGAAGGTCGCGCGTTGCAGATCGAGCCCATGTTGGCGTGACACTTCCGTTGCGAACTCGGCATAGGCGGCCGTCTCGGCACGGATGGAGGTTTGCTCGAAACTGGTCGGCGTGATTCGCTCGAACCAGCGAAATCCGTCCTCCTGTGGAATGCGGCCGCGCGCCGCGACGATCACTGAACGGGGCGCGATCTGCCTTGCCAGCGGCAGCATCGTCGTCTCATCGACACCCGACCCGTGCAGCACGAACAGGCACTGGCCGCTTGCGTTTGCCGGCCTCAGCAGACGGTAAGGGAAGGTGAGGTCCTTGCGCAGGATACTGTTTTTCTCGCTATATTCGGAAGCGCTCATATCCATTTGATTCCATGAGAGATTCGTTGATTTGCCGGCTTCAAAACGGAATATTTTCGCGCTCCGCGAAAGTTGATTGAACCAGGCGCAATTCGGGCCGTTTTTCCGCCGATACACTCCCCCGTGGGAGGAATCGAAGCGGTGCGCCCCGGGGGTCGCATTTGCTGGCTATGAACAACCAGCTTTGAGGCCTTTTGTCGATGACCACCCCTGTTCCCAACGACCGCGATAAGCGTGTCGGAGAGCGCGATACGCGCATCAACGACCGTGACACACGTATCAATGATCGTGACACGCGTATCGACGTGCTGCGCGCGCTCGCGCTGCTCACAATTTTCGTCGACCATGTGCCTGGCACCGTCTTCGAGAACTGGACCTACAAGAATTTCGGCTTCTCCGACGCGGCGGAAGCCTTCGTGCTGATTTCCGGCATCTCGGTGGCGCTGGCTTACGGCACGAAGTTCAAGCCTGGCGGCCGGTTGCTCGCGACCTTGAAGATGTGGCGGCGCGCCGGGGTGCTCTACATCTCTCATATCGTCATCACGATGGCGGTGATCGCGCTGTTTTGCGCCGCCGCGCTGTTCGCGCACCGGCCGGAAATGCTGGCGATGATCAACATCGAACCCTTGATGCGCAACACGCCGCAGGCGCTGCTCGGCATCGTCACGCTCGGCCATCAGCTCGGCTACAACAACATCTTGCCGGTCTATGCGGCGCTGCTTTTGGCGGCGCCTGCGTTCGTGCTGTTCGTCAGCTATCGGCCGGTGCCGGCGCTGATCGCGTCCGGCCTGCTGTGGCTCGTCGCCGGCATCTGGCAGATCGCGCCGCCGAACTATCCGGAGCCCGGCCTCTGGTTCCTCAACCCGCTGTCCTGGCAGTTCCTGTTCAACATCGGCCTTGCCGCCATGCTACATGTGAAGCGCGGCGGGCGCATCCCGGTCAATCCGTGGCTGCTGGGTGCCGCCGGCCTCTATGTGGTCGGCGCAGCGATCTGGGTGCACACGCCGCTCTGGGGTCAGATCACCTGGTTCAACCTGCCGGTGGTGATCGGCGGCTTCGACAAGACCTTCCTGTCGCTGCCGCGGCTCTTGCACATTCTTGCGGTCAGCTATCTGATCGTCGCGCTGCCGGCGGTCTCCAACCTCTTCCGCGTCCGGCCCGACAATCCGATCGCGATCCTGGGCAAGCGCTCGCTGCCGGTGTTCATCGCCGGCACGCTGCTTGCCATGGCGGCGCAGGTGCTGAAGCTGATCAATCCGGGAGGCTTGGCCTACGATACGCTGCTGATCGCAGCCGGCATCGCCATGCAGCTCGCGCTCGCGCTTTATCTCGAATGGCTTGCGAGCCTCGGCTCATCCCGCGCCAAGCCGGTGCGCGAGGAGCCTGCGCGTGCGACATTCGGCGTGCAGCCGCTGCCGGCGCGGGCGGGCGGCTATTAACCGCAGGGCAAGGAAATGCCTGTGATCTATCCGAATTGCCTGAGCCCGCTCAGGCTTTCGGTGCCGGCCCGGTCGAACCTCTGACGACGAACTCGACGCCCATCGTCTCGCGCCGGACCGCGCCGTCATGATCGAGGATCATGCGCGCGGCGCGTCGGCCGATCTCGGTGATCGGCTGGGCGATGGTGGTCAGCGGCGGCGTGCTCAGCGCGCCGTCCGGCACGCCGTCAAAGCCGACAATGGATACATCGCCGGGAACGTTGAGGCCGCGTGCCCTCAGCCAGTCGATGGCGATCAGGGCCATGCGGTCCGACATCGCCAGGATGGCGGTCGGCGGTTCGCCGCTGGCGAAGATCGCCTCGAGGCCGGCCCTGGTGCTTTTCTCCTCGTTCTCGGTCTCATAGACCGGGATAGTCGCCGTATCGATGCCGAAGCGGGAAAGCTCATCGAAATAGCCGGCAAGACGATCGCGCGTGCCGGTATAGACCGCGCTGCGCACCACTTCCGGAGTCGCGAAGCCGGTTCGGTTGTCGGCGAAGCCCAGCGACAGGACAGCGAAGCGGCGATGGCCGAGTTCGGCGAGATGGCGCGCGGCGAGCCTGGCGCCGGCGACATTGTCGACGCCGATGGCCGATACGGTCTCGTCCTGGAAGCCGAGCTCCAGCGCAACGAAGGGCAACCTGCGCTCGCGCGTCAGATCGACAAGACGCGAGCCGCCTTCGATGCAGAACAGCACAAAGCCGTCGACAAGCGCGCTCTGAATGTTCCAGGCGAGCTTTTCCTGATTGGCGGCCGAGACCAGCGCGATGCCCGCGCCGGTGGCGTCGCAGGCTTCGGAAATGCCAGCCATCATCACGCGGGCGAACGGATCGTCGAAGAAGTAGGAGAGCGGCTCGGTGGTGGCAACGCCGATGGCGTTGACCTTGCCGGCGCGCAGCAGGCGACCTTTCGGGTCCGGACCGGCATAACCCATCTGCTCCGCCACCGCCTTGACCCGCTCGCGCACTTCGGCACGCACGATCTCGGGGCGGCTGAAAACATTCGAGGCCGTGCCATGCGAGACGCCGGCGGCCTTGGCGATGTCGGCCAGCCTGATCGGTCTTGCCTGGCCTTCGAGGAGTGAGGCCATGTCGTTCCTCCGAATCCGGTCACGGGAAGAACATGACCGCTGAATTGCTGCTGGTCATCTAACATTTTTGTTGGATCGATTCAAATTTCGCTTGACGTCGCATGATCGAGGCCTATGATTGAATCGATCCAAGTCATCCGCTTTTTGATGGAGCGGTTCCAACAGGAGGGTGTCATGCATCCGGTGAGTTACTTGTTCGAGGACATCTACGCCAACGACTGGGGCATCGCCTCGGCCGCCATTAGCCAGAAGCGGCGCGGCAGAGCGGGTCCCTGGCGCCGCGAGCTCCGCTTCCTCGTGAAGCGCAAGCGCGGCTGAACCGCGGCAATTTTCCGCATCTATGTATTGGATCGATTCAACTTTGAGGAGAAACAGTCATGCATCCGATTGGTCATCTGTTTCAGGACATCTACCGCAACTATTGGGGCATCACGCGCGGAACCGAGCAGCCCGAGCGGCGCCGCGCCAACGACCTGGCTGCACGCAAGGCCAAGAGGCGCGCCGGTTAAAAACGCTCGCCGGAATACCTACGGTCGAGGACGCCACAGCGCCGAGACGGCAATCGCTACCCAGCCGGCAATCAGCAGGGTACCGCCGATCGGCGCCGACATCGGGAACAGCCGCGAGCCGAGAAAGTCGCGGGCGAGCAGATCGCCGCAGAACAGAAGCAGGCCCGCGAGCAGGACGAGGCTGGCGATCTTGAGGCAGTGGTTGCCGCCGGCAAGGCCGATGGCAAGGAACGCCGGCGCATGCATCAGCAGGAAATTGGCCGCCGTGCCGGTGAAGACGCCGCCGCGATGCGCGGCCGCCGCCGACAGCGCCACGCCGGCCGCGCCGACGAGGCCGGCTGCCAGCACGAGGACGCGGCTCCCGCCGTCTGATGTGTGCCCGGTAAGGCTCATCTTGGATGCTCCATGCTACGGTCAGGTAGAGGCGTCGGTTAGGATTCGCCGGCTTCGAGCAGCATATGCCGCGCCCGGCGCGACTGGACAGTCCAGTTGTAGACCGCGCCGATCGCCATCAGCACTGCTGTGCCTAGAAACACCGAGCGCATGCCGAAATGTCCGCCGACGAAGCCGCCGGATATCGGTCCTGCGACCTGGCCGACATATTGCGCCGAGATCGCGAGGCCAAGCACATTGCCGCCGATCCCGTCAGGGATGTTGTGGCGGATCACGCTGGTGATGCAGGGCAACAGCCCGCCCAGCGCCAAGCCCATCAGGAAGCGCAGGCCGATCAATTGCCAGCCGTTGGTGACGAAGGCTTGCGGAATGAGCAGCAATGCCGAGACCGCCAGCGCGCCGACCACGACGTTCCAGTGGCCGACGCGGTCGGCGAGTTTTCCCAGCCAGGATGAGGACAGGATCGTGCCGAGCGCCGCCGCGGACATGACGACGCCTGCGACCATGGTCACCTTGCCCTGGTCCTCGACGAGCTGCTGCACATAGACGGTGATGATCGGCTCGATCGACATGGTGGCGAAGGCTAGCAGCATGCCGGTGGCCAGCATGGCGACGATCGGCCGCTTGTCGGGGATCTGCGACCAGCCGCTTTTCGGCGCCGCCGTCGAAGCGGGCTTGGGCGCCGGCGGATTCTCCTTGATCAGGAAAGTCGTCGCCAGGAATGCCAGGAAGATGACGCCGCCGGACAGCAGGAAGGTCGCGCGGATGCCGATCAGCGGCGGCAGCAGACCGCCGAGCAGCGGTCCGACCAGCGAGCCCGCCGTGATGCCCGCCGCCAGCACGCCCAGCGCCCAGCCGGAGCGCTCCTTGGGCGTCTGCATCGCCACCAGGATTGTCGAGCCCGAGGAATAGCCGCCGGCAAAACCGATCAGCAACCGAAGCAGCACCAGCTGCCAGACGCTCTCGACCATGCCGGTCAGCGACATGCAGATCGCCATGCCGAACGAAGCGCGCACCAGCATCAGCTTGCGGCCGTAGCGGTCGCCCAGCCGTCCCCACAAAGGCGCGACCAGCGCGGCCGCGAAGAAGGTCGCGCCATAGGCGATGCCCGACCACTGCACGATCGCCGCGTGGCCTTCGGCGCCGAGCTGCTCGACGTAAAGCGGCAGGAACGGAAGAAGCAGCGTCATGGCGACAAGCGTGCTGAACGAGCCGGCGAAGCAGACGGCGAGATTGCGTCGCCAATGAATGTTGAAGCCGCTCTGTTCGGATTCCTGGGGCGTCATGTCATGCGTGCCAACGCTGGGGTTGTTACGGATACCAGTTTGGGATACCAAGCTGGTATCCGTCATGGACCTGACACTCGCCGCTGTCAATGTGGGCGCCGTCAACGCGGCTTGGAAAACGGGACGACAAATGTCGCAGATGCAAAATGTCGAGAGGCAGCTTCGCGAGATGATCCTCGGTTTGGAGATCGGCCCGGGCGAGCGGCTGACCGAGCGCTGGATCGAGAGCCGCTTCGGCGCGTCGCGCACGCCGGTGAGGGCCGCATTGCTGCGCCTGGAGACGGAAGGGCTGATAGCCCGCGACGGCCGCGGCTGGGCGGTGGCGCCGATCAACCTTGCCGAACTTGGGCAGATCGCCGTCTACCGCGAGGCGGTCGAAGTCGCGGCGGTCCGCCTCACGGCGGCGCTCGAACACCGTAGCGGGGTCGACGTGATCGCGGCGATGCTCGATTCCTGCGATGCTGAGACGCCGCGCGAGGAGTGGCATCGCGTCGGCCTGGATTTCCACATCGAACTGGCAAGGCTTTCCGGCAACGAGTTTCTGCTCAGGGCCGTGCGAGACGCGATGACCAGGCTGTCGCGTGCGCGCTGGCTGGAGGTGCGCGATGAGAAGGCGCTCGGCCGTGCCTGGGCCGAACATCATGCCATCCTCGCCGCCGTCAGGAGCGCCGATGCCGAGGCAGCGGCACGGCTGCTTTCCGCTCACATCGCCGGCAGCCGAGATCGGCTGGTCACCTCATTGCATGACGACCGGCGCGGTTTGCGCGCACGCGGATTTGCCGTGGTCGCGGCTTGAGGGAAAGCGTCGACACAATGCCGGTTGCATTAGCGGGCTTGCAACATGGCCGGGAGAATGCTGTAGGAGACGAGGGGGGACTTGCTGAACTCGCGGACGCATGGCCACACTCTCTCGAACCGCCGCAAAGCTGTTCTACTACGCGCGCAATTTCGCGCGCGACCGCGCACCGCAGTCCCTGTTTCGCGACCGCCTCGCCAGCCGGCTTGAACAGGCCATGCTTTCGGGCAAGACGGTTCGCGAGCGGCTGAACTACTACAACAAGCTGGAACACCCGTTCGTGCCCAGTCCCGATGCCGTAGCGGTCGGCAAGCTGCCGTCCTCTTCCAGCATGTATTATTACGACCTCAAGGAATTCGCCCGCTATTTCGATCCTGGCCTGCTGATCGATTTCGAATTCGGCGACGTTGTCGGCGTTCCGGAGTTCCCGAGGATCGTCAAGGACCGGCCCATCGGCGACGACAATGCGAACGGCGTGCTGATGAAGCTGAACAAGTTCCGTCACTTCTACATGCCCCCCGACAACCTGTCTTTCGCCGCCAAGCGTCCGATGGTGGTGTGGCGCGGTCATCTCAACAATCCGATTCGCACCCGCTTCGTCGAAAAAGCCGCCGACCTGCCGATTTGCGATGCGGGTTCCCACAGGGCCGATGCGCCGGACGGATACCGCAAGCCGTTCCTGAACATCGAGCAGCAGCGACAGTATCGCTACATCGTCTCGCTCGAAGGCAATGATGTCGCGACGAACCTGAAATGGATCATGAGCTCCAATTCACTCTGCCTCATGCCGGAACCGACCTACGAAACCTGGTTCGCCGAAGCCCAGGTCGAGCCCAATGTCCATTACGTGCCGCTGCAGCCAGATTTCTCCGACCTGGTCGACAAAGTGGCCTATTTTGAAAAACATCCCGACGAGGCGGGACGCATAACCGCCGCCGCCAACGCCCATTGCCGCAAATTCGGCAATGAGCAGGACGAGCAGGCGATTTCGCTGCTCGTCCTCTATAAATATTTCGTGCTGAGCGGACAGATAAAGCCCGACGCGGAAGTCTGGCGCTTCATCGCCGGCTGAGCGTTTTAAGCGTGGGAGCGGTCAAGCACCCGATCGGCCGGCCCGAACCGGTCCCTGGCGGTGAACTGCTGGTGCCAATAGGGATAAAGCACCGGCGGCCGGCTGACGATGTCGAGACGCTGCCGTTCGTCCTCGGTGAGCGACAGGCTTGCCGCGGCGAGGTTGTCCTTGAGCTGCGCCTCGTTGCGCGCGCCAATCACCAGCGAGCTTACGGCCGGTCGACCGAGCAGCCAGGCAAGCGCCACCTGCGCGCCCGAAACGCCGCGTGCCTTGCCGATGAAGTTGAGCACGTCGACAATGCGCCACAGGCGATCCTCGTCGCGGATCGGCGGTTCCGTCCAGCCGCCGATCTGGCGCGCGGTCGGGCTGTCGCGATGGTATTTGCCGGAGAGCAGCCCGCCGGCCAGCGGGCTCCAGACCAGCACGCCGAGGCCCTGGTCGAGCGAGATCGGCAGCAATTCGTATTCGGCCTCCCGCGCTTCCAGCGTGTAGTGGATCTGCTGAGTGATGAAACGGGCCTGATGGCGGCTGTCGCTGACGGCAAGGGCCTTCATCACCTGCCAGCCCGACCAGTTGGAGCAGCCGATATAGCGGATCTTGCCCTGATTGACCAAGGTGTCGAGCGCCGCGACCGTCTCCTCGACCGGGGTGAGCCCATCCCATTGGTGGACGAAATAGACGTCGATGACGTCGGTCCTGAGCCGCTTCAGGCTCTTTTCGCACTCGCGGATCAGATGATGGCGCGACAGGCCTTCGTCATTGGGGCCGGTGCCGATACGCATGCGCGCCTTCGAGGCGATCAGCACATCGTTCTTGCGCTTGCCGCCAAGCGCCTCGCCGATGATCTCTTCCGACAGCCCATTGGAATAGACGTTTGCGGTGTCGATGAGGTTGATGCCGGCATCGATGCAGGTGTCGATGATGCGTTTGGCTTCCGAAAGATCCGAATTGCCGACGGCGGCGAACGGACCGGTGCCGCCGAAGGTCATGGTGCCAAGCGTCAATGTCGAGACTTTCAAGCCGGATCGGCCGAGCGTGCGGTATTCCATGTCGGTCCTCGCAATTTTGTTTTGAAGAAGCGCCGTGGCGAGCGCCGGAAAGAGCGAGGGATTTGTAGGACAATTCCCGCCGCTTGTCGCCCCGCTATCGATACGGGGTCGATCACATATCTTCCATATCGATGCAGCTGCCGGGCGATTGCAATAAAACCGTCATTGCGCCTCTGTATCTCAGTCGGCTTACGGAGTGTCCGGCCGGGGCTTCCGAAGCGGTGATGGCTGACAGGCAGACGGAGCAGCGCGATGAATGAACTGAAACCGAATTCCGGGGCCAAGGACTGGCTGGAAGCCGAGCTCGAGGATACGCTCGACGAGGACTATGAGCTGGAGCTGTCGGAGCCGGCGCTCTCGCTCGAGATCGCCAAGATCTACAAGAAGTCGCATCCGCCCTCCATCGAGCGCATGACCTATTTTCGCGAGCTGCTCAGGCTGCAGTCGGAGCTGATCAAGCTGCAGTCCTGGGTCGCCTACCACAAGAAGAAGCTGGTGGTGGTCTTCGAAGGCCGCGATTCCGCCGGCAAGGGCGGCGTCATCAAGCGCATCACGCAGCGGCTCAATCCGCGCATCGCCCGTGTCGTGGCGTTGCCGGCGCCGACCGAGCGCGAGAAGTCGCAATGGTATTTCCAGCGCTACGTGCCGCATCTGCCCGCGGGCGGCGAGATCGTGCTGTTCGACCGCTCCTGGTACAACCGCTCCGGCGTCGAGCGGGTGATGGGCTTTGCCAATGGGGACCAGGTCGAGGAGTTCTTTCGCGACGTGCCCGAATTCGAGCGCATGCTGGTTCGTTCCGGCATCACCCTGGTGAAATATTGGTTCTCGATCACCGACGAAGAGCAGCAGATGCGTTTCCTGATGCGTATCCACGATCCGATGAAGCAGTGGAAGCTCTCGCCCATGGACCTGCAGTCGCGCGTGCGCTGGGAGCAGTACACCAAGGCCAAGGAAGAGACCTTCGCCCGCACCAACATTCCGGAAGCGCCCTGGTTCATCGTCGAGGGCAACGACAAGAAGCGGGCGCGGCTGAACTGCATCGACCATCTGTTGCAGCAGATGCCCTACGAGGAGGTTCCGCACGAGGAAATCACGCTGCCGGAGCGCGTCTTCAACCCACAATATGAGCGCCAGGTCCTGCCGCGCGAACTCTACGTGCCGGAGAAGTATTGAGCGCCCTCCTTCTCCCACAAGGGGAGAAGGAGAAGCCTGGCCTACGCCCGCCCGATCATCACATGCGAGGCATCCGCCGTGGCAACCTGTTCCATGCACTGATATCCCAGCTTCAGCATGTCGAGCCCGGCGAACAGATGCTCCCCCGAGCCGAGCAGGATAGGCGAGATGGCCAGATGCATCTCGTCGATCAAGCTCTCCTGCAGATACTGCCGAACGGTCGAGACGCCGCCGCCGACCCGCACATCCTTGCCGCCGGCCGCTGCCTTCGCCTGTTCGAGCGCCGAATGGATGCCTTCAGTAACGAAGTAAAAAGTCGTACCGCCTTCCATCTCGATCGGTGCGCGTTTGTGGTGCGTCAGCACGAAAGTCGGAACATGATAGGGCGGGTTGTCGCCCCACCAGCCTTTCCAGTTGTCGTCCGGCCATTCGCCACGGCTCGGCGCGAACATGTTGCGGCCGAGGATCCACGCGCCGACATTCTCGAAGCTGCGGACCGCAAAATCGTTGTCGGTATCCGTGGTCCCGCCATCCTTGCCGATCATCTGGTGGAAAGAGCGGGTCTTGATCATCCATTTGTGCAGATTTTCGCCGCCGACGCCCAGCGGTGTGTCGAGGCTTTGGTCGGGACCGGCGCCGTAACCGTCGAGCGACAAGGTGAAAGCGTTGACACGCAACTTGGACATGACTGCCTCCTAGACCAGTTGTAATCTGAAATCAGTCTTTGGAGTAGCTTGACTGATTGCGAAATGCAAGCGGTATTTTCTGGCACCATCGAGTCGGGCATTGTCGGGATCGTCGCAGGAATGGTAGCTGCCCGGGAATATTGGTGCGAAAGGCGGTAAGGGATGCCGTCGCAATTTTCGTCGAGAAACGCGATTAGCTGGGCAACTCTCGGTCGGCTGCATCAAGGATGCGTTCAATGGCAACGCGTAGCGCCGGCAAGTTGTCTGTCACGACAGCCCAGACAATGGCTTCGGAAGTCTTGTGATATTCATGACGCAGGATGTTGCCTATGCCACGAACCTGTTTCCAGGAAATTTCTGGGGCAAGAGCGATTAGATCGTCAGGAATGTGCCGGGTGGCCTCGGAAATAATCTCGATACCGCGCTCGATGCCGTGGCGGAGCAGCCAATCACTACGGAAATCTTCCAGTGTCTTGCCGGTCGTCGCAGCATCGATACCATCCAGAGCCGCAACGATCTCGGCGAGGATCGGCTTGATCCGACGCGGAGCCATCAAAATATACGCACGGCCGATCGTTCGATATCAGCTTTCAACATCGGATGAAGACTATCCCGCGTAGTAATGTCGATTTCGGCCGACATTTTCTCTTCGAGAAATTGTTTGATGCCGACGAGGTCGATCAAGGAAAAGCGTCGCGCCGGATCGTAGTCTATGAAGAGATCAAGATCGCTGTCCGAACGTGCGTCGCCGCGCGCGGCCGACCCAAACAGATAAAGCGAAGTCACGCCCATGCCTCTGATGGCATCTGCGTTCTTCTGCAAGCGTTCGATCACGTCATTCCGGCTCATGGGTCCATTCTAACGGATCTCGTTAGAATTCCAAAATCGCGAGGCGAGCCCTACCCCCTCAGCATCTCCGCCACCACCGGCGCGAAATAGGTAAGCACGCCGTCACAGCCCGCCCGCTTCAGCGCAAGCAGCGATTCCAGCATCGCCTTTTCGCCGTCGATCCAGCCATTGGCGGCCGCTGCCTTGATCATCGAATATTCGCCCGATACCTGATAGGCGAAGGTCGGCATCCGCAGCTCGTCCTTCAGCCGGCGGATGATGTCGAGATAGGGCAGGCCGGGCTTGACCATCAGCATGTCGGCGCCCTCGGCGAGGTCCTGCTCGGCCTCGCGCACGGCCTCGTCGGAATTGGCGTGGTCGATATAGTAGGTTTTCTTGTCGCCCTTGAGCAGTCCGGCGGTGCCGACCGCCTCGCGGTACGGTCCGTAGAAGGCCGAGGCGAACTTCGTCGCGTAGGACATGATCGCCACGTCCTGGAAACCGTTGGCGTCGAGCGCGTCGCGGATGGCGCCGATGCGGCCGTCCATCATGTCGGACGGCGCGATGATGTCGGCGCCCGCCGCCGCCTGGATGACGGCCGCGGCGGCGACCTGTTCCACCGTCTCGTCATTGACGATGATACCGTCGCGCAAGATGCCGTCATGGCCGTGGCTGGTGAACGGGTCGAGCGCGGCATCGGTGATGATGCCGATCTCGGGCACCGCGTCCTTGATGGCGCGCGTGGCGCGGTTGATGACATTGTCGGGATCGAGGATGTGCGAGCCGGTCTGGTCGCGCAGGGCAAGCTCGACATTGGGGAAGGTGGCGATGGCCGGGATGCCCAGCTTGGCCGCGCGCTCAGCTTCCTTCACCGCGAGGTTGATGGAAAGGCGGTAGACGTCGGGCATCGCGGCGATAGGCTCGCGCGTGTTCTTGCCGTCGATGACGAAGATCGGCCAGATCAGGTCGTTCACCGAAAGCTGGTTCTCCTGCACAAGCCGTCGCGACCAGTCGGCCTTGCGCATGCGCCGCAGCCGCCGGCTGCCGGTGATCTCATCGACGCTGCGCGCGCCGGCGGGCTTTGCGGGAGTGAATTTGTTCATCGCCGAAACTCTCTATTTGCGCCGGCTTTTATCACGCGTCTCCGCCGCTGACCAATGCGACACGATTGTGCCAGGCACGCGCCTCACGGCGGCCCGTGTCCTGACAGGATCTGCGCCGCGCCCCTGACCGCGACCCGGAAGGCCTCGTCGAAGCTGACGCCGCGCGCCTGCCAGCGATAGGTCTTGCCGTGATCGGCCAGCCGCCAGTCGGCGATCCAGCCAAGCTCCTTATCGCTCCACACGATGCTGCCGGCGAGCGCTCGGGCCGCTTCCGCGTTCTTGGCGAGCTTGTCGAGTCTTGCCATATCGGCCGCGGCGAGCGCCTTTTCGTCAAGGCCGCCGAGCTGCCCGGCCTTTGGAAAGGTGACGCGCATCAGCAGCGGACCGGCAGCATTGGCGAAGGATTCGCGCATCGCGTCGCCGCGCTGCTCGTCTTGCGTCAGCATAAAATGCCGCGAGCCCTGCTCGGCGGTCATGAAGACGGCGATCAGCGGCCGCTCGCCGAGCCAGGGCCTGCTGCCGAGCTGCGCCAGGAGCTTGTCGATGACAGCCGGCTTGTAGATGCAGGTTAGATCATGCGGCCGGTCATCCGTGCCTTGCTCGTCATGGATCGGGACGCCTTCGAGCCGGTCGTGATAGTGGAAGGACTGCACGAAGTCGGCCGCCTTGTCGCGTAGAGCCAGCATCTCCGTCTTCTGCGTCAGGCGCTGGTCGCCCGAGACCTTGACCAGCACCTTGTCGAGGCAATCCTTGAAGCCGATCTCGCGATTTGCCTCGCCGGTGCCGGTGACGATCGCCTGCGCCTGGTAGAGCTCGGCGATTGGCGCGGCGCGGACCGGCAGTCCCAGACACAGGAGACCGACCAATCCAACCGCGAAGCGGAAAATTCCAGGCATGTCGATCTGCTCGAAACCTGTCGGGCGCGGGCACAGTGCTTTGCCGGTTACCTAACATCTGGCGCTGCCGCCCGCCAGCGCAAGGAGCGCTCCAGTAACCGCCGCCATTGACGCGTCTCCATGCCGCCTTTAGCACTTCTCTCCCCCGGCGGACGGAGAGAGAGATTTCCTGGTGATGGATTTTGGCGGAGGCGACGAGATCCGCTTTGAGCGGCTGGGCAAGGCGGGTGTGGTCACTTTGACCCGACCCAAGGCGCTCAACGCCGTCACGCACAACATGGTCAAGGCGCTCGGCAGGGCGCTCGACGCCTGGGAGCAGGACACGGGCATCAGTCTCGTCGTCGTCAAGGCCGAGGGCAGGGCGTTTTCCGCCGGCGGCGATATCCTGCACATCTACGAGGCCGGCCGCGCCGGCGAACCTCCGGTCGATTTCTTCGCCGACGAGTACCGGCTAAACGCCCGCATCGCGCGCTTCAAGAAACCTTATATCGCTTTGATCGACGGCATCGTCATGGGCGGCGGCGTCGGCATCTCTTTCCATGGCTCGCATCGGGTGCTGACCGAAAACGCGCAGTTCGCCATGCCGGAGGTCGGCATCGGCTTCTTCCCCGATGTCGGAGCCAGCCATTTGCTGCCGGATCTCGGCGGCTCCTTCGGCATGTATCTCGGATTGACGGGAAATCGCATCCGCTACGGCGATGCGCTTTGGTCGGGGCTTGCTACGCACACCATCAAAGCGCAAGACCAGGCGGGGTTGCTCGACGAGCTGGCGACCAGCAACGATCCGAATGCCGAGCTGCGCGATTTCTTCGTGCCGGCAAAACGCGAGACGGAGCGGCAGGACCTGAATTCGATCGCCCGCTATTTTTCGCAAAGCTCGCTTGCCGATATCATCGCCAGCCTCGAGGAGGCGGCCGCCGGAGACGCCTTCGCCGCCAGGACGCTCGCCACGATCAAGACCCGTTCGCCGACCAGCCTCCACGTCGCCTGGCGCGAGATCAGCGCCGGCTCGACACTGTCGATGGACGAATGCATGAAGATGGAGTTCCGCATCCTCAACCGCATGCTTGCCGGCCATGATTTCTACGAAGGCATCCGCGCCGCCATCATCGAAAAAGGCTCGAAGCCCGCGTGGCGGCCGGCAGGACTGGATGAGGTCCGGACGGCCGACATCGACGCCTATTTCGCGCCGCTCGGCGACAAGGAGCTTGTCCTGTGAGCGAGGTCACCTCCAGGCGCGTGGTGCTGCAGCCCTCGACCACCGAGGTCATCTTCGCCTGGTTCCAGCGCGTCATCGCCGGCTACTGCCTGTTGTTCGGCATCCTCTATTGGATCCGCCTCATCGGCATCTATCCGGGCGAGCTGTGGCGCTTCGACCTGATGCCGGTGCACTGGCAGGTGGCGGCGGCCATGCTCGCGGTGTTCTTTCCCTTCGCCGCCGCCGGCCTCTGGATGCTGGCATCGTGGGGTCCGGTGATCTGGTTCATCTGCGCCGCGACCGAGACGGTGATGTATGCCGGTTTCCCCGATCTCTTCGGCAATCGGCTGCTAATCGTCGTCTCGCACGCCTGCGTGGCCTTGCTCTACATCGTCTTTCGCGTCACCATCTGGCTGCAGAAGCGCCGGCTCCGCCAATGAGCCTGATGCCGAAAAGTGTGAAGCGGTTTTCGGACGGCATCATGCTCCACCCATAAAGCCGGCCGAGGGCCGGCCTTCGGGGGCCGGTTTCGCGGCCCCGTTTCACCGCAAGATCCATTGGCTAAATCTTTAGGTTAATTGTTCTTGCTCGGGTGACCGATCGTTAAGCGTCTTCCGAAACCTCTTACCGGTAAGCTCTTGTTAGCCCTGGCGTTTAAGTCGAATTTTATGAGTATTCGATAGTGTCGCGATCAAGGTGAAAAACAAAAAATCACCAAGGCGACAAACGAGAGGCAAAGACAATGATCAATTCGCGTCCGGCGGCGAAGACCGCCAACGTATCCGACGATCGCCGCGAGGCTATCCGCTCGCTTTACATGGAATCGCTGCAGCTGGTGGAGCGTCTGCACCGCCGCCTGCTTGACGTGATCAAGGACGAGTTCGACCGCAACGGCCGTTCCGACATCAACGCCATCCAGGCGCTGCTGCTCTTCAACATCGGCAATTCGGAGCTGACCGCCGGCGAATTGCGCTCGCGTGGCTATTATCTCGGCTCCAACGTCTCCTACAATCTGAAGAAGCTGGTCGACCTCGGCTTCATCAACCACCAGCGCTCGCGCATCGACCGCCGTTCGGTCCGCGTCTCGCTGACGCCGAAGGGCAACGAGGTGGCCGACGTCGTCGCCGGCCTGTACGAACGCCATGTCGGCTCGATCGAGGCGGTCGGCGGCATCAACACCGACGAATTCAAGCAGATGAACCGCGCGCTGCAGCGGCTCGACCGCTTCTGGAACGACACGATCGCTTACCGGATGTAAGCGCTTCGAAATTGGGGACAGGAAAGCCGCGCCGAAGAAGCGCGACCGGGAGAAGAGTACGGGATCGGTGCTGAAGTGCACCGGTCCCATTCTTTTTGCGAAGGCAGGCATCTGCGGGAGTTTGACCGTCGCTCTGCGCATTGAAGCTCCGCGCCTGAAGGGCAGGGTGCTTACTTCGTAAGGACGCGCTGGCGTCGCGCGATGCAAAAAAGCATCGCTGCCGTTTCTTTCACCTCGCCGCCGCATGCAAATCGCGGGCCAAGGCCACGTTGCCGCCATAATCGCGGTCAATGCGATTTGTGAGTGACGCTGCGGGCCTGTGCCCTGCGCTCCTTGGAACCTGCGTGGCGGCAGCGCGTTTCTTGCGGCCGATGATGCGGGTCATGGTTGGCGAATTGTTAAGTTCGCCAACCCTAGAGTGCGGACAAGCCGCCCGGCAAGCGAATTGAGCGAGAGCGAATAGCCAAGAATGTCTGCCATGAGAACCAGCCGCCGTTTCTTCCTCACCGGAGCCTCCGCGCTCGCCGCCGCCATGGTTGCGGGTCACGCGAGCGCGCAGGACGTGATCGGGGACATCTTGAAATCCTCGACACGCGGCAATTGGGACGACCAGTTCGACGCGCGCGGCACCGACACCAACAAGGTCGCCTCGACGCTGCCGATCTTCAGCCAGCAGACGGTGGCCTTCACCGAGCAGGCGGTGGCGCAGTATCAGAACATCGTCTCCCAGGGCGGCTGGGAACAGGTTCCGGCGACCAAGAAATTGCAGCTCGGCGTCGACGATCCGGATGTCGTCCCGCTGCGCAAGCGCCTGATGGTCTCGGGCGACCTGCCGCAGAGCGCCGGCATTTCGACGGCCTTCGATTCCTATGTCGACTCGGCGGTTAAGCGCTTCCAGCTCCGGCACGGCCTGCCGGCCGACGGCGCCATGGGCAAATACACTTATACGGCAATGAACGTCTCGGCGCAGATCCGGCTCGGCCAGTTGCAGACCAATCTGCAGCGCCTGAAGGAAAAGGCCGGCACGCTGGGCGACCGCTACGTGCTGGTCGACATTCCGGGCGCCCAGATCGAAGCCGTCGAGAACGACCGCGTCGTGCTTCGCCATACCGCGATCGTCGGCAAGATCGACCGCCAGACGCCGATCGTGAACTCGAAGATCAACGAGATCATCGTCAATCCATACTGGAACGCGCCGGTCTCGATCGTGCGCAAGGACATCATTCCGCTGATGCGGAAGGACCCGAACTACCTCAAGGACAGCCACATTCGCCTGTTCGCGCCGGACGGCAGCGAGGTCGATCCGATGACCATCGACTGGTCGACCGACGACGCCGCGAAATACCGTTTCCGCCAGGATCCGGGCAACAACAACGCGATGGCCTCGGTCAAGATCAACTTCCCGAGCCCGGACGGCGTCTACATGCACGACACGCCGCAGCAGAGCCTGTTCGGCAAGCTGATGCGCTTCGATTCCTCGGGCTGCGTGCGCGTCCAGAACGTGCGCGATCTCGTCACCTGGATCCTGCGTGACACGCCCGGCTGGGATCGCCAGCATTTCGAGGCGGCGATCAAGACCGGCGAGAACACGCCGATCCAGGTCGTCAACCCGGTGCCGGTTCACTTCCTCTATCTGTCGGCATGGTCGACGGCTCCGGGCGTCGTGCAGTTCCGCGACGACATTTACGGCCTCGATGGCGCCGCCGAGCTGCAGATCAGCTCCGCGCTCTAAGTATCTGATCTAAAAGAAAAAGACCGCTCTTGTAGCGGTCTCTTTGTTCGGGTCGGCCGCAACTGCCAGTAAGCAGAACGACAGCCTCGGTGCTGGACGGCGCGCCTTCGATTGCGCATCGGATTGAATCTGCGATCGAACTGGGCTTCAGGCATCCCGGCAACGAGGCCGAGCGCGCCGAACGGCGGGGCGATGCTTCGCCGTGGCGACATCAACGACCATACGGCGCGCAAGCTGTTCACCGAAATCACCTTCTCAGAGGCGCTGCCGAAGCCGCGAGCCGCGCGATTAGCACCCGCCAGGCTTGGCTTGACGCAAACCGGCCAGCAAATTTCGCGCCGCAAACGTGGCGGGCCGAAAACAACTGTGTTAATGCGCGGCGACCTCGCAGACCTCCGGCCCCAAGGGAAAGCAAGCCATGTCTAATGCCGCGGCAGCCTCCACCAAATTCGAATCCTTCTTCGAGACCACGCTTGCCGATGCCGATCCGGAAATCTTCGGCTCCATCCGCAACGAGCTCGGCCGCCAGCGCCATGAGATCGAGCTGATCGCTTCCGAAAACATCGTGTCGCGCGCCGTGCTCGAGGCGCAGGGCTCGATCATGACCAACAAATATGCCGAGGGCTACCCGGGTAAGCGCTACTATGGCGGTTGCCAGTTCGTCGACGTGGCCGAGGAACTGGCCATCGAGCGCGCCAAAAAGCTGTTCGGCTGCAACTTCGCCAACGTCCAGCCGAATTCGGGCAGCCAGATGAACCAGGCAGTGTTCCTGGCGCTGCTGCAGCCCGGCGACACTTTCATGGGCCTCGACCTGAATTCGGGCGGCCACCTCACTCACGGCTCGCCGGTCAATATGAGCGGCAAGTGGTTCAAAGTCGTCTCCTACGGCGTACACAAGGACGACCATTTGCTCGACATGGACGCGATCGAGAAGACCGCGCATGAGACGAAGCCGAAGCTGATCCTCGCCGGCGGCACCGCCTATTCGCGTATCTGGGATTGGAAGCGTTTCCGCGAGATCGCCGATTCGATCGGCGCCTATCTCATGGTCGACATGGCGCATATCGCCGGTCTCGTCGCCGGCGGCATGCATCCGTCGCCGCTGCCGCATGCCCATGTCGTGACCACGACGACCCACAAGTCGCTGCGCGGCCCGCGCGGCGGCATGATCCTGTGCAATGACGAGGAAATCGCCAAGAAGATGAATTCGGCGGTGTTCCCGGGTCTGCAGGGCGGCCCGCTGATGCATGTCATCGCCGCCAAGGCGGTGGCGCTCGGCGAAGCGCTGAAGCCGAGCTTCAAGGCCTATGCCGAAAGCATCGTCGCCAACGCCAAGGCGCTGGCCTCCAGCCTGCAGGAGACCGGCCTCGACATCGTCTCGGGCGGCACCGACAATCACCTGATGCTGGTCGACCTGCGTCCGAAGAACGCCACCGGCAAGCGCGCGGAAGCAGCCCTTGGCCGCGCCAACATCACCTGCAACAAGAACGGCATCCCGTTCGATCCGGAAAAGCCCTTCGTCACTTCTGGCGTGCGCCTCGGCACGCCGGCGGGCACCACGCGCGGCTTCGGCCAGGCCGAATTCCGCGAGATCGGCAAGCTGATCGCCGAGGTGCTGGACGGTCTGAAGGTGGCGAATTCCGACGAGGGCAATGCAGCGGTCGAGGCCGCTGTGAAGGCCAAGGTCACGGCTCTGACCGATCGCTTTCCGCTCTATCCCTATCTCGGTTGACCGGGCGCCCCGCGTCATCTTTTATCCTGCGCTTGCGCCGCTCCTCTGGGCGGCGCGGCTTACTGGAGATCCGATGATGCATGCTTCCCGTCTCGCCGCGGCTTTGCTTGGCTCGCTTGCCGCCTTCGCCACCTGCGCCGCGATGGCCCAGGACGAGACCAAGCCGAATGCTGATCTGCCCGCCACCAATACCTTCGGCAGGTGGACCACCATCATCGATACGCTCGATACCGGCCAGGACGCGCACAAGACCTGCGCCGCCTCCACGGCCTTCCTCGACGGCAACGGCAATGCGGGCTCCCTGACGCTGTCGATCTCGACCGGCGACGCGCTGCCGCCGGATGCGTATCCGACCATCATGTTCATCGTCGACAACAAGACCCTGCCGACCGGCGACAAGATCGCCGCGACCTTCGGCGACCCCGGCGTGAAGGTCGCCGCGACGGTCACGTCCAACGCCGCCGCCGGCGGCCGCCCAAGCTGGATGGTCGACAACCAAGCTAAGACCAGCCTGGCCTTGCTGCGCGCCATGCGCAAGGTCACCTCGCTCGATGTGGTCTTCGGCAAGCAGGCCGTCGCCAGCATCCCAATGGACGGCTTCACCAAGGCCTATCGCAACCTCGGCACGTCCTGCGGGTTTTCGACCAAGGACGTCGCGCCCTGACACTTGCCGTCGGGCCGGGCAGGGCGCTGGCAATTGTGCTTGCGCCTCGCTATCTCTGATAGGAAGGCTCCGCGCTTTGCCATAGCGTCCGGCATCCTACAGAATCGCCAAACCGAAAGCTTCCCATGCGTTGTCCCTATTGCCAGTCCGAAGATACGCAGGTGAAGGATTCGCGTCCCGCCGAGGATGGCGCGGCCATCCGCAGGCGCCGCGTCTGTCCTGACTGCGGTGGTCGTTTCACCACCTTCGAGCGCGTGCAATTGCGTGACCTTGTGGTTGTCAAGAAGTCCGGCCGCAAGGTGCCGTTCGACCGCGACAAGCTGCTGCGCTCGGTCGAGATCGCGGTGCGCAAGCGCAATGTCGACCCCGAGCGCATCGACCGCGCCGTCACCGGCATCGTGCGCCAGCTCGAAAGCTCAGGCGAAACCGAGGTGGCCTCGGGCGAGGTCGGCCGGCTGGTCATGGAGGCGCTGAAGTCGCTCGATGACGTCGCCTATGTCCGCTTCGCCTCGGTCTATCGCAATTTCCGCGAGGCCAAGGATTTTCACGAGCTGCTGGGCGAATTAAAGGGCGACGAGGAGAAGACCGAAGAGGACGCCGGCTGATCATGGCGGGACAGCGACTGGACGAGGCCGCGCAGGCGGCCCTTGATCGCCGTTTCATGGCTGCGGCCATCAGGCTGTCGCGCCGCAATGCCGGCCGCACCTCCACCAACCCTTCCGTCGGCACCATCATCGTGCGCGACGACGGCGCCGGCCCGATGATTGTCGGCACCGGCGTGACGGCCGTGGGCGGCCGCCCCCATGCCGAGACCGAAGCGCTTGCCGAGGCCGGCGAGCTTGCGCTCGGCGCTACGGCTTACGTCACTTTGGAGCCTTGCGCCCATCACGGCCGCACGCCGCCTTGCGCCAACGCGCTGGTCAATGCCGGCATCGCGCGCGTCGTCGGCGCGGCGAGCGATCCCGATCCGCGCGTCTCCGGCAAGGGCTATGCCATCCTGCGCGCCGCCGGCGTCGAGGTGGCGGAGAAGGTGCTGGCCACCGAGGCCGCCGAGCAGATGGCCGGCTATCTGACTCGTTCTCTGAAAAAACGCCCGGAAGTGACTCTGAAGCTTGCGCTTTCGAGCGACGGCAAGATCGGCCGCAAAGGCGCCGGACAGGTCGCCATCACCGGCGAGATCGCCCGGCGCGATGTCTATATGATGCGCGCCGAGGCGGACGCCATCCTTATCGGCATCGGCACCGCGCTCGAGGACGACCCGGCGCTGACCGTGCGCCTGCCCGGACTGGAGAACCGTTCGCCGGCGCGTATCATCCTCGATCGCCAGATCCGGTTGCCGGAGACGTCGAAGCTGGTCTCGGGCGTCGACCGTGTTCCGCTCTATATCGCTGCCAGCCCAGAGGCCGATGCGCACCGGCGGGCGTCGCTCGAACGCGCAGGCGTGCACTTCATCGGCACGGAAACCTATGAAAGCGAGATAGCCTTGCCGGAGTTGCTGGAGGATCTGGCGGCACTCGGCATGGCAAGCGTTTTGGTCGAAGGCGGTGCCGGGGTGGCCAAGGCCTTCCTGGAGGAAGACCTGGTCGACCGCATCGTCCTGTTCCAGGGGCCGGAGGCGATCGGCGAGGATGGCATTGCATCGCCCATCGACGCCGACCATATCCCGGCAGGCTTTCGCAAATTGCGCGACATGCGGTTTGGCGAGGACAGCTATGCCGAATGGGTAAGACCATGATCGCGAAAAGTGGGAACCGGTTTTTGTGCGAGATCATGGTCAAAACGAAAGACGCTCTCTGATGTTTACAGGAATTGTCACGGATGTGGGCGCTATCGCTTCGGTGAAGCCGCTGGCGGAAGGCGTCGGCCTGCGCATTGACACCGCCTATGATCCCAAGACTATCGCGATCGGCGCCTCGATCTCCTGCGGCGGCGTTTGCCTGACGGTTACCGCGCTGCCCGAGCACGGCTCGAATGCGCGCTGGTTCGAGGTCGAGGCCTGGGAGGAAGCGCTGAGGCTGACCACTGCGTCGAGTTGGACGCCCGGCACCAGGATAAATCTCGAACGCGCGCTAAAGATCGGCGACGAACTCGGCGGCCACATCGTCTCCGGCCATGTCGACGGCACCGCCGAAATCGTCGAGCGCAAGGAAGAGGGCGATGCCGTGCGCTTCACGCTGGAAGCGCCGCGCAGTCTGGCGAAGTTCATCGCGCCCAAAGGGTCGGTCGCGCTCGACGGCACCTCGCTTACCGTCAACAAGGTCGAAGCGACCCGCTTCGACGTGCTCCTCATCCATCACTCGCTGAGCGTCACCACCTGGGGCGAGCGCCAGGCCGGCGATCGCGTCAACATCGAGATCGACACCATGGCCCGCTATGCCGCGCGCCTGGCCGAGGCAGCGAAAGAGGGGCTTTGATGACTAAAGGCGAAATTGGCTCCGCGCTGCAAGAAAAGCTCCACATCGAGGATGCGCCCGCCCTCAATGTGTCGGTCAACGATCGCCAGGTGTTCGTTGAAGCTCTTATCAAACCTCAGCCGGTGAACGACCGTCTGCGTGATACGGTGCGTCGTTATCGCGAGGCTACTGGCGTCTGACGTCCACCCCCGCCAATCTTCCGCTTGCGGTCAACACGGCTTCGGCCTAAGTCACCGGCAACCCCCCGGAGACTTTTATGGCTGGCACATCCCAACATGGCAAAGCGTTCATTCGCCCGAAGGCGAAGGCGCATCTGCTCATTGTCGAAGCGCGCTTTCACGACGACCTCGCCGATGCCCTGCTCGAAGGCGCGACCGGCGCGCTCGATGAGGCCGGCGCCACCTATGACGTCGTCACGGTTCCCGGCTCGCTCGAAATACCTGCTGTCATCACCTTCGCGCTCGATGGAGCGGCCGAAGGCGGCACGCATTACGACGGTTTTGTTGCGCTCGGCACCGTCGTCCGTGGCGACACCTATCATTTCGACATCGTCGCCAATGAATCGAGCCGCGCGCTGATGGACCTTTCGGTGCAGGAGGCGATCGCGATCGGCAACGGCATTCTTACCACCGAAAACGACGCGCAGGCATGGGCGCGCGCGCGCAAGACGGAAGGCGACAAGGGCGGCTTCGCCGCACGCGCGGCGCTGACCATGATCGCCCTCAAAGAAAAATTCGGAGCCCAATCGTGAGCGATCCCGCCTCGACCGGAGCGGCGCGCCACGCCAATAAGCGTGGGGCTGCCCGTCTTGCCGCCGTCCAGGCGCTTTATCAGATGGATGTGGCCGGCAGCGGCGTCTTCGAGATCACGGCCGAATACGAGACCTTCCGCCTCGGCAAGGAAGTCGACGGCGCGCTCTATCGCGAGGCTGACGCGCAATGGTTCCGCGCTATCCTGACTGGCGTCGTCGAGAACCAGAAGACCATCGATCCCGTCATCCGCCAGGCGCTGACCGAGGACTGGCCGCTGTCGCGGCTGGATTCGACGCTACGCGCCATCCTGCGCGCCGGCGTCTACGAATTGATGAAGCGCGAGGACGTGCCGGTGGCCGTCATCGTTTCCGAATATGTCGACATCGCAAAAGCCTTTTACGAGGAAGACGAGCCGAAGCTGGTCAACGCCGTCCTCGATCGCGTCTCGCGCCGGGTTCGCGGCGAGGGGCGAGGCAAGGACGCTTCGTGACGACCGCAATGGCCGCGATCGCCGAGACCGGCAGGGAAGGGCGCCGCACGGCGGTGCTGCTTGCCGCTGCGCAGGCGATTGTCGGTTCGGCAGCTCCGATCGCCATTTCGCTCGGCGCGCTTGCCGGCCAATATCTGCTCGGCCCGGACAAGTCGCTGGCGACGGCGCCGGTCACCGGCTTCAATCTTGGCGTGGCGCTCGGGTCCTTGCCGGCCGCCGCCATCATCCGCAGCCTTGGCCATCGCGGCGGCTTCATGACCGGCACCATCGTTACCGCGCTCGGCGGCCTGATCGCGACGCTTGCGCTCTATCAGGCGAGCTTCTGGCTGTTCGCCTTCGGCCTCTGCGTCATCGGTGCCGGCGGCGCTTTCGTCCAGCAATTCCGCTTCGCCGCCGCCGACAACGCGCCGCCCGAGTTCAAGGCGCGCGCCATCTCCTTCGTGCTGGCGGGCGGCATCATCACCGCCGTCCTCGGGCCGCAGATCGTCATCTACACGCGCGAATTGCTGGCTCCGGTGATGTTTGCCGGGTCTTTCGTCTCGATCCTGCCCCTGGCGGCGGTCGGCGCGCTCATCCTGTCGTTCCTGCGGGTTTCCTCCCGGACCGGCGCCGTCACTGAAACCGCTGCAAGCGATGCCCGCCCGCTGATTGAAATCGTCGCCCAGCCGCGTTTCATCGCCGCATTGTTCTGCACCGTCGGCAGCTACGCGCTGATGAGCTTCGTCATGACCGGCGCGCCGCTCGCCATGGTCGGCTGCGGCCTGTCGGAAGACAATGCCACGCTTGGCATCTCGTGGCACGTCATGGCCATGTTCGGGCCAAGCTTCTTCACCGGCTCGCTGATCCATCGCTTCGGCGCCGAACGCATCGTCGCCACCGGCCTTGTCCTGCTGATCGGCTGTGCTGCCGTGGCGCTTTCCGGCTTGGCGCTCTGGCAGTTCTGGACGGCGCTGATCCTGCTCGGGCTCGGCTGGAATTTCGGTTTCATCGGCGCCACCGCAATGGTCGCGGCCAGCTACCGGCCCTCCGAGAAGAGCAAGGTTCAGGGTTTCCATGACTTCGTCCTGTTCGGCTCCGTCGCCTTTGCCTCGCTGATGTCGGGCGCGATCTACAATGCGTGGGGCTGGACCATGCTGAACTGGATCGTCTTCCCGGTCGTCGCGCTCTGCTTCCTGGCGCTCGGGACCCTGAAGCTGACGGGCTTGCGCGCCGCCAGCTGACATCACGCTGTCGGGACTGCCTGCCGCGCTTCCCTGGCGCTGGGAACAAAGATATTGCGCTGATCCCCTCAATTATGAAACCGTGTACCCCGACTGGCCGTTATAGCCGTGCTCACATGCGGCCACCGACTAATCGGTCCACAGCAAGGGATTTTTCACAATGTTTTCAATCGGAAAGCTCGCCGTAGCGGCCATCGCGCTCGGCCTTGCGACGGCCTCGGCCAGCGCTCAGGTGGTCGTCTCCTCGAAGATCGATACCGAAGGCGGGGTGCTGGGCAACATCATCCAGCTCGTGCTCAACGCCAACAACATCAAGACGACCGACCGCATCCAGCTCGGCGCGACGCCCGTGGTGCGCAAGGCGATCACCGCCGGCGAGATCGACATCTATCCCGAATATACGGGCAATGCGGCCTTCTTCTTTCAGAAGGCCGACGATCCTGTCTGGAAGGACGCCGCCAAGGCCTACGAAACCGCCAAGAAGCTCGACTATGACGCCAACAAGATCGTCTGGCTGTCGCCGTCGCCGGCCAACAACACCTGGGCGATCGCGCTGCGCAAGGAAGTGGCCGACGAGAACAAGCTCGTCACCTTGACCGACTTCGGCAAATACGTCGCGGGCGGCGGCAAGGTTGTGCTGGCGGCCTCCGCCGAGTTCGTCAATTCGGCGGCGGCGCTCCCGGCCTTCCAGACGACATACGGCTTCACGCTGAAGCCGGACCAGCTGATCACGCTCTCCGGTGGCGATACCGCCGCGACCATCGCAGCCGCCGCCAACCAGACCAACGGCGCCAACGCCGCCATGGTCTATGGTACGGATGGCGGCATCCAGCCTTCCGGCCTCGTCGTGCTCGAGGACGACAAGGCTGTGCAGCCCATCTATCAGCCGGCACCGATCATCCGCGAGAAGGTGCTGAAGGAACATCCCGAAATCGAGGCGCTGCTGAAGCCGGTCTTCGCCAAGCTCGATCTCGTCACGTTGCAGGAGCTCAACGGCCGCGTTCAGCTGGGCGGCGAGCCGGCGAAGGGGGTGGCGGAGGACTTTTTGAAGAAAAACGGGTTTTTGAAATAGATAAACCTGCCTTGAAAAGCGAGAGGTCGGTGCAAGGCGCCCCCCTCTGTCCTGCCGGACATCTCCCCCTCAAGGGGGGAGATTGGCAGTTGCCGCGCCTCGCTCCCTTCTCCGGCCTTGGTGATTGGCGAAGGCCCACGCGACATCTGATCTCCCCCGCAGAGGGGGAGATGGCCGGTAGGCCAGAGGGGGGCGCCTCGCGCAAACGCGCGTCATGAGCATCCGCCTCGACAAGCTCGGCGTCGTCATTGCCGCGATCGTGGCCTATGCCGCGTTCCTCGCCCCGTTCGCGACGTTTCGGGCCAACCGTATCGTGCCCGGGCAGGCGCGCTCGATCCTCGAAGCGCTGCCGTCCACGCTTGGCATGCTATTGCTGGCGATAGTGATGGCGGCCGCGATCGTCGCCCTGCTCAGGACGCCGCTTTTGCTCAGGCTGATCGCCGGTGTCGCGGCGCTGGTCGCGCTTACGATCCTTATCGGTGTTGCCGGCGGTTTTCTGACGCCCGCCGGCAACACCTTCGCTCGCGTCTCGCCGGCCTCCGGTTTCTGGCTGCTGATCTTTGCCTTTACCTTGCTTCTCGCGGACGTGTTGACCCGGCTGAACCTGTCGCCCGGGGCGCGCGTCGGCGTGCTCGTGCTGGCCGCTTTAGCCATTGCCGCGTTGCTCGTTTCGGGACGTTGGGACAGTCTTTCCATCCTCAAGGAATACGCCAGCCGCGCCGACAGTTTCTGGGCCGAAGCTTCCAAGCACGTCACGCTGGCGCTTGGCTCGCTGGCCGGCGCGGTGATCGTCGGCATTCCGCTCGGCATCTTGTGCCATCGCGTCGAGAAGTTGCGGGCAGGGGTGCTCAATGTGCTCAACATCATCCAGACCATTCCGTCGATCGCGCTCTTCGGTTTGCTGATCGCGCCGCTCGGCTGGGTCGCCGTGCATGTGCCGGGTGCCGCCGCGGTCGGCATCAGGGGCATCGGCACCGCGCCGGCCTTCGTCGCGCTCTTCCTCTATTCGCTGCTGCCGGTGGTGGCGAATACGGTGGTTGGGCTGGCTGGTGTACCCCGCGCGGCCAACGACGCCGCGCGCGGCATGGGCATGACCGATCGCCAGCGCCTCTTCGACGTCGAGTTCCCGCTCGCCTTTCCGGTGATCCTGACCGGCATCCGCATCGTGCTTGTGCAGAACATCGGGCTTGCCACTATCGCGGCGCTGATCGGCGGCGGCGGCTTCGGTGTGTTCGTTTTCCAGGGTGTCGGCCAGACGGCGATGGATCTGGTGCTGCTCGGCGCGCTGCCGACCGTGGCGCTGGCCTTTGCTGCGGCGATCATCCTCGACGCCGTCATCGAGATGACCGCCACCAGGCGCAGGGTTGAAACGGCATGATCGAGATCGAAGGCATCACCAAGCGCTATGACGAGACGACGGTGGTCGACAATGTTTCGATGGTCATCGAGCCGCGAACCATCGCCACCATTGTCGGCACGTCGGGATCCGGCAAGACGACGCTGCTCAGGATGATCAACCGGCTGGTCGAGCCGAGCGCCGGCGTCGTCAAGCTCGACGGCGCCGACAACCGCTCGGTGCCCGGCTATCAGCTGCGCCGCAGCATCGGCTACGCCATCCAGGGCCACGGCCTGTTTCCGCATCGCACGGTGGCGCAGAATATCGCCACCGTGCCGTTGCTGCTCGGCTGGGACAGGGATCGCATCAAGGCCCGTGTCGACGAGTTGATGACGCTCTACCAGCTCGACCCCCAGGCATATGGCCCGCGTTACCCGCACGAGCTTTCCGGCGGCCAGCAGCAGCGCGTCGGCGTTGCCCGCGCTTTGGCCGCCGAGCCCAACGTGCTTTTAATGGATGAGCCCTTCGGCGCGCTGGATCCGATCATCCGCACCAAGGCGCAAGAGGACCTGCTGGCGATCCAGAAGCGCTTCGGCACCACCATCATCCTCGTCACCCACGACATGGAAGAAGCCGTGCATCTGGGCGACAAAATAGCCGTCATGGATGCCGGCAAGCTGGTGCAATACGCAAGACCGGCGGAGATTCTGGCCAGGCCTGCGAACGGCTTTGTCGAGACACTGGTCGGCGCCAGCGAAAGGCCGTTCCGGCTGCTGTCGCTCGGGCCTGTGCGCGATGCGGTGGAGCCCGGCGGTGCCGAAGGCGAGGCGATCCCCGGCGAAGCCACGCAGCGCGACGCCCTGGCCGAGCTCTTGTGGTCGGGCCGCCCGGCGCTGCCGGTGAAAGGCGCCGACGGCAAGCTGCTTGGCCGCGTCACCGTCGAAGGCCTGGTCAAACGCGCGGCGAGGCCGCGATGAAAGCCTGGCTGCCCGCGCTGCTGAGGCTGGCTGTCCTCTTGCTGCTGGCGGTCTTCATCACCAGCCCGAACTGGTTCGAGCCGCTGCTGAAACCGCTGACCGAGAATGGCGCGCCGGCGATCTACAACCAGGGCAGCCTGCTGACGCTGACATTGCAGCATCTGCGGATCGTGCTGATGGCGACGGTGGCGGCGACGATCGTGGCCGTGGCTTTGGCCATCCTGGTCACCAGGCCGGCCGGCGCCGAGTTCCTGCCCTTGTCGCGCAGCCTGGTCAATATCGGCCAGACCTTCCCGCCGGTTGCGGTGCTGGCGCTTGCTGTGCCGGCCGTCGGCTTCGGCGAGAAGCCGACGCTGATCGCGCTCTTCCTCTACGGCCTGCTGCCGATCTTCGAGAATGCGCTGACGGCGCTCACCACGCTGCCCGGCAACGTGACGGAAGCGGCGCGCGGCGCAGGCATGACCGGCTGGCAAAGGCTGATGAAGGTCGAGCTGCCGCTGAGCGCCCCGGTGATCCTCGGCGGCATCCGGCTCTCGGTGGTCATCAGCCTCGCCACCGCGACCATCGGCTCGACGGTTGCCGCCAAGACGCTCGGCGAGGTGATAATCGCCGGCCTGATCTCGAACAACCTTGCCTTCGTGCTGCAGGGCGGCCTGATCGTCGCGGCGCTTGCAGTGCTGATCTATGACGGCCTGTCGGCGATCGAACGCTACGCCGCGCGGCGTATGGGGCAGGGGGCGGAGTAGCTGCCCTCAAACGTCGTTTTCGTCGATTTGTGCCATCTTCAAAAGATGGCGCAGGAGGCTTGTCGCCATGTATCGGGATGGAGAGACGTACGATGCTTCCCTCCTTTCCATAGATGTGATGGCTCCCGGCAATGCGCAGAAGCAGCCAACCTTGCCGCTCGACAATACGGGCAAGGTCCTTGCCGGAAATGGACTTCAAACGGCGATTTCCACTATCCTGCCTGGCTCAGAAGTGAATGACGATGGCAGGTCGACAGAAAGGCAGCCCTCAATGGCCTCACGCAGGTTTGCCAGAAGCTCGTCCAAGGTTTCTCCCTGAGTCGCGCATCCGGGGATGGCCGGGACCTCAGCCCAGAATCCACCCTCGTCGGCTTCGTGGACGATAGCCTTGAATTTCATCGATTAACTCCTGTCTTGCCTGGAAGATATGCTCACAATGAGTATTTGCAAAGCGAACGCTCCAGCCCCTCGAGGCATATGAGCGCTAGATCGCGGCGCCCGCCATCACCGGTGAGCTGGTCCGGTTTGCCGCGCTCGTTCTATTTCAATCGATCTAATTCCATGGCTGCGACAGGGCGAACGCCGGCACCATCGTCTTTTGGGCGAAAGCCGGGCAAAAACCGAACAATATCTTGACGTTCCAAGCCCTGTTTCGCATACACCCCAGCCAAGGGGTGGATTCCGCGTGCGGCATCCGTCCCCGTTCCAACGGCCCAGGGAGGGGTTCTTTTGGGCCATCAATCGAGGAAAATCCGGCAATGACCATCATTACCGCCGTCATCGCCTGCGGCCTGCTGTCAGTTCTGTACGCCATCTGGGCGACACGTTCGGTCCTTGCGTCCGATCAGGGCAATCAGCGCATGCAGGAAATCTCCGCCGCCATCCGCGAAGGCGCCCAGGCTTATCTGGCGCGCCAGTACACGACCATCGCGATCGTCGGCATCGTCGTTCTCCTGCTTGCCTGGTGGCTGCTTTCGATCACCGCCGCCATCGGCTTCCTGATCGGCGCGGTGCTCTCGGGCGCCGCCGGTTTCATCGGCATGCATGTCTCGGTGCGCGCCAATGTGCGAACCGCGCAAGCCGCTTCGAACAGCCTTGCCGCCGGCCTCGACATCGCCTTCAAGTCGGGCGCCATCACCGGCATGCTGGTCGCGGGCTTGGCGCTGCTTGGCGTCTCGATCTACTACTTCATCCTGACCGGCCCGATGGGCCTGCAGCCGAACGACCGCGTCGTCATCGACTCGCTCGTCGCGCTCGGCTTCGGCGCCTCGCTGATCTCGATCTTCGCCCGTCTCGGCGGCGGCATCTTCACCAAGGGCGCCGACGTCGGCGGCGATCTCGTCGGCAAGGTCGAGGCCGGTATCCCGGAAGACGACCCGCGCAACCCGGCCACCATCGCCGACAATGTCGGCGACAATGTCGGCGACTGCGCCGGCATGGCCGCCGATCTGTTCGAGACCTATGCGGTGACCGTCGTCGCCACCATGGTGCTCGCCGCCATCTTCTTCGGCGGTACCGCGGTGCTGGGGGCCGCGATGCTCTATCCGTTGGCCATCTGCGGCGCCTGCATCCTGACCTCGATCGTCGGCACTTTCTTCGTCAAGCTGGGTTCCAACGGCTCGATCATGGGCGCGCTCTACAAGGGCCTGATCGTCACCGGCCTGCTGTCGATCGTCGGCCTCGCCGTCGCTACCTCGGCCACGCTCGGCTGGGGCGAGGTCGGCACCGTCGCCGGCATCGTCATCACCGGCAAGAACCTGTTCATCTGCGGCCTGATCGGCTTGGCTGTGACCGGCTTGATCGTCGTGATCACGGAATATTACACCGGCACCAACAAGCGTCCGGTGAACTCGATCGCTCAGGCGTCGGTGACCGGCCACGGCACCAACGTCATCCAGGGCCTCGCGGTCTCGCTGGAATCGACGGCGCTGCCGGCCATCGTCATCGTCGGCGGTATCATCGCCACCTACCAGCTCGCCGGCCTTTTCGGCACAGCGATCGCCGTCACCACCATGCTCGGCCTGGCCGGCATGATCGTGGCGCTCGACGCTTTCGGCCCGGTCACCGACAATGCCGGCGGCATCGCCGAAATGGCCGGCCTGCCCAAGGAAGTCCGCCACTCGACCGACGCGCTCGACGCCGTCGGCAACACCACCAAGGCGGTGACCAAGGGCTATGCCATCGGCTCGGCCGGCCTCGGCGCGCTGGTGCTGTTCGCCGCCTACTCGAACGACCTCAGGTTCTTCGCCGCCAATGGCGACAAGTACCCCTACTTCCAGGGCATGGGCGAGATCTCGTTCGATCTCTCCAACCCATATGTCGTCGCCGGCCTCATCTTCGGCGGCCTGATTCCCTATCTGTTCGGCGGTATCGCGATGACCGCGGTCGGTCGCGCCGCCGGCTCGATCGTCGAGGAAGTGCGCAAGCAGTTCCGCGAGGACAAGGGCATCATGGCCGGCACCTCGAAGCCGAACTATGCGCGCGCCGTCGACATCCTGACCAGGGCGGCGATCCGGGAAATGATCATTCCGTCGCTGCTCCCGGTGCTCGCGCCGCTCGTCGTCTATTTCGGCGTGCTTCTGATCTCGGGCTCGAAGGCCTCGGCCTTCGCGGCGCTCGGCGCCTCGCTACTCGGCGTCATCGTCAACGGCCTCTTCGTCGCCATCTCGATGACCTCCGGCGGCGGCGCCTGGGACAACGCCAAGAAGTCGTTCGAGGACGGCTTTACCGACAAGGACGGCGTCAAGCACCTGAAGGGTTCAGAAGCGCACAAGGCCTCGGTCACCGGCGACACCGTCGGCGATCCCTACAAGGACACCGCCGGCCCGGCCGTCAACCCGGCGATCAAGATCACCAACATCGTCGCGCTGCTTCTGCTCGCGGTGCTCGCGCACGGCTGATTGCAGCGGCCATTCCAGGACAAAGCCCGCGGGAGCGATCCCGCGGGCTTTGTATTTCGGCATGACATCATGCATTCCGGGCACTCAACTGGCTTCCGGCCTTTCGCCGCCACGGCGATAGCGGGCCAGCAACGCGTTGGCGTCTGGTTCTCGCTCGGGCATCGGCGGCAAGCCGCGTGTCCGGCGCAGCATGGCAATGAACGCGCCGCGGCGATATTGGCGGCGGAAGGACCGCGCCCGCGGATGTATGCCAAACATGGCCAGAAGCCTGCGTTTGAGATAGCGGGAGCGCTTGAGGGGGGCAGGTTCCTCGGCGTTGCCGAGAATCCTGACCCGCAACGCGTCTGGCGCATCCATCGCGTCCATCAGCTCTTCCTGTTCCCGCGCCGTATCTCGCGCATAGCTGCCTTCGCGCTTGCCCGAATGCAGCATGAGCACGGTTAGATGGGGCATTGTCGCAATCACAGCACCCTTGCGCCAGGCACGGAACAGCCAGTCCTGGGAACTCTCGCAAACGCACTGGCTGGCCGGGCGCCATGGTCCAAGCCTCGGCAGCGACGTCCGCCGGATCATTTGCGCGGAGCCGAATCCGACAGTGGTAACTGGGTCATAGAAGCCGTCCCGGCCCATCCCGAGGATCATATGTCTGGAGCCTTTGCTCGCGGACGACTCGATGACTGCACCTCGGGCGATCACCACATCGGCACCGGTGGCGTCGATCCAGCCGCACGTGGACGCCAGATGGTCGGGAAACCATAGATCGTCATGGTTCAAGATGGCGATGAAGCGGCCGCGGGCCCGGGCAAAGCCGATATTGTTCGGACCCGACTGCTCGCCGAAGTTCACCGGAAGATCGATATAGGAGATGCGGGCGTCCTCGAATGCAGCGACCGTGGCCGCGGTGTCAGGGCGGCACGCGTCGCCGATGACTATGGCCTCCCAGTCCTGCAGGGTCTGACCAACGAGGCTCTTCAGGGCTTGATGCAGCACCGCCGGACGATTGTGCGTCGCTATCACGATCGAGACCAGCGGTTCGATCGGTCCGATTGGCGCGCCTTGACCGGCCTGTTCCACACTACACCAGCTTGTAGGGGATTTGTTCCGTATCGGGCGGCAGGCGCCAATGGTCGGGCGCGTCATAGGCGTAAGCCTTGTCGACGAGGTTTAGCAGCAACGCTGTCTCCGGTCCGAGGGCGACGACACCGTGCCGGACGCCGGGCGGAATGGTCACGATTGCCGGTCGCGAGGCGCCGACGATCTTGTGCCAGACCGTGCCGAAACTGGGCGAGGCCTTGCGCCCGTCGAAAAGCGATATCCGCACGCTGCCGGCGCAGCAGAACAGGCGGTCGAGAGTCGCCGCATGTGCGTGCCAGCCCGTCACCGCGCCCGGATACATGGTGCGCTGAAACACTTGCCCGACCGGCGATTGATCGAGAGCCCATTCCTCGCGAAAGATCTCGGTCAGGTAGCCGTTGGAAGTCGCGACGGGTCTGATTTCCTTGAATGCGACGCCCTCGATCGGCGGCGCATCGACGGCAAGCCAGTCCGGCGTCACCGTCTGTTGGTCAGGCGTGCCGGTCGCCATCCAGCCCTGCGGTACGGTACGATCGTTGTTGCTCATATCCAGCCCCCCGGAAATCGCCAAAGCGTCATACGTGGCTATGCGGGCATAGGCAAGCGCAGTCGGACGGTCGCCGGCAGGCGACGAAAGACCGTCGATCGAAGTCTTTCGTTCAATCAGGTTGCCGGGCGAGCGAACTCAGGGCGTACCGCCGCTACCGCCGCCGGGGATGCCGGGCGCCAGCTTGCTGGCGCCGCTGATGACCTGGCTCAGGAAGTTCTGGTCCTTGCCGCCGGTCGGCGTCGTCCGCGAGATGAAGTCGAAGACCTTGCCGTCCTTGAGACCGTAATTGGCGATCTGGGTAACGCGGCCGTCAGCGCCGAAATAGACCGCCAGCACGTGCTGGTCGACGATGCGCGGGTTATCGAAGGCGACGTAGCGCTTGCGCGTTTGCGAGATGTAGTAGAAGGCCTCGTTGTCGAACGTCGCCGTCGTCGACGGCGTGCCCAGCGCCAGAAGCACCTGCTCGCGGCTCGATCCGACCGGCACCGAATCGATCGCCTGCTGGTCGATGACGTAGCCTTTCGTCAGCGTCTCGCTCGGATGGAGATCTCCGAACATCTTGGACGAATTGCAGGCGGAAAGCGCTGACACCATTACCAGCAGCGAAGCCGCGCCCACTGGGGCGGGCGCAAAGAACGACTTGAATTTCAGCGCACCCAACAACAAATCTCCATCACATCCCCGCAACTTGCGCTGGGCCGCAAAACCGGTAAACCAGCTTGCATGCCGATGCAACAAGGCCAAATCAAACAACAGGTCCCCGGGAGACCGCCCTCAATGTTCCAGCGCCTTTTTGGCCGCGAACGCAATGCCAACCGCGCTATCACCGACGCGCTCTACGCACAAATCGTGGCGGCGGCGCGGCAAACGGTGTTTTATTCCGACTGGAATGTGCCGGATACGCCGCTCGGCCGCTTCGAGATGCTGTCGCTGCACATGTATCTTGTCCAGCACCGGCTGCATGGCGGGCAAGGCGTGGCCGCCGAGGTCGCGCAAGTGCTGATCGACGAGTTCTTCCTCGATGTCGAGCATTCGCTGCGCGAACTTGGCATTGGCGATGTCGGCGTGCCCAAACGCATGAAGAAGCTGGCAAAGATGTTTTACGGCCGTACGGCTGCCTATGACGAAGCGCTCAAGGAAGACGATCGGGTGGCGCTTGCGGCGGCGCTCGCCCGCAACGTCAGGCCAGACTCCGGCCCCTGGCCGCAGGCGCCGCTGCTGGCGGACTATGTCTGCGAGGCCTCGCACAAGCTTGCCGCCCAGCCGACCGAATCGATCGCCGCCGGCACCGCCGCGTTCCCGGCGGCCGGGGCAGCGTGAAGGAGGCCGGCATGAAAGACGCATTGCGTAGCCCGGTATCCTTCGTCGCCAATGTCGCGCGCTTGCCGCAAAAGGGCCTGCCTGTCCTTGTCGAGGCCGATGAGCGCCAGCGCGAGGCGCTTGCCGCCGAATATGATCTGCTTTCGGTCGAGAGCTATCGCGCCGAACTGCTTGTGGTCCCCTGGAAGCGCAATGGCGTCAAGGTCACCGGTCGCGTCGCGGCCGACATCACGCAAGCCTGCATCGTCACCCTGGATCCGGTCGCCGCGCATATCGACGAGCCCGTTGAGGCGCTGTTTCTGCCCGAGCAGTCGAAGCTTGGGCGCGAAGGTTTCGAAGGCGGCGGCGAGATCGTCCTCGACGCCGACGGGCCGGACAGTCCGGAGACATTTTCCGGCGACACCATCGACGTCGGCGGGCTGGCCGAACAGTTTTTCGGTCTGGCCATCGACCCTTATCCGCGCAAGTCGGGAGCCTCGCTCGACGTCGCCGGCGACGATCAGATCGAGGAAAGCGAATTCCAGAAAAAGCTGCGTTCGCTGCTTGGAAAATCCTGAGGTGGTCCGGATTTTGGAAAAGTTGGTTGTGCGCAGGCACAAAACCGCTATTTTCGCCGGACCTTCGCGAGCCCCATTACCTCGGCAGGCGTCCGCCGCAAGCCAGGCAAACCGTGAGAAAAGCACTACGTGATAAGGATTTCCATCGATGCCATGGGCGGCGATCACGGACCGAGCGTGGTCATCCCGGCGCTGATGACCGTCGCCATCCGCCGCCCTGACATCCGCTTCGTCGTCTATGGCCGCGAGGACGTGGTGCGTCCTGAACTCGCCAAGTTCCCGAAACTCGCCGAGATAAGCGAGTTCGTCCATTGCGAGATCGCCGTACGCATGGATGACAAGCCGAGCCAGGCGCTTCGCCACGGCCGCTGGAAGTCGTCGATGTGGAAGGCCGTCGAAGCGGTCAAGAACGGCGGCGCGCAGGCCTGCGTTTCGGCCGGCAACACCGGCGCGCTGATGGCGATGTCGAAATTCTGCCTGCGCACGATGGCCACCATCGACCGCCCGGCGATCGCGGCGCTCTGGCCGACAACGCGCGGCGAAAGCGTGGTGCTGGATGTCGGCGCCACCATCGGTGCGGATGCGCATCAGCTTATCGATTTCGCCATTCTGGGTACCGGCATGGCTCGCTCGGTGTTTGGCGTCGAGCGGCCGAGCGTCGGCCTGCTCAATGTCGGCGTCGAGGAGATCAAGGGCCAGGAAGAGGTCAAGGAAGCCGGCCGCATGTTGCGCGAGGCTAACATGGCCTCGATGAATTATCGCGGCTTCGTCGAGGGCGACGATATCGGCAAGGGCACGGTCGACGTGGTGGTCACCGAGGGCTTCGCCGGCAACATCGCGCTCAAGACCGCCGAGGGCACCGCAAGGCAGATCGCCGGCTATCTGCGCGCCGCCATGAGCCGCACGCTCATGGCCAAGATCGGCTACGTCTTCGCCAAGGGCGCCTTCGACAGGCTGCGCGAGAAGATGGATGTCGGTCGCTCCAATGGTGGCGTCTTCCTGGGATTGAACGGCATCGTCGTGAAGAGCCATGGCGGCGCCGATTCGGACGGATTCGCGGCCGCCATCGAGCTCGGCTACGATATGGTACGCAACAATCTGCTTGACCGGATCGAGGCCGACCTCGATCTGTTCCATGCGCGCAACCCGACCGCGCAGGCAAACAGGAAGTCCGGCGTCGCCGACGCCGAGGAATAGGAAAGAGCCTTGATCAGATCAGTCGTGCGCGGCAACGGTGCCGCGCTGCCCCGCCGCATCATGAAGAATGCCGACTTCGAAGGCATGGTCGAGACCTCCGACGAGTGGATCGTCCAGCGCACCGGCATTCGCCAGCGCCACGTCGCCGCCGATGACGAGACGACTGCCTCACTTGGCGAGGATGCGGCGCGCGCCGCGCTCGACAGCGCCGGCATGACGCCGGCCGATATCGATCTCATCATCCTGGCGACCTCGACGCCCAACAACACGTTCCCGGCGACGGCTGTCGAAATCCAGAACCGGCTCGGCATGCATCACGGCTTTGCCTTCGACCTGCAGGCCGTGTGCTCGGGCTTCGTTTACGCCGTCGCCACTGCCGATCTCTATATACGCGGCGGCCTGGCCAAACGCGTCCTGGTGATCGGCTCGGAAACATTCTCGCGCATCCTCGACTGGAGCGACCGCTCGACCTGCGTGCTGTTCGGCGACGGCGCCGGCGCGCTGGTTCTCGAAGCGGAAGACGGAGCCGGCGCGATCACCGATCGCGGCGTGCTGGCCGCAAGCCTGCGCTCCGACGGCGTGCACAAGGACAAGCTCTTCGTCGACGGAGGCCCTTCGACCACGGGAACGGTCGGCCATTTGAGGATGGAAGGCCGTGAAGTGTTCAAGCATGCCGTGGGCATGATCACCGACGTCATCGAGGCGACCTTCAGCGAGGCCGGCATAACGGCCGAGGACCTCGACTGGTTCGTGCCGCATCAGGCCAATAAACGGATTATTGACGCTTCCGCCAAGAAGCTCGGGATTGCCGAAGAGAAAGTGGTGGTCACCGTCGATTTACACGGTAACACCTCGGCTGCTTCGGTGCCGCTCGCTTTGTCGGTGGCCGTCGCCGACGGTCGCATCAAGAAGGGCGACCTGGTTCTTCTCGAGGCGATGGGTGGAGGCTTCACCTGGGGCGCGGTGTTGCTCAGCTGGTAAGTGCCGAACTCGCCGGTTCGGTCCTTGACCTTGCCGGATCAATTACTTAGGCTCAGCCTTTGCCTGTATCGATTTACGTTTTTGCGAGCAGATGGGACGGTCGCATGGGGGGAAAGACACTTACGCGTGCCGACCTTGCTGAAGCCGTTTACCGGAAGGTTGGTTTGTCGCGAACGGAATCGGCGGAACTCGTCGAGGCTGTGCTGGACGAAATCTGCGAAGCCATCGTTCGCGGTGAGACGGTCAAGCTGTCGTCCTTCGCCACCTTCCATGTCCGCTCCAAGAACGAGCGCATCGGCCGCAATCCCAAGACCGGCGAGGAAGTACCGATCTTGCCGCGCCGGGTGATGACGTTCAAGTCCTCGAACGTGCTCAAGAACCGGATCCTGCGTTCGCATCAGAACAGCAAGGGCAAGGGCGGCAAGTAGTTTGCTGGCGAATGCGGTTGAAAACCGCCGCCGGTTTTGACGCTGGGCTTGAATATCGTTTCATAAATCGCTGAAATAGATGCGATTCGGCACCATGCCCGGATCGTGGTCCAGTGTGGAGGATTGGCCCATGGACAAGAGCCCCGATGCTTTCCGCACCATCAGCGAAGTCGCGGAAGATCTTGATCTGCCGCAGCACGTGCTGCGTTTCTGGGAGACCCGCTTCACCCAGATCAAGCCGATGAAGCGTGGCGGTGGCCGGCGCTACTACCGGCCGCAAGACGTCGAGCTCATCAAGGGCATCCGGCATATGCTCTACGATCAGGGCTATACGATCAAAGGCGTGCAGAAGCTGTTGCGCGAGAACGGCAACCATTTCCTGGTCGCCATCGGCAATGGCGACATGGCCGCGGTAGAGGCCATCGCCCAGCGCCGCCAGGCCGAGCAGGTGCCGCTGACGGCGGCCGCGCAGCCGCGCGGCGACGAAGACGCGCTGGTTGGCCAGCCGAAGGTGAAGCCCAGCCGCCGTTTCTTCGGCCTCGGCAAGAGCGACGACGAAGGTCCGGTTCAACCCGACTCGTCGAAATTGTCGCGTGACAATCGCGCCTTGCTGCAGGAGGCGCTGTTCGACTTGCTGGAATGCAAGCGTCTGCTCGACCAGGTTCGTTGAACGGTCATATTCGTTTTAACCGCGCTCGGTCGGTCGGCCGGAACGGGCCCTTCGCCCGTGCGTTAGGCCTTCTCGAAGAGAAGGACAACAAGCATGGCATCGTTTTCGACCCTCTCCGACGGTGATATCGACAAGCAGGTCGCGGCGCTTTCGCGACAACTGCACGACCTGAAGAAGGTTTTGGCCAGGCGCGGTGACGCCTATTACGAGGATGGCCGCGAGGCGGCGTCTGACTATTATTCGCAACTTGCCGATCTCTTCCACGAGGCGCTGCCGACAATAAGGCGCAGGGGCAGGGCGATCGAGCGCACTGCGCGCGATCATCCGGCGACGGCCGCCGCCGTCGGGCTGGTTGTGGTCGGACTGCTTGCCGGCCTCCTTATCAGCCGGCGCTGATCTTTTCGGCACCGCTATGGAAACGGCGGCGGCGTTGCGGCCGGCGATATCGGCGGATTGGGAAAGCCGGCGCGGCTCTCCTCGGCGCGCCACGCATCCGGCGCACGGACCTCGGCATGGAAGTGGCTCACTTCGCGATGCCGCCGCCCCAGCTAGGCCGAGTCTTCAAGTCGCCAAAGCTGTTCGAGCCGCTCGCTGCCCTCCTCACATCGGCGGCGCGATGCCGTGATTCCCGACAACGACGCGGTTCGCGATCAGCTTGCCGTCGCCGCCGCGCTCGGCATTGACGAACACTGCGATGCCCGGCGTGAGATCTGCCGGCGTGGCGGTGGCGAATGTCACGATTGGTGTCGTCTGCGGGATAGCGATCTGCTTCTTCTGGCCGTTGTCATAGGTAAGCGTGACGGTGCGGCCTTCGATCTCGGCGACGTCGGCGACGGTGCCGTTGGTCATGCGGCTGTTGGGCTGCAGATCCCAGTCGCGATCGCCTTCTCCGGTACCCTTCAGCGCGGCTGGAAAGATCACGACTTCCAGCGCGCCGCTGCCGCCGTCGGCCTTGGATGTCGAGGCGATGCCAAGAAAATCGCCCCGTTTGATATCGGCTGCCGACGCCTTGGCGACGCCAGAAATCTTCCATCCGTTGGCGAGCGTGATCGCATCGGTTTTGCCATCGCGATCCTTCACCGTCAGCGTCGATCCGGCAACGCTGACGACAGTGCCTCGAACACGTATGGCATCTGCGGCCCACGCTTGCGTCGCGCCGATGGCGCTTGAGACTGTGCCAAGCACAATTGCGCCCGGCGCCGGTCTGTCGGCCACCACCGGTGACGGCAAGCTAACGAACCGAGACGCCGAAAATGCCGGAGGATCCGGCCGCGGACCTTCAAAAGAACTTGATTGAGCGCTCCGCGGTCTTACATATACGCAGCCCGAGACATCAGCCGAAACGCAGCTTCACGATGGCGTGACGCCGTATGGGGTGCTCTTGGCAAATCATTTGTTAACGAGCATTCTCCCGCCCGTCTCAGGCAACACCACATTTTATCCGACCCTGTTTCATCTCAAGGAGTTGCCATGCCCAACACCGTACGAAACGCTGTTTCCAACGACATAATTGCCGCGTCCGGCCTCAACCCGTTCAAAGCCGCGCGCGAAACCAGGGGATACACGATCGAGGAGCTCTCTTTGACCTGCGGCCTGGCCGTGGGCGAGATCGTCGACATTGAGGACGGCAAGGACGCCGACCCCGCCAAGCTTCGGCGCATCGCTTCCGCCCTGCAGGTGCCGGAAGAGGAATTGATCAGAGTGCCGACCGCCGAGAACCGGCCCACGCAGCAATAGGGACGCAAGCAAGCGTCCATGTAAAAGCCCGCCAAGGCCTGCCTGGCGGGCTTTTTGATGCATGTCGCCCAACAGTGCGCTGCGGTTTTGGGGAACGACATACATCAAGACAAGGTGCGCAACGCGCGGCCGTGGCTCTTGTCAATGACCGCGCCGCCATGCGATTCGCGAGCCGGTGTTCGACAGGTCTGACGAGGGGTCCTATGAGTTTGGAATCGGTTCGCGCCTTTTTTGCCGAGCATGCACCCGACATCGAAGTCATCGTCACCGAGGCAAGTTCCGCAACAGTGGCGCTGGCGGCGGAGGCGCACGGCGTCATGCCGGCGCAGATCGCCAAGACGATCTGCCTGCGCGTGGGCGACGAGGCCATGCTGGTCGTGACCAGCGGCATCGCCAGGCTCGACAACCGCAAATTCAAGGACAGCATGGGCGGCAAGCCGCGCATGCTGGGCGGCGAGGAGGTGCTGGCAATCACCAGCCATCCGCCTGGCGGCGTCTGCCCGTTCGGCCTGCCGTCGCCGCTACCCGTCTATTGCGATCTGTCGCTCAAGGCCTTCGACGAGGTCGTTCCCGCAGCCGGCGCCACCAATGCCGCGGTGCGCATCACGCCGGCGCGCATGGCCGATCTGGTCGGCGCCCTCTGGGTCGACGTTTGCCAGTAGCAATTGCCGCCTAGATATCTCGTCATGGTTCGTCGCGGGCCGTAGTCCGGCTTTGACCGACATTCGGCGCGGCCCGCTCGCTTCCATTTGGTTTGATATAGGCATCCGCGCTTTTCGCCGTTGCGCGTCAACCGACTCGAAAAGCGTCGAGGACGGCCAAAGATTTGGACATTAGTCTTGACAGAAATACAGATGTTCAATACGCGTCAAGCAGTCAAACAGCATGCGATGTGGGAGGAATAAGCGGCATGGCTTCCAATATTTCGTTGACGGGCCTTGCCCGTGACCTCGAGGAGCGCGCCAAGTCCGGCAAGCCCATCCGCATCGGCCTGATCGGCTCGGGCGAAATGGGAACCGACATCGTTACCCGCGTCGCCCACATGTCTGGCATTGAGATCGGCGCCATTTCCGAACTCAACTTGCCGGCGGCCAGCAAGGCCGTCGATATCGCCTTCCAGGAAACCGGTCATGCGCGCGAAGTTTCGAGCGCCTCGGCGATGACGTCGGCCATGGAGGCCGGCAGGATCGCCGTCACCAACGATTCCAGCCTTGTCATCGGCAACGACCTCATCGACGTCGTCATCGATGCGACCGGCGTTCCGGCCGTCGGCGCCGAGATCGGCCTGCGCGCCATGGAGCATGGCAAGCATCTGGTGATGATGAATGTCGAGGCAGACGTCACCATTGGCGCCTATCTCAAGAGCGAAGCCGACCGCCTCGGCGTCACCTATTCTCTGGGCGCCGGCGACGAGCCGTCGTCCTGCATGGAGCTGATCGAGTTCGTCTCCGCCATGGGCCACCCGATCGTTGCCGCCGGCAAGGGCAAGAACAACCCGCTCAACATCGATGCCACGCCTCCTGACTATGAGGAGGAGGCCAAGCGCCGGCATATGAATGTGCGCATGCTGGTCGAATTCGTCGATGGCTCGAAGACCATGGTCGAGATGGCGGCGATCGCCAATGCGACCGGGCTGGTTCCCGACAAGCCCGGCATGCACGGTCCGGCGACGACGCTCGGCGAATTGTCGAAGGTGCTGGTGCCCGAGAAGGATGGCGGCGTGCTGTCGAAGGTCGGCGTCGTCGACTATTCGATCGGCAAGGGTGTGGCGCCCGGCGTCTTCGTCGTCGCCGACATGTCGCATCCGCGCATCTCGGAGCGCATGGAAGACCTGAAGATGGGGAAGGGCCCGTATTTCACCTTCCATCGTCCCTATCACCTCACCTCGCTGGAAGTGCCGCTCACCTGCGCCCGTGTCGTGCTTTACGGCAAGGCGGACATGGTGCCGCTGGCCAAGCCCGTGGCCGAAGTCTGCGCCGTCGCCAAGAAGGATCTGAAGCCCGGCGACAAGCTCGACGCCATCGGCGAATATTGCTATCGCGCGTGGATCATGACGGCCCCTGAGGCCCATGCGGCACGCGCCATTCCCTGCGGCCTGCTGCAGGGCGGCTCCGTGACTGCGCCCATCAAGAAGGGCGAGCTCATCACCTATGCCAACGCGGCGCCCGCGCCGGGCTCGAAGATCGCCGAGCTGCGTGCCCGCCAGGACAAGCTCGTTTACGGTGCCGTGGAGGCGTGATCATGGCTGGAGCCAGCAAAGCCGCCGTCGTGGACAGCCGGGCCAACCTGCCTTTCGTTTATCGCCAGTACAGCCCGGAGCAGCTCAGGGAGGTGCTCCATAAGATGTACCTCATCCGCCGCTTCGAAGAGGGCGCGGAAGAGTGCTACACGCGCGGCCTCATCCACGGCACCATGCACCTGTCGATCGGCCAGGAAGCCAGCGCCATGGGCATCTGCATGCCGCTCGCCGCGGACGACCAGATCACCTCGACGCATCGCGGCCACGGCCATTGCATCGCCAAGGGCGCCGAGGTCAGCCGGATGTTCGCGGAGTTCTTCGGCAAGACCACCGGTTACTGCAAGGGCCGCGGCGGCTCCATGCATATCGCCGATGTCGCCAAGGGCAATCTCGGCGCCAATGGCATCGTTGCCGGCGGCATTCCGATCGCGGTAGGTGCCGCGCTCTCGTCCAAGATGATGAAGACCGGCAAGGTCGTGGTTTCCTTCTTCGGCGACGGCGCCAACAACGAAGGCGCCTTCCACGAGGCGCTGAACATGGCGGCGGTCTGGAAGCTGCCGGTGATCTTCGTGTGCGAGAACAACGGCTACGGTATGTCGACCTCGACGGCGCGCTCCACCGCGGTAAAGAACATCGCCGAGCGGGCGGCCGCCTATTCGATGCCCGGCGTCATCGTCAACGGCAACATCTTCTCAGAGGTCGCCGAGGCGTCCTTCAAGGCCGTGGAGCGGGCGCGCGCCGGCGAGGGGCCGACGCTGATAGAATCCAAGACCTACCGCCATCGCGGCCATTCCAAGAGCGACCGCAACCGCTACCGCACCAAGGAAGAGATCGAGGATTGGATGGCGAACCGCGATCCGATCACGCTCTTCGAGACGGAACTCCGCGATTTCGGCTTCATCGACGACCAGGGCATCCAGGCGATCCGCGATGCGGTCGCCAAGGAGATCGCCGACGGCATCGAGTTCGCCAAGGCGAGCCCGGCGCCCGAGATCGCCACCCTTCAGAACTACGTTTACACGGAGCCTGCGTGATGGACGCCGCGCTGCGTGAACTGAGCTACGCCCAGGCGATCCAGGAAGCCATGGCGATCGCCATGGACATGGACGAACGCGTCTTCCTGATGGGCGAGGATATCGGCGTCTATGGCGGCGCCTTCCAGGTGACAGGCGACCTAGTCGAGCGCTACGGCACCGAGCGGGTTATCGACACGCCGATCTCCGAACTGGGCGGCGCCGGCGTCGCGGTGGGCGCGGCCGTCACCGGCATGCGGCCGATCTTCGAATTCCAGTTCTCGGATTTCGCCACGCTCGGCATGGAACAGATCGTCAACCAGGCGGCCAAGATGCGCTTCATGCTCGGCGGCGAGGTCTCGGTACCGGTGGTGATGCGTTTCCCGGCGGGCTCGGGCACGGGTGCCGCCGCGCAGCACAGCCAGAGCTTAGAGGCCTGGCTTGGCCATGTGCCCGGCCTCAAGGTCATTCAGCCGGCGACGCCGCACGATGCCAAGGGCATGCTGTTGGCAGCAATCGCCGATCCGGACCCGGTCATGATCTTCGAGCACAAGCTGCTCTACAAGATGAAGGGCCATGTGCCGGAAGGCCATTACACCGTTCCGATCGGCAAGGCCGAGATCCGCCGCGAAGGCCGCGACCTCACCATCGTCGCGACATCGATCATGGTGCAGAAGGCGCTCGACGCCGCGGCGGTGCTTGAAGGCGAGGGCATCGACATCGAGGTGGTCGATCTGCGCACGATCCGCCCGATCGACAGGCAGACCGTCATCGACAGCGTGAAGAAGACATCGAGATTGCTCTGCGTCTACGAAGCGGTGAAGACGCTCGGCATCGGCGCGGAAGTGAGCGCCATGGTCGCCGAAAGCGAGGCGTTCGACTATCTCGATGCGCCGATCGTGCGCCTCGGCGGCGCCGAGACGCCGATCCCCTACAATCCGGATCTGGAAAAGGCGACGGTGCCGCAGGTTCCCGACGTCATCGCCGCCGCCCGCGACCTGGTGAAAGGGGTCCGCTGAGCGATGCCGACCGAAGTCATTCTTCCCAAGGTCGACATGGATATGGCGACCGGCCAGATCTCGCGCTGGTTCGCCGAGGAGGGCGCGCACGTCAAGAAAGGCGACGTGCTCTTCGAGATCGAGACCGACAAGGCGGCAATGGAGATCGACGCGCCGGCCAGCGGCACGCTGCGCGACGTCACCGGCAAGGAGCGCGTCGACATTCCGGTCGGCGAACCGGTGGCATGGATTTACGCCGATGACGAGGTCTATGAATCAGGAACGACGCCGCAGAACGGGGCGCCAATCTCCCCCCAAGTGGGGGAGATGTCGGCGAAGCCGGCAGAGGGGGGCGCTGTCCCGCTGACGTCTCGTTCCGTCGCGCCCCCCTCTGCCCTGCCGGGCATCTCCCCCACAAGGGGGGAGATCGGCCAATCGCAGGGCGAGCGCGCAACGCCGCTGGCGCGCCGCTTGGCTCGCGAAGCCGGTCTTAAGATTGCCGACATAGAAGGCAGCGGTCCGCGCGGCCGTGTTGTGCGTGCCGACGTTGAGGCCGCGGTCGCCGCAAAAGGCGCCGCCGTCCCTGCTCAACCGGCCGCCGAGATCCCGGCCGGCGGCCCATCCGCTCCGGCGGCGGCGCCCAAGCCGATGTCGGACGACCAGGTGCTGAAGCTGTTCGCCGAAGGCTCCTACGAGCTCGTGCCGCACGACAACATGCGCAAGACCATCGCGCGCCGCCTGGTCGAGGCGAAGTCCACCATCCCGCATTTCTATTTGACGCTCGATTGCGAGCTCGACGCGCTCTTGGCGCTGCGCACGCAGCTCAATGCCGCAGCCCCGATGCGGAAGACCGACAAGGGCGAAGCGCCGGCCTACAAGCTCTCGGTCAACGACATGGTCATCAAGGCCATGGCCATGGCGCTGATGGCGGTGCCGGACGCCAACGCCTCGTGGACCGAGAACGCCATGGTCAAGCACAAGCACGCCGATGTCGGCGTCGCCGTGTCGATCCCCGGCGGCCTGATCACGCCGATCATCCGGCATGCCGACGAAAAGACGCTGTCGGTCATTTCCAACGAGATGAAGGACCTGGCCGGCCGTGCCAGAAGCCGCAAGCTGAAGCCGGAAGAATATCAGGGCGGCACGACGGCGGTGTCCAATCTCGGCATGTTCGGCGTCAAGGACTTTGCCGCCGTCATCAACCCGCCGCATGCGACGATCCTGGCTGTCGGCGCCGGCGAGGAGCGGGCGGTGGTCAAGAAGGGCGAGATCAGAATAGCCACCGTGATGTCGGTGACCTTGTCGACCGATCACCGCGCCGTCGATGGCGCGCTTGGCGCCGAACTGCTCGGCGCCTTCAGGCGCTTGATCGAAAACCCGATGAGCATGCTGGTGTAAGCCAATCCCTGCAGGGCCTCACTCCGGCTTGCTTTCACGCAGCGGGCCTTCCGATCACCGACTTGTCAGGCCGCCAGCCCGCGCGGACCCGGTTTCCCTGCTTGAAGCCGCCGTCATTTCGTTCCACATCGGGCGCAATGAACGGCAAGATGCGGGAATGGTTTCGGAATTGGCGGTGGGCCTTGGCCGCATCGCTATTCCTGCATGCCTTGATCGCAGCATTCTTGTTCTTTGGCCTGCCGAGACCCGAGCAACAGCCGGACCAACAGGAACAGCCGGTCAATGTCGCGATCGTGCCGCCGCCCGAGCAGCCCAAGCCGAAGCCCACTCCAAAGCCGCCGGAGCCGACGCCCGAAAAGCAGGCTGAAAAGCCGTCCGAGCAGGCCGTGCAAAAGCCACCGCCGCCGCAGCCGCCGAAACCCCAGGACATCCCGGTTCTGAAGCGCGTTTTTCAGTATGGCGAGAAGGATACCGGCCCGGAGAAATCTCTCAACGGCGGCAGCGCGCCGGCCAACGCTCCGTCGCAGGCCAAGGATGAACCCGCGAAGCCGCCCGTCTCATCGAAGCCCGCGCCCAACCAGCCGGCTCCGCCTGCAACGCCCAAGCAGCAGGCGGACACCAACAAGGCTCAAGAGAAGCCGGTAACCACCGCGCCGGACGAAAAACCCGCGCAAAGCGAGGAGAGGCAGGCAACCGAGGACACTGACAAACAGCAGCAGGACAAGCAGGAGGCAATTCCGCAAACCGCCGGAAAGCAAGCTGCCGAAACGCCAAAGCCGTTGACGGCCGAGGCCGGCGACAAGCCTGGGCCGGCCGAAAAAGCAAAGCCCAAGCCTTCCAAGGCGATGAAGTTCAAATCCGCAAGAGCTTTGAGAGCGCCGAGCGGGAACCCGGGAAGGTCAAGCCCCGCCGACAGCGAGGTTGCGGGATCGCCGATCTATTCCGGCCTGCCGGGCGTCAGAAAGCTTTACTCGCCGGGTGCGACCGGCAACGCGTTGGCCACAAGCTCGATGGAGAATGTGCCGCGCGATCAGCGCGTAGCCAACCTGTGCGCCAACGTTCTGAACCAGGAATTGCAGAGTGCCGATTACTCGCCCAAATGGCTGCCGACCATTCCCCTGAAGCAAGGCAATGTTCTTAACCCTCCGCAGGCAGCCTTCAGCACGACAACCCAATGGTATGATCTCAGCTTCCGCTGCGAGGTCGACGCCGATGCAACGAGGGTCCTGTCCTTCAATTTCCGCGTGGGGGGATTGGTCCCGCCTGGGGAGTGGACCCGGCGCCGCTTCCCAAGTCTCCGCTAGTTCAGGCCGGGACACCAAGCCCGGCCAACTGCCGGCTGACGTCGTGCCAGTCGGCGCAGACGAAATCCGCGCCTGCGGCCTTCAGCCGGGCGCCGTGCTCGGGATAGGTATGCCCGCCGCCGGTATAGCCGATCGCGATCATGCCGGCCGCGACGGCGCCCTGGACGCCAAAAGGCGAATCCTCGACCACGATGCAGTCGGCGGGGTTCGCGCCCATTTTCTCGGCGGCGTACAGGAAGATGTCGGGCGCCGGCTTGCCGTTCTTCACCATCGAGGAGGAAAAGATCGCCTCGCCGAAGAAGCGCGACAGTCCGGTTACCGAGAGGCTGTGGTTGATGCGTTCGACTGAAGATGACGAGGCGACACAGCGGTCACCGGCAAGCGCGCTCAGGAACGGCAGGATCCCCGATGTCGGCTTCAGCTCCTCCGAAAAGAGCAGCTTGGTCTCGGCCCAGATGTCGCCGTCGGCGGTGGGCGGGAACTGATGTCCCGTCAGTTCCTTGATTTTGACGATGATGTCGGCCTGCTTCATGCCGATGCATTGCGCGATGATGCCGCCATGGACGCCAGGCATGCCATGCTTCTGGTAGACGCGCTCATAGGCTTTGGCGGCCAGCGGTTCGCTGTCGACGAGGACGCCGTCGCAGTCGAAAATCAGTCTAGGTTGCGCCACGCGCTTCTCCCGGCCTCTGTGCCATACGCACATCGCTATCGATAAAAAGTCAGATGTTCAATAGTGATGCGGGTGCATCTCCTGCGCATCAAAGCTGGCGCAGCGCCTCGCTGACCGGCGTGGATCCAAGCGCGCGCTGCATGGCCTGGCGCGACTGCGCGCGGTCGGGTGTGATCCAGTTGGGCTCGGCGCCGAGGAAGCGGTCGAGGAAGGCCACGGCATAGGCGGGCATTTCCGTTGCGTTCTCGCGGTAGGACCACCAAGTGCGCAGGTCGTCGGCGCATTTGTCGATGCTGGGCGCCGTGCCGAACTCCTGCTCGTGCACGGCCAGGATCGCCGACACGCAGTAGTTGGTATAGAGAAAACCTTCCGGCCAGAAGCGCACGATTTCCGCCGTGCCGGCATTGGCTTCCGTCTCGATCATTTCGGTAAGACCGGAGACCTCTCGCGCCGGCGCCTGCCGGATCAGCTCGCGCAGCACCAGCCCGGCGGCGAACACGATGAAGTCCGCGCGGTCGACAGCTGCGAATCGCTTCTGCGCTTCCATGACGTCGATCCAGTCGAGGAAGGCGCGCGTCAGCTTGGCCTCGTCGATCTCGAAGCGCACGCCGAAGGTTTCCGACACCACCTTCGCGCTGCTGCGGAAGGTGGCGCGAAACCAGCGCAGCTGCCGCAGCCGGTGACGAAGGTCCGGCATAAGCGCCAGTTCGTGCCTGAAAGGCAGATCCATGTCTCATATCCCGTTTGGCGACAGGCTAGCACAGCGCTGCCGTTGCCGAAATCGGTCAGCCACCTGTGGAGCGTTACGGCGGCTAATATAATACATGTTGACATTCTAGGAAACAAATGTTCTCACTTTCGGGTCATCTCGCCTCCGTCCAATATGTGCCGGAGGAAGAGAATCGGGAGGAAACCGAAATGGCGATCTGGCAGTGGGCGCTGCTTCTGCTGTTTGTCGTCTGGGCGCTGCAATCGCTCGGCGTCTGGCTGCAGATGCGGCATTATGCGGACGTCTTCAAAGGCGTCACCGGAGAGTTCAAGGACGGCTTCGTCGGCGCCGGCAATTTCCGCGGCCGGCTCGCCAAGGGTACCATTGCGCTCGTCGTCGTGACGCCCGATCTCATCGTGCGCCGCATGATGGTCATGAGCGGCCGTTCGGTGCTCACCAAGTTCAAGCGACATGAAGAATTCGAGGGTATCCCCCTCGATCGACTCCGGTCCAACCCTGCGATCATGGGGGAGGGGGAACCCGGTGTGGCCGAGGCCGTGAAACGGGCGATCGAGCAGATCGACCGCGCGCGGTCGGAGCCGGGGAAGAAGCCGGGCCTGTCCGGTTTGAACGTAGCAAGGGCTTAAGCGACGCCGGCAGCCGGCTGGGAATGACCGGCGGGGGTCATAAGGAGGAGAAATGTCTGTAATTTCGTTATTGGCGCAGCATGCCGACCTGGCGGTGCACAACCTGCATGTCGCAGGCACCATGGTCTCGGATGCTGCCTGGCACGGCAAGCTCGGCGTCGAGCATGCCACCGATCACCTCGTGGTCCTGGCGCAGGCGACGACCGACAATGCGCCGGTCACCGCCGATCAGCTCAAGGAACAGCTGAAGAATGTGCAGCAGGAAGAGCAGCTCGGCTGGCTGACGGCGATCGGCAAGTATTTCATCGGCATCTTCCAGAAGGGCGGCGAAGTGTTCGCCGGCTTCGTCACCGGCATCATTCCGACCCTGGTCGTGCTGATGACCGCCTTCTACGCCGTCACCGAACTGGTCGGCGAGGAGCGCGTCCACGGCCTCGCGCGCGGCGCCGGCCGCATCGCCCTGACCCGCTACACGGTGCTGCCGGTCCTGTCGGTGTTCTTCCTCACCAACCCGATGGCCTACACCTTCGGCTCCTTCCTGGAAGAAAAGCACAAGCCTGCCTTCTACGACGCGGCGGTGTCCTATGTGCATCCGCCGCTCGGCCTCTTCCCGCATATCAACCCCGGTGAATATTTCGTCTGGGGCGGCATGCTGGTCGCGCTGCTCGATCTCGAGAAGCGGGGCGTCATCGCCAACGGCTACCACGTCAAGGTAGCCATCTGGTACGCCCTCGTCGGTCTTGTCGTCATCCTGCTGAAGGGCATGCTGACCGAGCGCATCACGGCCATCATGGCACGCCGCCAAGGCGTCGAGCTCTAAGGGCGGGAGGACACCATGGCCAAGACATACAAGGCAGTAAAGATATCGAGGGGCTCCACCGGTTGGGGCGGCCCGCTGGTCATCGAACCGACCGAGCAGCGCAGCAAGGTCGTGTCGGTAACCGGTGGCGGCATTCATCCGGTGGCGCAGCTTATCGCCGACATGACCGGCGCCGAAGCGGTCGACGGCTTCAAGGCGCCGCCGATCGAAAGCGAGATGGCGGTCGTCGTCGTCGACTGCGGTGGCACGGCGCGCTGCGGCGTCTATCCGCGCAAGCGAATCCCGACCGTCAATCTGACACCGGTCGGCCAGGCGGGTCCGCTCGCCCAGTTCATCACGGAAGACATCTACGTTTCGGGCGTGAAGCCGGCCAACGTCACAATGGCGGACGGATCCGAAGCGGTCACCACTGCGGGGGGAGCAGCATCGATGAGTACAAGCAACAACACCACTGCCAGGGCGGCCGAACCGCTGCCGAACGAGGGCGGACTTATCGGCCTGATCAGCTCGATCGGCCGCGTCATGGGCCGTGTCGTCGGCATCTTCTTCAACTCCGGCCGCCGCACCATCGATCAGGTTATCCGCAACGTGCTGCCCTTCATGGCCTTCGTGACCATGCTGATCGGCCTGATCCTCTACACTGGCATAGGCGACGTGCTGGCACAGCCGATGGGACCCTTGGCCAACAACATCGTCGGCCTGCTGGTCATCTCGGCCATCTGCGGCCTGCCGTTCCTGTCGCCCATCCTTGGCCCAGGCGCGGTCATCGCCCAGGTCATCGGCGTTGCCATCATCGGGCCGCAGATCGCCAACGGCACCATCTCGCCCGCGATGGCTTTGCCGGCGTTGTTTGCCTACAACACCCAAGTGGGCTGCGACTTCGTTCCCGTCGGTCTGGCGCTCGGTGAGGCCAAGCCGAAGACGATCGAGATCGGCGTCCCGGCGGTGCTCATCAGCCGCCAGATCATGGGCCCGGTCTCCGTGCTGATCGCATGGGTCGTCTCCCTGATCGTGTTCTAAGTCAGCAACAATATCGAGGTTCGCCATATGTCGGTTCTTCTCAAGACACGGGTCACAGCTATCGGACCCGAAGTGGCGGACCTCGCCGAGGGCGGCGTGGTCATCCTGTTCGCGGATGGCTCGCCTCCTGAACTCGCCGAAGTCTCGGTGCTGCACTTGGCAGAGCAGGGGCCCAGTGACGACGCGCCGCAAAAGGGCGCGTCGATCACGCTCGGACCGGTTTCGGCGACGATAACGGCGGTGGGCTCCACGGCCTGGAGCAAGGTGCGCGAGATGGGCCATGTCGTGATCTCCTTCAACGGAGCATCCGAGGCCGAAAGGCCGGGCGAAGTTTGCGCATCCGAGGTCGACACCGGAGCGCTCGTGGCCGCCCTGACACCGGGCGCTGTCATCACCATCGCCGCCTGATAATATCCGCGCTGTCTGTCGACGGCGCCTAAACCTAGAGTAATTGCAATGGAACGCTCGACCATCGTCAGAGTGCACGAAGGTTTGCACGCCCGTCCCGCCACGCGGTTCGTGAAGCTCGCGAAAGGTTTCGAATCCGACGTAGAGCTGGTCAAGAACGGCAAGGCGGTGAGCGCCAAGAGCTCGGTCAAGCTGATGCTGCTGGCGGTCAAGGAGAACCAGGAAGTCACCGTGCGCGCCAACGGCGCCGACGCGATCGAGGCGATCGAGGCGCTGATCGGTTATCTGGAGAACCCGCGCGCCGGCCTCGACGACGGGGGCGAGGCAGGTGAAGAGGGCTCGCAAGCCGCAGCCGCGGCGCCCGCTCGTGAGGCCACGCAGCCTGCTGCCGCGGCGGTGGATGGAACCCCGAAACTTCAAGGCGTCGCCGCAAGCGAGGGCGTGGCGATCGGGCCGGCCTTCGCCCATTTCCCGCCGGAGATAGCGGGACCGGGCAGGCGCCTGCAGGCCGACGAGATCGAAGGCGAGCTCGAGCGCTTTCGCGGCGCCGTCGCCAGCGTCCAGTCCCGCATGGACCGCACGCTTGCCGAGAACAATCTCTCCGCCGGTGACCGCGGCATCGTCGCCGCGTTGCGCGACATCGCCGCCGACGACAGCCTGACCGGCGAGGCCGAGAAGCTGATCAAGGAAGGCGATGACGCCGTGTCCGCCGCCATCGGTGCGGCCGCCACCATCGCCGCCGATTTCGGCGCGGTCGACGACCACTATCTCAACGCCCGGGCCGACGACGTCCATTCCGTCGGCCGGCAGATCTGCCTGGCGCTGCTCGGCCAGGACGAAGTCAGCCTGGAAACCATCCCGCAGGGCGCGATCCTCATTGCCGACGACATCGGCGCCTGGGATCTGGCGCGCGCGCCGCTGAAGCGTATCGGCGGCGTGGTCTGCGGCCATGGCGGCGCCACCTCGCACATTGCCATCATCGCCCGCTCGCACGGCATCCCGGCGGTGCTCGGTCTCGGCGACAAGATCAACGAGTTGCGCACCGCCAAAGAGGTGGCGATCGACGGCAATGCCGGGCATGTGGTCGTCGATCCGGACGAGGCTGCGCGGGCTGACTTCACCCGGCGCGTCGAGGCTGCCGCGCAGGAGCGCGCCGGGCTGACAGCGTTCAAGGGCATGACGCCTACCCGCGCGGACGGCACGGTGATCGAGGTCGCGGCCAATATCGGCTCGCTGGAGGAGATCGAGGCGGCGCAGGAAGCAGGCGCCATGGGCGTCGGCCTGTTCCGCACCGAGCTGCTCTTCATGCGCCACATGCATCTGCCGTCGGAGGACATGCAGGCCGAAACCTACAGCGCCCTGGCCAAGGCGTTCGCGCCGCATCCGGTCATCGTGCGCACGCTCGACATCGGCGGCGACAAGCCGATCGCCGGCATCGAATTCCCCGACGAGGAAAATCCCTTCCTCGGCTGGCGCGGCATCCGCATGTGCCTGGACCGCCCCGACATCTTCAAGAAGCAGCTGCGGGCGCTGCTGAGGGCCGCCGTCCACGGCAACATCAAGGTCATGTTGCCGATGGTCTCGGAGATTGCCGAGGTGACGCGCGCGCGCGCGCTGGTGGAGGAATGCGCCGACGAACTCAAGGCCGAAGACGTGCCGCATGCCGATTTCGACCTCGGCGTGATGATCGAGACGCCCGCCGCCGTGCTGATCGCGCCGGCACTGGCAAAGGAAGTGGCGTTCTTTTCGATCGGCACCAACGACCTGACCCAGTACATCATGGCCGCCGACCGTCTCAATCCGACGGTCGCCAAGCTCAACGACGTCACCAATCCGGCGGTGATGTCGGCGATCGAGCTGACGGCGAAGGCGGGTGTCGCCGCCGGCATCATGGTGGGCATGTGTGGCGAGGCCGCCGGCCGTCCGGACCTGATCCCGACCTTTATCGGGATGGGCCTGACCGAGCTCAGCATGAGCCCGGCCTCGATCCAGCGCGCCAAGAAGACGATCGCGGCCATGGCGGCCGAACGGTAGCGGATAATTCGCGGCGGTTACGCTAGATGCGCGAGCAGGATGGCGAGAACCGGTGTCAGTTCCTGGACGGCATTGGGCTGGGCGCAGGCCTGCCGGATGCGGTCCTCCCGCACTTCGGCAGCCAGCACCGCGATCTCGAGAATGTCGGGCTCGGGCGTTCCGTCCGCCTTGGTCGCCAGTCCGCAGGCAAGCGCCACGGGCGCAAGGCACCTGATGTCGAGAGACCGGTCGCCGGCTATCGCCGGGCCTGTGCCGATCTCGCCAGGCTGGACAGGACGGTGGTTGAGGCACTCGACGAGCAGAGCCGCGCAGGCCGCCGCGACCTGGTCCGTCGATGCCGCGTCCGCCGTCGCGCCAGCCAGGAGATCCGCGTAGCGCTTGCGCATCGCGACATGCACGGCGGAAAAGCTCGCTTCGTGGACGCGCGGATTATCGATGCCGTAGCCGGCAAGGACCGCGCGGGTCAGATAATACATGTCGCGCCTGAACTGACGCTCGCCGCCGATCTGCCGGTCTTCATCGCCATGCGGGAAATAGGCCCGCAGGCTTTTGACGGTCGTGCCGTCGACCATGAGCGGCCGGGAATGCGGCACGAAGGATTCCGCGATCGTCAGCGCCTCGTCGACGGCGCTCGCGGCGTGGCCAAGCAGGCTGCGGCCAGGGAAGGGAGGCAAATTGCCGGCGATATCGTGCGAGGGGTCGCCGGTGCTGTCGTGGCGGTTCTGGCGGATAGCGTCGCGCAGTTCCCGAAGCCGGTCCTTCAGGTTGGCGCGGACATCCTCGGAAATTTGTCGCAGCATTGCCAATTGCCTCGAAATGCTGAGCCGGTCACGGCTTGGGCGCCAGTCGCCCTCTCTAGATTGTTCGTCTCGCTTGGTAGATCAATAGACGATATTTAACCAGCATGCAGAATCGGCGGGGCGGTGTCACCGCCGGGGTTGGAGGGGAAATTGGGCAGGCGACGGCAGGGCGAACCAGAAAACGGCAGGGCGGCGGCCGAGGCATCCGAGCAGGTCGTCAGCGAAAGCCGGACCGACCGCCTCAGAATCCGCGCCGCCTGGATGTATTTCGTCGAGCAGATGACGCAAAACGAGATCGCCGACGTGCTCGGCGTCGGCCGCGTCACCATCGTGCGCATGCTGGCGGAGGCAAGGGCGCGCAACGAGGTGAAGATCTCCATCGAGAGCGAGCTTTTGGAGATCGTGCGGCTGGAGCGCGCGCTCGAACGGGCGTTCGGCCTACAGCAGGCGCTGGTCGCGCCGCTCACCGATCCTCATGCCGATCCGATCCCGGCGATCGCCGCCAAGACCGGCATGTTCCTGTCGGATGCGATGAAATCCGGGATGCGGGTCGGCGTCGGCTGGGGCGTGACGCTGTTCAACACCTTGCCCTTCATCAGCGCCAAATCGTTAACGGATTTCAGCGTGATTTCGCTGCTTGGCGGCGTCGGCGTCGCGCGCCGGGCCAACCCGGCCGAGTTCGCCTGGCGCTTCGCCCAGATCTTCCAGGGCGATGGCTATCTGATGCCGACGCCTGCCGTCGTCGACAGCATCGAGACAAAAATCGCGCTGGTCGAGCGCTGCGGTCTGCAGGAGATTTTCGAAATGGCCGATGCGCTCGATGCCGTGCTGCTCAGCGTCGGCGGCATCGCTTCGGCCACCACCTTCTCGCGCGGCGGCTTCCTCAAGGAAGCGGACCGCGAGGCGCTGCTTGCGCGCGGCGCCGTCGGCGATCTCCTGTTCCATTTCTATGACCGCAATGGCGATCTGGTCGACCATCCCGTCAACAGCCATGTGATGTCGGTGGATGTCGACCGCCTGCGCAAGGCGCCGATCCGCATTCTCACCTCCGGCGGCGCGGAAAAGACCGAGGCGCTGCTCGGCGCCATGAACCTGATCGCGCCGACCATCCTGATCACCGACGAGGAAAGCGCGCGCCGCATGCTCGCGGCGCATGGCGCTTGAATTATGCGATGGAAGGGCTCGCCCGCTCCGGAATTGAGCCTCGGAGCAGCCTGCGGGCAGGTTCCTCCACCAGAATGAAGACGACGACCGAGATAATGACCAGCAAAGGCTGGTACAAAAGACTCCCGACCCAATCCCATTCTCCAGTGAACAGCACCGGAATCCACTTTCGCACCGGAATTTGCAGGATGTAGAGGGCATAGCTTGCATTGCCCAGCAGCACGAGCGGCTTGTACGACAGTGCGCGTCGGGTCTTGCCGTCATTCACGGCGCAGGTCGCAATCAGGGCAACAAAGCCGATCACCGCGAACCCTCCTGTCACCGTGTATGTCGAGACAAGCGTGGTTACCGTGAACCCCATGGCCACAAACGCGGCCAGGTCGCTGCGGAAGCGATTGAAAGCACCGGCGCCGAATAGCAGGGCGCAGATGATGCCGGTCACAAATTCGGGCAGCCTCAGCAGCGGAAGAGGCACCAGCTTCATCCAGTCGAACGCAAGGTAGCCGGTCGGTCCGAGACTCGGCAGACACATAACCATGAAAATCAGCACCAAAGCTACCAGGCTGATCCACAGGGCTCCAGTTGTAAGCCTCGAAAGCACGGGAAGCAGCAACGGGAACATGAGATAGAAAAAGAACTCGATCGAGAGTGTCCAACCCGGAGGGTTCCAGAAGAATCCGAGCATTGTCGTTGGTGCGCCCCAGGCCTGAACAAGGCCAAGTGTCGCCAGGGATGCAAGCGGGTAATCCAAAGGCAGGCTTGACAGCGGCAAAGCCACGACAAGAGCAAGGACATAAGCCGGATAAATTCTGGCAAATCTCGCTACGGCAAACCGTCGGACGTCGTCCCAATCGGACATCTTGTCGACGTAGGAATGGGTGAGGATGAAGCCGGACAGCAGGAAGAAGAACGAGACGCCGAGATAGCCATTCTGCACGAAACTAGCGACGAGGTGTGGCGCTCCGTCGATGTTTGCCGAATGATAGGCAAGCACATAGAGAGCGGCGAAAAATCGCAAGCTGGTCAGCTGCGCCAGGTTCGATCCGCCTGAAGAAGGCTTCGGTTTCATACAGAATGCCGTGGCTGTGAGCGCGAAGCGGTGCTCAGAACTGTCGATATTGCTTGGAATCCTATACGCCGAGCCGCATTAACAAACCCGTTAACGCTCCACGCCGGTGTCAGCGCTCGGAGCCATGGGGAACCGAGGCGCTGCTCGGCGTCATGCACCTGACTGCGTCGACGATTCTGATCGCCGATGAAGAAGCGCACCGCATGCTCTAAAATCAACGAGAAGCTGTTCTTGAACCAAACGGCTGCGTGAAGAGCGGAAGCCTTCGGCTCAACCTAAGAACTTGGGGGAAGTTCTCTTTCAAATGGTCGGAGTGGCCGGATTCGAACCGACGACCCCTTGACCCCCAGTCAAGTGCGCTACCGGGCTGCGCTACACTCCGGACCGGGTGGCGATGTATCGTGATAAGGCGGTGCGGGTCAACCGAATTCGGTGCCTATCGCGAAGGTGAAATTGCAGGCAGGGATGCAGACCTCGCCAGCCGCAATTCCCGCTGGTGCCGGTACTCCAGCGCGATCGCGCCCCAGACCAGGCCGAGCAGCAGGTAGAGATGGCGCCAGTGGTCGATGTCGATGAAGGTGCCGAGCCCGATATTGCCGAGATAGGCGACATAGGCGCAAAGCAGATAGGGCTGCCACGGCCGGTCGCGCAGAAGGATGCGGAAGCCCGCGCCGATCGTCCATAGCGTCAGCGTCAGGAATGAGACGAAGCCGAGCCAGCCATAATCCATCAGCGCCTTCAGCCAGATGTCATGCGTGTCCTCGCCATAAATCGTGCCGAAGACCAGCGGGCCGATGCCGGCCGGGTGCTCCATCGCCAGTTGAAAGCCGATCGAATAGCGGGCGAAGCGGCCGAGTCGCGCCGAATCGTAGCTCTGCTCGAGCTGCGCGCGCTGCGTGAACATGTCCGACACGCCGGGCAACTGCAGGATGACGATGAGGGCGATGACCAGCAGCGCCGCGGCAGCGATCGTCATCACCACCACGCGCAGCCGGAACTTGCCGCTGGCGCTCTGCAGGAAGAGGCACGCGGTGAGCAGCACCGCCGACACGGCGAACATGCCCCAGGCGCCGCGCGAGAACGAGAAGAAGATGCCGGCGGTGATGATGAGCAGCGGCACCGCCAGAAGCGGCATGCGCGACACCGGGCCGGTCAAGAGCAGGTAGAGCAGGTAGGTGCCGGGCAGCACCAGGAAGGGCCCGAACACGTTCGGATCCTGGAAGACACCGGCGGCGCGGTCATATTTGGTGAACATTTCCGCGCCCGGAAACGCATGAAAGTAACCGGCGATGCCGAGCAGCGACGTTGCCACCGCCGACACGACATGGGCGATGAAGATCAGCCGGTAGAGGCTCGGCTGGACCGAGGTCACCGAGGCGAAGAACACCGCGCTGAAGGCCAGAAACAGCGAGACGGCGAGATAGAGCGGCGTGTTGGCGAGGTCGGCCATCTGCGTCATGGCGATCATGCCGCCGATGTTCATCGCCACCAGAAGCACCAGCAGGGGCACGATCGCGCGCGAGATCCGAAGCCCGAACAGCGCCCAGACAGCGATCAGCCCGGCCATGTAGATTTCATAGGGCGCCGGCTCGCTGATGACGAAGCCGGAAAGCAGGATGCCGACGCCGATCGCAGCCGATGCGATCAGCGAGATCAGCTTGGCGTTGACCGCCCCCGGCGGCAACTGGTTGACAGCCTGTGGCTGCAACTGGTTGACCGCCTGCGGCTGCAACTCATGGGCGACGGCGCTCAATAGGCGTTTTCCGTGTTGAGCAGGCGGATCGGCGTCAGGAACAGGATGCGCAGGTCGAACAGCATCGACCAGTTCTCGATGTAGTAGAGGTCGTATTCGGTGCGCATGCGGATCTTTTCGTTGGTGTCCATCTCGCCGCGCCAGCCGTTGATCTGCGCCCAGCCGGTGACGCCAGGCTTGACCTTGTGGCGGGCGAAGTAGCCGTCGACCACCTCGTTGTAGAGAAGGTTGTGCGACTGCGCGGCGATGGCATGCGGGCGCGGCCCGACCAGCGAAAGCGAGCCGAGCAGCGAGTTGAAGAACTGCGGCAGCTCGTCGATCGAGGTCTTGCGGATGAAGCGGCCGACGCGCGTGACGCGCGGGTCGTTCTTAGTCACCGTCTGCTTGGCGGTCGGATCGGACCGGTCGGTGAACATCGAGCGGAACTTGTAGACTTCGATGATCTCATTGTTGAAGCCGTGCCGCTTCTGCTTGAACAGCACCGGACCCTTGCTGTCGAGCTTGATGGCGATCGCGGTGGCGAGCATCACCGGCGAGAAGACGATGATCCCGATGAGGGAAAAGACGATATCGAAGGCGCGCTTGGCGACCGAATCCCAGTCGTTGATCGGCTTGTCGAAGATGTCGAGCATCGGCACCGAGCCGATATAGGAATAGGCGCGCGGCCGGAACTGCAGCGCGTTGGAATGTGCCGAAAGCCGGATATCGACCGGCAGCACCCAGAGTTTCTTGAGAAGCTGCAAGACGCGCGATTCGGCGGTCAGCGGCAGCGACACGATCAGCATGTCGATGCGCGCGATGCGGGCGAATTCGATGAGCTCGGAGATGGTGCCGAGCTTGGGGTAGCCGGCGACGATCGGCGGCGAGCGCTTGTCGTTGCGGTCGTCGAAGATGCCGCAGATGCGGATGTCGTTGTAGGGCTGCTTCTCGACCGAGCGGATCAGCTGCTCGGCCGCCTTGCCGCCGCCGACGATGAGCGCGCGGCGCTCCATGCGGCCGTCGCGCGCCCAGCGCCGGATGAGGCTCGACATCACCAGTCTCAGGCCGAAGATCAGCGCGAAACCGGCCACGAACCAGGTGCCGAACAACAGGCGCGAATAGTCTTCCGACGCCTTGATGGCGAAGGCGGTGAGCGCCATCAGCGCGAAGCTGCCGGCCCAGACCAGCAGCACCCGGCCGAAATTCGCGAGGGGGCGCATCAGCGCCGCGACCTGGTAGCAATCGGTCACGTCGAGCAGCACCACGGCCAGGAACGACGTCGCCGCGATCGCCAGCGGATACTGCCAGGCCAGATAGCTGAAGAAGCCGACATAGTAGAAATAGACGCTGAGCCCAGACAGGAACAGCATCGCGAACTCGACCATGCGCAGCACGCCGCTGACCATGATCGGCGACATGGTATCGCGCCGGTACTGCGAGGCGACCTGGCGCGCCACATCGTTGATGCCGCCAGGCTTTTCGCCGTCGGCGGGAGCATCGTAGTTGCGCACCGCATCCATGGAAAAGCGGTGTGCGGGGTCGATCTCATTCATGGGAACTGTCCGCGAGCTTCGCGCGACTGCATAGCAAAAGAGAGCTAAGAAAGCCTTGAAACAACCGGTGGTTTTGGAGTTGTTGCGGCTCGCGGCCTATTTGTTCAGTGCCGCGAAATAGGCCTTCTCGATATCGGCGGCCATGACGTCCGCGCCGAATCGGGCCTTCAGCTTATCGGCTTGCGGCATCAGTTTTCGATAACTGCCGAAGTCGCTGAGCGCCGAGCCCATTTTGGCGGCGAGTTGGGATACGTCGGGGCGGATCAGGGCAGGGGAGCCTTCGCCGAAGATTTCCGGAATGCCGCCGACCGCCGTCGCGATCATCGGCATGCCGGCGGCCAAAGCCTCGAGCACGATATAGGGCATCGCCTCCGCGCGGGACGGCACCACAATCAACTCGGCCAGAGCGAAAGCCTGTCTCGCCGGCATCGGCGGCAGGAAGCGGACCTGGTTCTTGAGGCTGAGCCGCTCGACCTGTGCGTGGTAGCGCGGCAGGTCGTCGCCATCGCCGACCATCACGGCGCGTAAGGGGCGTCCGAGCTCGTCGCCGGCCAGGGCCAGCGCATCGATAAAGATATCCGGGCCCTTCAGGTCGCGCATCATGCCGATGTACAGGAAATCGGCGGCATTCGCCGCCGACGTCACCGGTTCGAATTCGGCGGCGCGCAGGCCGTTATAGACAAGCGTGTTGGGTATGGGCGGCTCGCCGACCTTGCGGCGATAGGTGTTGCGCTCGTAGTCGGAAACGAACAGCAGGCAATCGGTGAAGCGCGCCATGAAGCGCTCCAGGCCGAAGAACAGCTTTCCCATCGCCGTCGTTTCGTCATAGTGGAGGGAGCCGCCATGCGGCGAATAAAGGCGGGCAACGCGAAACCTTGATACCCGCAACAGTGAGCCGAACAGCCGGGCATAGGCGCCACCCTTGGCGCCGTGCCCGTGCAGCACGTCCGGCCGCAATTCCTGGATGATTTGATAGGTGCGCCAGGCCGAGGCGAGGTCGCCCGGCCCGACATGACGCTGCATCGGCGTGCGATGGATGCCGAGCGCGAGGCTGTCCTTCATCGCCTCGAACAAGCGCTCCTCATAGTCGCCGCCGGTGGTCGAGTCGCAGACGATTCCCACCGCATGGCCGGCGGCGACTTGCGCCTCGGTCAGGTCGCGCACGTGCCGGAAGATTCCTCCGACAGGTGAGCGAAAGCAGTGCACGATCCTGAGGTTCACCGCCACGACGGGTTTTTCAGAACAGCCGTTCGCGGACGTAGACGGTGTCGCCGGGCAGGAGCGGATCGGATGTCAGCACCCGTCCGGTCATCACCTTGCCGTTGATGTCGCGGGTGATGTCGACGCTCCCCTGATTGGCGCGCGGCGTGAAGCCGCCGGCAATGGCGACCGCCTTTTGCACGGTGAGTCCCGGCACGTAGGAATACTGCCCGGCAGCGCCCACTTCGCCCATGACGAAGATCGGCCGGTAGCGGTCGATTTCGACCGAAACGTCGGGATCGCGCAGATAGCCTTGGCGCAGCTTGTCGGCGATCGCCTTTTCCAACTGCTGCGCGGTGTGGCCGCGCGCCGGCACCGCGCCGACCAGCGGAAAGGACAGATAGCCGGACTGGTCGACGCTGTAGGTGTTGGTCAACCCGTCCTGCTCGAACACCGTGACACGGACGCGATCGCCGGCGCCGAGTCGATAGGGCTGATCGAGTACTTCATGAAAGGCGGCAGGTGTCGGGCGGTAGCTCGAGCAGCCGGTGAGCAGCGACAGGGCAAGCAAAGCGCGAAAGAGGGAAGCAGTGCTTTTCATGACCGGCCAGGAACCTTCATCGCTCTTGCCGCAAGCCGCGGCACAACCCCAGGAAAGTGCGACCGTTATCATCCTGTTAGGGTTAATGGGCGGTAAAGGAGCGCGGTCCGGGAGACCGGAGATCGGTAAAAAGCCCAATTGTTCTATTGCTTTCGCGCAGTCTTCTTTGAGTGCCCTCTAATAAGCATTCATTCTGATCTTAACGGGTGAGTTACCATAGTTCTTTACGGTCCAGCCTCGACTCAAAGTTCGGAGCAGGATGCATGTCCGTTCAGTCAGCGGCCGCAGACGTCGATGTCGATCTGAGACAGCTTTTCGCCAGCCTAGCGAGGAACTGGCTGCGCATTGTTTTTGTGACGCTTTTGGTCACCGGGCTGGCCTTCGCCTTCGCCTGGCTCGCGACGCCCTATTATAAGGCGACAGCCAAGCTGGAGATCGGCTCGCGCGAATCGGAATACACCCGGCCGCCGGGCACCAACGATGACGACAAGCCGATTCTCGACGAGCAGGGCGTGGCCACCCAGGTCCAGATCATTTCCTCGCCCGACATCCTCAAGCAGGTGGCGGCCAAGCTCAACCTGGACAAGTTGCCGGAGTTCGACGAAACGCTGAAAATGTCGTCGCTCGGGCGCGTGCTTGTGCTCGTAGGCTTGAAAAGCGATCCCTTCGATATCCCGCCGGACGAGCGTGTGCTGAACGCCATGCACGACAAGCTCAATGTCTACGCCGTTGAAAAGACGCGCGCGATCGCGATCGAGTTCGCCTCGAAGGATCCCAAGCTTGCTGCAGCGGTCGCGAATGGCATTGCCGAGGCCTATATCGCCTCGAAGGGCGACGCCAAGCTCGAATCGAACGCCGCCGCGACCAACTTTCTGGCGCCCGAAATCGCCGATCTGCAGAATCGCGTGAGGGATGCCGAGGCCAAGGTCGCCGCGTTCCGCGCCCAGTCCGACCTGCTGATGGGCGGCAACAATTCGGTGCTTCCGACCCAGCAGCTCTCTGAGCTGTCGAGCGAATTGTCGCGCGTGCGCGCCAGCCGCGCCGCCGCCGAGGCGAGCGCCGAGAGCGTGCGCCGGGCGCTGCAGAATGGCGGTTCGCTGGACAGCGTGCCGGAGGTCCTGTCTTCCGAGTTGATCCAGCGCCTGCGCGAGCGCCAGGTCGAGCTGAGGGCCAATATCGCCGATCTTTCCACAACCCTGCTGGACAATCATCCGCGCATCCGGGCGCTGAAGTCGCAGCTTGCCGACCTCGACGGCCAGATTCGCAATGAGGCGCAAAAGATCATCCGGGGGCTGTCGGCTCAGGCTCAGACGGCGAAGGCCCGCGAGGATCAGCTGATCGCGGACGTCAACACCTTGAAGGCCGCGTCCGCGCGCGCCGGCGAGCAGCAGGTGCAGCTGGATGCCTTGCAGCGCGACGCGAACGTTCAGCGCCAACAGCTTGAATCCTATATGGCAAGTTACAATGCGGTAGCCTCGCGCAAGGATCGCAGATACTCGCCTGTGGCGGCGAGCCTGATCGCGCAGGCCCAGGTGCCGTCGCAACCTTATTTCCCGAAGATCGGGCCGATCACCGGAGCTGCCGCCGCCGCGTCGCTGCTGCTGATGGCGATCGGCACGCTGCTTGGCGAGCTGTTCTCGGGCCGCGCCATGCGTCCTGCCGCCGGCGCCCGCTTTACCGATATCGAGCAGGTGGCGATGCCCGTGGCGCGCACCGAGCCGGTTGTAGCCGAAATCGAGGACGACCACGGTCCTTTCGCGCCCCATGAGGCGGCCATGGCCAGCGAGCGACGGCCGGAGAGGCAGCCGATCGCGCAGAATGAGACATTTGAAGCCGCCACCGTTGCAGCAGAGGAACCAATGCCCGAGCCGGAACCCAAACCGGGTCCGTCCAGGCTCGGCGAGATCGATGTCGACAAGGCTGCCGAGAAGCTGATCGGTTCCGGTGCCGCGCGCGCGATCTTCGTGTCGCCGGAAGGCGATGAAGCGGCCGCCTCCGCCGTGCTCGTAGCGCGTGAAGTATCCGACGCCGGCCTGCGCGTGCTGCTGCTTGACCTCACGACATCGGGCGCCGCATCGCGGCCGATGCTGGACTCGAGCCTTTTCCCCGGCATCACCAATCTGCTTGCGTCCGAAGCGCAGTTCAGCGACGTCATTCACCCCGATCTCTATTCGGATGCGCATGTCATTCCGGTCGGCACCGCCGACCCTGTCCGCGCCATGCGCGCCGCCGACCGGCTGCCCATCATCATGCAGTCGCTGACCACGGCCTACGATCTCGTCGTGGTCGAATGCGGCCCGGCCGACGCGCAAGGCATCGGCCGCCTGGTCGGCGGCGGCACCGAAGTCTTCCTGTCTATGCTGGAAGCCGACGACCAGGTGACGCAGGCCGCGGTCAAGCTGATCGAGAACGGCTACCCGGACGTCACGCTGGTCACGCCGGTCGGCCATGAGCCGGGAGATCCATTGCCCGGACGCCGATCGGCTGCATAAGGCTGCGGGCCAACAGGGCTGTTCTGCACGCTTACGAACGCCCCGAGATACTGGGAGCAGAGGCCGGGACCGCGACGTATCGAGCACGGTTCAGTGGACGCGGGGCATGACAATCCTCGGGCTACAGGACCGGCCCGGGCATTCTCGGCGGCTCCCGCACTTTACATCGGCGGCAAAGCACCTAGTTCTGATGTTTCGCGCTACGCACCTTCATGCGTGGATGATCGACAGCGGGACCGTGAACCCTAGGCCGGTCCCCCAAACTCCCAAGGATGGCTGTTATGACACAGGCCAAGAACGGCGACACTGTACGCATCAACTACACCGGGCGTCTGGTCGACGGCACCCAATTCGATTCTTCCGGCGGTGAACCGCTGCAGTTTACACTGGGTGAAGGACAGGGAATTCCTGGTCTCGAAACGCATGTGGAGGGCATGGAAGTCGGCACGAAAAGCACCGTCACCGTTCCCGCCAACGCTGCCTATGGCCCCCATCGCCCCGAAGCGGTGGTAACCATCGACCGCGCCAGCGTGCCGGCAAACATCAACGTCGATGTTGGCGCCCGATTGCAGGCCCGCAGCCGCGAGGGCCGTCCCATGCAAGTGACGGTCATCGGCGTGGACGACGCCAGCGTCAAGCTCGACGGCAATCATCCGTTGGCCGGAAAGGATCTGGTGTTCGACGTTGAACTGGTCGAGATCGTTCAGGCGGCGTAGTCAGGGTCGCAGTTAAGTGCGCTGCCAAGAATCTTGCCGTTGAGCACGACGATTCCGTTGCCCTCTGGAAAAGGCTTCCCGCACGGCCCTTCGGCGAAGGATCAAAGAGACCGCGCATATCAAGGCGCGCGATCGGTCAACGCGTTGGCCCCTTCCTGCCCGGCGCAATGCGCGCAGCAATAGATGACATCGCCCTGCTCGACGCCATGCCCCATGATCCGTACCCTGCAATGCGGGCAGGTCGGCGCAAGCTTCTGGACAGCGCACTCGAAGCTGTCAAACGTGTAGGTTTGCCCGCCCAAGCTCACCAGGAATGCCTTGTCATAGTCGTTGCCGCACTGGTCGCACTTAGCCATAGCCATGTCTCCTTCCGAGTGCGAAAACCTCTCGGCACTCGATAGGTTCCGTCGGGTCCTCTGGGTCTCAGCCCGTTTGCCCGCATCGCCTGGGAACGCGACGGCGATTGTGCGACTCTTGCCAGCCTAGAGCGTTTCACCGTTTCACGGAAACGGCGAACCGCTCTATCTCTTTGTTTTTACGCAATTCCGGAGGGAAAACCGCTCACACTTTTCCTGGAATTGCTCTAGCTGTCGTCCTCGACCGGGGCGGGCGCCGCCTGTCCGGCAGCCTTGCGGCGCAGCATCTTGGTCAGTTTCCAGACCGTCGGGTTGTTCTTGATGAAGGCCTTCGCGCGCGCGCCTTGCCGCATCGTCGTCGCCAATGCGCGGCCTTTAAGCGTCAGCGGCGCAAGCACCTCGAAATGCTGGACCTCGATGTCGCACCAGAGCCGCTTGTAAGGCTCGTCGCCGACCGAGAAGTCATACACATCGAAGCCAAGCTCGCAGGCTTCCTGGATGTTGTCGAAGAACAGGAAGTCGCCCGGGCTGGTGAAGGAGAGATCGTCCTCGGCGATGGCGCCGAACTCGCAGATCAGCCGCTTGCCGGACCGGCTGGAGCCGGTCACCGCGCGCGGCTTGCCCGCCACGTCCAGGCCGTGCAGCAGGAAGGGCGGCTTTTCCTCGGCCAGCGCAACGGCGAACAGCGCCCGGAAGAAGTCGCGTATTTGTCTGTCGCCGAAGACATTGGCGATGCCCATCTTGGCGAAACGCACCTCCTTCATCTCGAGGAAGGCATCGAGCAGCCTGTCGACCTCCTCGGGTGTGCGCGCCTCGATGCGGCGGAAGGTGCCGACAGCCTCGAACTTGCGCGTCTGCGAGCGGTGCTTCTTGCGTTTGCGCTTGCCGCTCGCGCGCGACAGCAGCGCGTCGAACCCGCCGTCGAGATCGACCGCAAGCGCAAGGTTCGGACTTGGAAAGCCGGGCAGCGCGGCCAGCGGGTTGGCGACGCCGTCGAGGTCTGGCAGCAGCCTTTCCAGCGAGATCAGGTCGATATCCGGCCGCGCCCGCGCGATTGCCTTGAACATCGAGCGGATTGCCCGGCCGTCGATAGCAGGCAGGAAATGCGGGTCAGCGGCGGCGAAATTGCCGTTTGCATGCCGACCGCCGGCGAAACGGGCAACCTTGAATGGCCCCCGTCGCACAGCTTCCAGCGCCAAAGACAACGCCGGGCGGCCATCGCAGGAGAGCGTCGCGACAACCATGTCGGCGCCGGTCGCGGCCGCCCAGTTGCTCACCCAGGATGCGCTTTGCGCCGGCGCGAACAGCGCCGAGGCGCAGAATTGCACGTAGTCGGCAACGCCGGTGCCGTCGCTTGCGGTCGCAGTCCACCGGTCCTGGTCGGCTCGCACCGGGCGCGCGGAAGCCTCATTGGCCGCGACCCGATTGCCGTCAAATGACGCGGTGGCGTCAACCATCCCTCAATCCTTAAGACGTATTGGTTGCAACCTGGGGTTCGCATAGGCGAATGTCGTGCTTGAATAAGCCTAGGCGCAAAAGGTGAAGGAATGATCGACGGGGGCGATGCAATCCGGAAACTGGCGCTGAACCTTGCCCGCTACTCCGGCCTTGCGCCTCTGGCGCGGCCGTTTGTCGGCGGCATCGGCGCTATCTTGATGCTGCACCGCGTCACCGCGACACCGGAGAAGCCGAACAGCGTCAATCGGCATCTGAACATCGCTCCCACTTTCCTCGACAGGCTGATCTTGGACATGAAGGGGCAGGGTTATACCTTTGTTTCCCTTGATGAAGCGATCGAACGCATCAAGATGGGCGGGAAAGGCGGCCAGTTCGCCACAATCACCGCCGACGACGCCTATCGCGACAACATGACCGAGGCGCTTCCGATCCTGGAAAAACACGGCGCGCCGATCGCCATCTACGTCGCCCCCGGCCTGATCGACGGCGCCGTCGATCTCTGGTGGGACGTGATCGAGGACATCGTCGACACCAGCTCGCGCCTGACGCTGACGATGGGCGGCAAGTCGACGACGATCGATTGCTCGACACAGGGCCGAAAGATCCAGGCCGTCGCGCGGCTGAACGCCTGGCTGACCTTGGAAGTCCCCGAGGAAGAGCAGGGCGCTGCGCTGCGCGAGCTCGCCCGTTCGATTGGGTTCAAAATCGGCTCGGGCCGCCAGGGCACCTTGATGAACTGGGATGAGCTTCGCACCATGGTCGCGCACCCGTTGGTGACCATCGGTGCGCACACCATCAACCATCGGAACTTGAAGCGGCTGTCCGAGATCGATGCGCGCCATGAGATCGGCGACGTCCGCCGCGTCCTCAAGGAAAAGCTCGGCGAGGAGCCGCGTCATCTGGCTTACCCCTATGGCTATGCCAGCGCGGTCGGCTGCCGCGAGGTGGGCTTTGCCCGCGACGCAGGCTATGCCTCGGCGGTGACCACGCGGCATGGCGTGCTGCGCGCCGAGCATGCCGGCTTCCTGCACGCGCTGCCGCGCATTTCCGTCAATGGCCGCTATCAGAGCCTAGCGCATATCCGCACGATGCTGTCCGGCATCACGACGCCGCTGGCCAATGCGGGCAAGATGGTCGTTACGGTCTAGGCCTGCCTCGCGCTTGCCCGACGCCGGCGAGGATCAGCCCTTCGGGCGCGGCTCGATGATCAGCCATTTGATGATGGCCATGGCCGGCAGCACCCAGAGAAAGCCGCTGAGCAGGAAGAACAGGAGATGCGCCGTGGGACCGTATTCGGCGAGCCTGGTAACCGCGACGGCGGAGGCGATCAGCGCGTAGAAGACGACCAGCGCCACCAGCAATATGGTTCCGATCAGCTTTTTCAGGCGAATGGGCATGTCGCGGTTCCGTTGACCCGCCCCGCTTAGGCCGAATGACAAGAGCGCGCAACCGTCGCGGCTCGGCGCGACGGCGTGCCGCGCTGTCCAGTCTTGCCAGTTGAGCGGCCTTGGTCCACCAATTGCGCGTTTCAACCGCCGGGAATGCGAAATGGCTGCCATCACCGCCACGGCTCCCTATGCCGCACGCGACCGCGACCTGCACAACCGCGCTTTGGTGCGCGGTTGGCTTTACGTCGTGCTGCTCGTGCTGGTCGCGCTGGTGCTGGTCGGCGGTTCCACTCGTCTCACCGGCTCGGGGCTGTCGATCACCGAGTGGCAGCCGATTCACGGCGTCATCCCGCCGCTCAACGACGCCGAATGGCAGGAAGAGTTCCAGCGCTACCAGCAGATCCCGCAATATGCCGAGATCAACAAGGGCATGAGCGTCGAGGATTTCAAATCGATCTTCTGGTGGGAGTGGGCGCACCGCATCCTGGCGCGCAGCGTCGGGGTGGTCTTTGCCTTGCCGCTGCTGTTCTTCTGGGCGACGCGCCGCATCGAACGCGGCCTTGGGCCGAAGCTCGTCGGCATCCTTCTGCTCGGCGGACTGCAAGGCGCCATCGGCTGGTGGATGGTGGCTTCGGGCCTGGTCGATCGCGTCTCGGTCAGCCAATACCGGCTGGCGACGCATCTGACGCTTGCCGCGCTGATCTTCACGGCGACAATGGTGGTGGCGCGAGGCTTGGCGCCGCATTCCGAGCCCGCCGCCGACCGGTCGACGCAGCGGCTCGCGGGCGTCATCGTGCTCTTGGCGCTGATCCAGATCTATCTCGGCGGGCTGGTCGCCGGTTTGCACGCGGGCCTTTCCTACAACACATGGCCGCTGATGGATGGAAAGGTGATCCCCTCCGATCTGCTTCTTCTGAAGCCCGCCTGGCAGAACTTCTTTGAAAACCCGAAGACGGTGCAGTTCGTCCATCGGCTGGGCGCCTATGTGATATTTGTCGTGGCGCTCTGGCATATGATCGCGACGTGGCGGCGCCAGCCTGGCACCACCCATGCCCGCCGGGCCACGCTTCTGTTCGCGCTGGTGGTCGTCCAGGCTTCGATTGGCATCGGCACGCTATTGATGCAGGTGCCGCTGCACATGGCGTTGACGCATCAGACGATCGCGCTTGTGTTGCTTGGCTTCGCTGCCGCGCATTGGCGCGGCACCAAGGGCGCCTATCCGCTGCCGACCGATATACGCGTCAGAGGCTGAGGCGAACCTTGCGGATCGCCTCGGCGGCAGCAAGCTCCAGGTTTACGACCGCTCAGTGCTTGATGCCGAGCATCAGGTCGAGGTTCTGCACCGCGGCGCCCGACGCGCCCTTGCCGAGATTGTCGTAGACGGCCATCAGCAGCGCCTGCGCCCTCTCGTCATTGGCGAACACATAGACCTTCATCCGGTTGGTGCCGTTATAGATCTCCGGATCGATCTCCGGCATGCGCTCCATATGGGTGTAGGGCGCGACCTCGACCACGCCGCCATCGATCGACGCATAGTGGTCGGCAATCGCCGCGTGAAGCTCGGCGCCGGTCGGCACCCGGTCGAGACCGCCGAGCTGCAGCGGCACCACGGTGATCATGCCCTGCGCGAAATTGCCCACCGCCGGCTGCATGATCGGGTCGTGCGACAGCTTTGCATAGGTGCGGAGCTCCGGCACATGCTTGTGCTCCAGCGTCAGCCCGTAGGGCAGGAACTCGGGCGCGTCCTCGCCCTTGCCGACATAGTCCTCGATCATCGGCCGGCCGCCGCCGGAATAGCCGGAAATGCCGTTGACGGTGACCGGGAAGTCGGCAGGCAGCAGGCCGGCCGCAACCAGTGGCCGCAGCGTCGCGATCGGCCCCTGCGGCCAGCAGCCCGGATTGGCGATGCGTTTCGCGCTGCCGATCCTCTTCGCTTGGTCCTTGTCCATTTCGGCGAAGCCATACTCCCACCCCTCGGCCACGCGATGCGCGGTCGAGGCGTCGATCACCTTGGTCGTATCGTTCGTGATCAGCGACACGCTTTCCTTGGCCGCCGCATCCGGCAGGCAAAGGATCGCGACGTCGGCCGCGTTAAGGAACTCGGCGCGGGCGGCAGTCTCCTTGCGGCGCTCCGTCGGGATGGAGATGATCTCCAGGTCGCCACGGTCGGCCAGCAGCGCCCTGATCTGCAGGCCTGTCGTGCCATGTTCGCCGTCAATGAAGATTTTCGGTTTCATCGCTTGCCAAATTCCTCGCGATTCCAATGTCATATGCCGTAGGCGTGATTTGCCGCGGCATGATTGCCGTTGCTCAGCTCGTCGAGCCGCGCCTTTCGCTCCGCCAGCAGACCGAGATAATGCATGGCGATGATCGATCCGGCGATTGCCGTTATATCGGCATGATCATAGGCCGGCGCAACCTCCACGATGTCGGCGCCGACGATGTCGATCTGGCCGAGTTGGCGCAGTGTCGACAGCATCTTGGCCGAGGAGGGGCCGCCTGCCACCGGCGTGCCGGTGCCCGGCGCGAAGGCCGGGTCGAGACAGTCGATGTCGAAGGTGAGATAGGTCTTCTTGCCACCGGTGCGCTCGACGATCGCATAGGCGATGTCCGACGCCCGCATCTCCTCGACCTCATGGCCGTAGAGGATCTTGATACCGAACGAGTCGGGCGCATGCGTGCGGATGCCGATCTGGATCGAGCGATCGGGGTCGATGATGCCCTCCCTCACCGCGCGAGCGACGAAGGAGCCGTGATCGATGCGCTTGCCGTCGTCGGGCCAGGTGTCCTGATGCGCGTCGAACTGCACCAGCGCCAGCGGCCCGTGGATCGCGGCATGGGCCTTGAGCAGCGGCCAGGTGACGAAATGGTCGCCGCCCAGCGTCAAAAGGAACGCGCCTGATTTCAGGATCTTGGCCGCCTCGCGCTCGATCGTGCCGGGGGTTTTCTGGTGATTGCCGCTGTCGAGCAGGCAATCGCCATAGTCCACCACTGAAAGATGCTCGAAGAGGTCGCGCGAGAATGGATATTGCGGATCGTTGTCGAGGATCGCCGAGGCGCGGCGGATCGCCTGCGGTCCGAAGCGGGCGCCGGGCCGGTTGGTGACGGCGGCGTCGAAGGGAATGCCCCACACGACCGCGTCCGCGCCCTTCACGTCCTTCGTATATTTGCGCCGCATGAACGACAGCGCGCCGGCATAGGTCGGCTCGAACGACGCGCCCGTCTTGGAGCGGGCGGTGAAGGCGTGGTCGATCTCATTGTTCGCCATTAGGAATCCTCGGTTTCGTCGGGGCAGCCACAACTACAGAACCGGCACGCAACATGCCAGTCACAGCTTGCGGAAACGAAGCGGCGCTCGGCGAGTGCCACGGCAACACAGGACCTGTATCATTATGGCTGAGACTGCCTTGCTCAATCTTGCATCCGCGCCCGCCGCGACCCGTGTCGGCACGACGGCCGGAGAGCGTTTCCTGGTGCTGGATTCCTGGCGCGGCATCTGCGCGCTGCTGGTGGCGCTGTTCCACTTCCCGACCACCTCGATAGTGTCGCAGAGCGCCTTTGTCGGCGGCTCCTATCTGTTCGTCGATTTCTTCTTCGTGCTCTCCGGTTTCGTCATCGCCAGCGCCTATGGCGGGCGGCTCGCCGGGCGGGACGACCTTGAACGGTTCGCGCTCGTGCGTTTCGGCCGCATCTATCCGTTGCATTTCCTGATGCTCGCCGCCTTCGCCGGCTTCGAGGCGCTGCGGCTCGTGCTGCCGGCGCTGCACGGAACGGGCCCGGCGCCCTTCACCGCAGGCTTCGACCTGACGAGCCTGGTCGCCAACCTTTTCCTTCTGCAGGGCATGGGTGTTGAAGGTCATCTGAGCTGGAACGCGCCGAGCTGGAGCATCTCGGCCGAGTTCTTCACCTACCTGCTTTTCGCCGCCGTCGTCTTCACCGCCGGCCAGCGCGCCTGGATATGGCTCGTCGCCGCAGCCGTGACGGCGCCGCTTTTCCTGCTCGCGGTCTCGACGCGTCATATGGACGTGTCCTTCGATTTCGGCTTCATCCGCTGTCTTTGCGGCTTCTCGCTCGGCGCGCTGCTTGCGTGGTTTCAGCACGATTCCATTGCAGAGGCGCGACAGGCGCTGAGCGGCGGGGCAGGGCGCCTCGCCTGGACGCTGGCCGAGCTGGCGATGATCGTCGTGATCGCGCTGTTCGTTTCGGTGGCGGGAACGAATGACGCCGGCATTGCCGCGCCGGTCGTCTTCGCGCTGGCGCTTTATCTCTTTGCCCATGAGGGCGGGTGGGTCAGCTTGGCCTTGCGCAGCCGACCGATGCTGCTGCTCGGCTCACTCTCCTATTCGATCTACATGGTCCACATCTTCGTCCAGGCCCGCATGATCAATGTCGGCGGCCTGATCGAACGCAAGCTCGGGCTCGGCATGGTCGGCGACCTGATGCTGCGCGGCGACCATGCGACCGGCTTCGGCACCGGCTCGCCCTGGATCGGCTTCGCGGCTTTGGCCGCGATGTTGATCGCCGTCATTGCCGCGTCATGGTTCACATGGCGCTTCGTCGAAATGCCGGCATTGGCCTGGTTCCGCCGCCTTTCCAAGCGGATTTGATCCAAAAACTAGCCGGCTTCGTTCACTGCGCTGTCATGGGCATCGCCTAACCGGGTCCCAACCCGGAACGGAGCGATTCCCCGATGCGAACATTCTGGCTGAGCCTTGCCTTTTCCGCCGCCCTGGCCACCGTTGCGGGGCAAAGCTTAGCCGGTGAAAGCCGGGCCAGTCAGATCCTCGACCGTTTCGAGCATGCCAACCAGTGGCGTGACCATGTGATGATCGCCGCGCATCGCGCCGGCAGCATGCAGGCCGGCAAGACGCTTTACGCCGAGAATTCGCTGGCCGCGGTCGAGGGCTCGATCGCGATCGGCGCCGAGATCGTCGAGGTCGACGTCCGGCGCGCGAAAGACGGCGAGTTCGTTATCATGCATGACAGCTGGCTCGACCGCACGACCACGTGCAAGGGCGAGGTGGTGAAATACACGCTGGCCGAGTTGAAGAAATGCCGGCTGGTCGTCGAGGGCACGGGTACCGTCACCAACGAGACCGTGTCGACCCTGCGCGAGATGCTGCTGACGACCAAGGACAGGATCTTGATCAACCTCGACAACAAGCTGGAGGTGACCGACCTGCCTGGCATGGTCGCGGAGGCGCGGGATCTCGGCATGGCCGATCAGGTGATCGTCAAGGAGAACCTCTGGAACCGGCAGCGCATCGATGCCGCGAGCGCGGCACTTACCCAGGCCGGCGGCGGCTTCCAGTTCATGCCGATCCTTGCCGACGATGCCGTGCATGATGCAGTTTTCGCCAGCGAGGTCGACAAGGCCTTCGCGCCGCGCGCCGTCGAATTGATCACTTGGCGCAACGGCGCCGAGACGCTGACGTCGACCGGCGGACCGCTGTTCAGCACCCGCATGCGGGCGGAAGCGGCGCGGGGCGACTGGCACCTCTGGGCCGACACCTACGCCGTCGTCAACAAGCCGGGCGGCTTCCTCGCCGGCGGTCGCGGCGACGAGCTTGCCGTCGCCGCCAGCCTGCCGCGCGAAGCCTGGGGTTTCTGGGTCGACCGCGGCGCCACCATCATCCAGACCGACGAGCCGAAAGCGGCGATCGAATGGCTGGCTGCCAATGGTTATCGCGTGCCTTACACGACGGACATCAAGCAGGCTGCGCCGGCGCATACGGCGAGTATCAATTAGAGCGCGGCGCTGGAGCGAATAATCTCCCCCCTTGAGGGGGAGATGCCCGGCAGGGCAGAGGGGGGCGCTGTCCCGCCGGCCTATCCAGTGTCTAGGTCAATCGCGCCCGTATTCCCAAGTCATTATCGATCGCAAGCTCGTTAGGGACGGCGTTCCTTCGCGCCCCCTCTGGCCTGCCGGCCATCTCCCCCACAAGGGGGGAGATCATCTAATCGTCCATCACGCCGCCTTCGCCACGCCCTCCAACTCGCCGAGCACATCCCCCGACAGCTCGAGCTCCGCCGCCGCCAGATTCTCGCGCAGATGCTCGACCGACGACGTGCCCGGGATAAGCAGGATGTTGGGCGAACGCTGCAGCAGCCAGGCCAGCGCAACCTGCATCGGCCTCGCTCCAAGCCGATCCGCGACGCCGGACAGCGTCGACGATTGCAGTGGACTGAACCCGCCGAGCGGAAAGAACGGCACATAGGCGATGCCGTCGCGCGCGAGATCATCGATCAGCGCGTCGTCGTCCCTGTGCGCGAGATTATACTGGTTCTGCACGCAGACGATCTCGCAGATGCGGCGGCCTTCCGCGATCTGCGCGCGGGTGACGTTGCTCAGGCCGATATGGCGTACTAGGCCTTTGCGCTGAAGCTCGGCAAGCTTGGTGACCTGCGCCTCGATGGAGCCCTCCGCTGGACCGTGCACCCCGAACATGATGCGCAGATTAACGACGTCCATCACCTCGAGGCCAAGGTTGCGAAGATTATCGTGCACGGCCTGTTCGAGCTCATCAGCTGTAAAAGCCGGCAGCCAGGAGGCGTCTTCCCCACGACGGGCGCCGATCTTGGTGACGATGGTGAGGTCGTCGGGGTAAGGCGCCAACGCCTTGCGGATCAGCTTGTTGGTGACATAAGGCCCGTAATAATCGCTGGTGTCGATATGGTTCACGCCTTGCGCTATCGCTTCGCGCAGCACGGAGATCGCCGCGTTATGGTCCTTCGGCGGACCGTACACGCCTTTGCCCGCCAGCTGCATGGCGCCATAGCCGAGGCGATGCACCGAGCGGTCGCCGAGTTTATAAGTACCGGATTTGTCTACACTGGACATTGTTGCTCTCCTTCGCTGTCGGCGAGGGAGATAAGGGATAGCTGCTGTCCTGATAACCGGGTATAACCAGCACGACCTGTGCGGAAATAAGAACAATGGCGGCTGATCTCAACGACCTCCAGGCATTCATGGCCGTCGCTCGCGCCGGCGGCTTTCGCGAAGCGGCCCGCGTGACTGCGGGCAGCGCGTCAGTGCTCAGCGAAGCTGTCCGCCGTCTGGAAACCCAACTTGGTGTGCGGCTCTTCAATCGTACCACGCGCAGTGTTGCCCTGACCGAGGCAGGCGCCAGCCTGCTGGCGCGTCTTGGCCCCGCGCTAGGCGAGGTGGAGGCCGCGCTCGACGTCGTGAACGGCTTTCGTGACCGACCTGCCGGCACCTTGCGCCTCAACGTGCCGATAAGTGCGTCGCGGCTGGTGCTGCCGAAGATCGTTCCGGGATTTCTCGCTGCATATCCGGCCATCCGCCTGGAGGTGATCGCGGAGGAGAACTTTGTCGATCTGCTGGCGGCCAGCTGCGATGCGGGCATCCGCTATGACGAACGGCTGGAGCAGGACATGATCGCTGTGCCGATCGGGCCACGCACGCAGCGTTTCACCACCTCGGCCGCGCCAGCCTATCTCGATCGGCACGGCCGGCCGCAACACCCGCGTGACCTGCTTGGGCACGCGTGCGTGCGCGGCCGCTTCCCGAGCGGGGTCATGACGCCCTGGGAGTTCGAACGGGATGGTGAAGTGGTGCGGGTCGATACCACGGGACCATTGCTCGTCAGCATTGGTGGAGGCGTCGATCTCGCCATCGATGCGGCGGTCGCCGGCGTCGGCATTCTCTGGCTCTTCGAGGACTGGGTACGCCCGCATTTCGAGAGCGGCGCGCTGGAACCTGTGCTGGAACCGTGGTGGCAGGAATTCTCCGGGCCGTTTCTCTACTATCCCGGGCGCCGCTTGGTGCCGGCGCCGCTGCGCGCCTTCATCGACTACATCAGGACGCCGGCCGGGCACTGGTAAGAAAAACAAAAAGGCCGCCCGGAGGCGGCCCTTTCGTAAGCTTGGGATATCGTATCGCTTAGCGCTTCGAGAACTGGAAGCTGCGGCGGGCCTTCGCCTTGCCGTACTTCTTGCGCTCGACGACGCGGCTGTCGCGGGTCAGGAAGCCGCCCTTCTTGAGCACCGGGCGCAGGCCCGGCTCGTAGTAGGTCAGCGCCTTGGAGATGCCGTGACGCACCGCACCCGCCTGGCCGGAGAGGCCGCCGCCGATGACGGTGGCGACGATGTCGTACTGGCCGGCGCGGTTGGCCGCGACGATCGGCTGGTTGAGGATCATCTGCAGCACCGGACGCGCGAAATAGCTCGCGAATTCCTTGTCGTTGACGATGATCTTGCCGGAGCCCGGCTTCACCCAGACGCGCGCGATGGCGTTCTTGCGCTTGCCGGTGGCATAGGCGCGGCCCGACTTGTCGAGCTTCTGGACATGCACGGGCGCGGCCGGCTGCGCGGCGATGGTGCCGAGTTCTGCGAGCGAGGAAAGCTCAGCCATTACGAAGCCCTCTTGTTCTTGGAGTTCAGCTTGGCCACGTCGAGCGTGACGGGCTGCTGGGCGGTGTGCGGATGCTCGGCGCCTGAATAGACGCGGAGATTCTTCATCTGGCGGCGGCCGAGCGGGCCGCGCGGGATCATGCGCTCGACGGCCTTCTCGACGACACGCTCGGGGAAACGGCCCTCGATCAGCTGGCGCGCGGTGCGCTCCTTGATGCCGCCGGGGTGGCCGGTGTGCCAGTAATAGACCTTGTCGGTGTATTTCTTGCCGGTGAACACCACCTTGTCGGCATTGATGACGATGACATTGTCGCCATCATCGACATGCGGGGTGAAGGTGGGCTTGTGCTTGCCGCGCAGATGGTTGGCGATGACAGTGGCCAGACGACCGACGACGAGACCTTCGGCGTCGATCAGCACCCACTTCTTCACCACATCCGCAGGCTTCTGCGAAAAGGTAGCCATGTTTTGCTCTCAGGTTTGACCTTTCCCGTCCAGGACGGACAAGAGAAGGCGCTTCTTGTTGCTTGGATTGACGGGATGACCGGAGCCGCTCCGCCAATAACAAAACGGCGGCCTTTGCGGCCGCTGCTTCGGGTCGGCTTATAGGCGAGGGCATTTGGTGCGTCAAGCCAATCGAAAATGAGCTGCACGGATAAAATAAAGCAAAAACAATAGCTTGGTAGAGCGGTATTATTTTACCGCAAACTTGATCGGCAGTGGCCGCCTCTGTGTCAGTGTTTGGCTTCGATTTCCTTGCGGGCAGCGCTCGAGAGAAAGGCCGATCTGGTAATACCGCGCTCGCGCGCTGCAGCGTCTATCGCGCGCAGGACGCCACGTTCGAATGTCACGTTCGCCCTGACCACGGCGCTGTCATTGTCGATCAGCGGAACCGAGACCAAGTAAGCTCCTTCCGACAGCGCAGCACGGATTTCGGGAAGCGACACGATCGCCTCGTGGCTGGAGGGCTCAGGCACGGACATATCCTCGGCCCAAAGTTGCAAGGCCTCCACCGCATTCGGCATAATATCCTCCGGTACGTCGGCCGCCGAAAAACAGCCAGGAATATCGGGGAAGCGAATACCAAACGCGCTGTCGACATCCTTCTCAACCAGCGCGAAGTAGTTCTTCATTTGTAGTCTCCTGGTTGCGCACGAATTCAGGTCTAGCGAATCCAGCCTGCCTGCTTGGCGATCGCGCGAGCGGTGCCGACTGGCAGATCTTTTTCCGGGTGCGGAACGACAAGCACAATGGCACCTTTTCGGAATTTGTGATGTGAGCCCCGAACTGAGACCAATTCGAAGCCGTCATCCCTCAGCCGCTTTATGATGCGGCGACTGTCACGCTCGATCAAATATCACCTATGCGCATATATATACACATCTCGCCGCAGTATCAACTTTGAGAGGATTTACGAGGGATCGAATAGGTCCCAGTGGCATGCGCGACGGTGTGTCCGTCCGAGCCGGCGACGATGTCGATGTCGAACACCATCAGGCTCTTGCCGAGCTTCAGGATGCGGCAATGGCCGTCGATCGGACCGGCTTCGGCCTTGCGCATGAAATTGATGTCGAGGTTGACCGTCACCGAAAGCGCGTCCGGGCCGGCATGGCTAAGCACGCAGACATAGCCGCCGATGTCGGCCAGCGTGAACAGCGCCGGACCGGATACCGTGCCGCCGGGGCGCAGATGCCGCTCGTCGGCGTTCAGCCGCACCGTGCAGCCACCCGGAAACACATCGATCGCTTCATAGGATGTAAAATTGTCGTTGAGCTGCGGATAGACGCTTGCCATCAGCGCATTGACTTCCGCCGCGTTGAGCATTGGCTTCAGATCGCTTTGGGCTGGCATGGCGCGTCCTATATATGAATGAGCAGTTCCGGGCGGTGCGCCTGGACCAAACGGTGCGACGGAGAAAACACGTCTCGCGGCTGTTCTTCAATCGGCAGCGTGCTAGTTCTGTTGCTCCATAAGCACGAGGTTTTTGAAAGTGGCCGAAGTCGTTGCCATCAAGCCCGCCGTCGCCGACGGCCCCGTTCTTGTCAGCCAGGACGAGGGCATCCTGCGCTTCACGCTCGCCAGCCCGCCGGCCAATGCGCTCTCGCTGGCGACCATGGCGGCGTTGCAGGCCGAGCTCGATCGCGTGAAGGCTGACAGATCCGTGCGCGTCATCATCCTGGCGGCGTCGGGAAAAGTGTTCTGTGCCGGCCATGACCTCAAGGAAATGACGGCGCACCGCGCCGAGCCGGATCGGGGCAAGGCCTTCTTCGAAAGGACCTTCGCGGCTTGTGCGAACCTGATGCAGACGATCGTGCGCCACCCGAAGCCGGTGATCGCAGAGGTCGACGGCCTCGCCACCGCCGCCGGCCTGCAACTGGTCGCCAGCTGCGACCTTGCCATCGCTTCGCACGAGGCGCGTTTCTGCACGCCTGGCGTCAACATCGGCCTGTTCTGCTCGACGCCGATGGTGGCGCTGTCGCGCAACGTCTCGCGCAAGCAGGCGATGGAAATGCTACTCACCGGCGAGACGATCGATGCGGCGACCGCCAGGGAGTTCGGCCTGATCAACCGCATCGTGCCGCGCGAATATCTGAATCAGGTTGTCAACAAATACGCGCAAACCATTGCATCCAAATCGTCTTTGGTGATCAAGACTGGCAAGGAGGCTTTCTATGCTCAGGCCGAAATGGGGCTGGCCGATGCTTACGCCCATACCGGCCGCGTGATGGTGGAAAACATGCTGGCGCGCGACGCCGAGGAAGGCATCGGTGCGTTTATCGGCAAGCGCAAGCCCGAATGGACCGACGAGTAGCCGGCTTGAATGGAACCGCGCCATTCCATCGCTGAAGGTTCGACGTGGCTGCCCGCAAGCAACTGACGCGGCTGAAGGCCCCCTATCTCAAGCGCATCCTGCTTGAGCCGTCGCGCGTCGCGGATTGGGACCAATATCCGTGGAACCTGCCGATCTTCCACACCCGCGAATTCGAGTTCGAATTCACGAGCGCCATCACCGTCATCGTCGGCGAGAACGGCACCGGCAAATCGACGCTGCTCGAAGCGATCGGCGCGCTGGCCGGCTATGACGAGGCCGGCGGTGGAAAAGGTTACATGCCGGTCGACCATTCGCGTGCTGTCGACAAAAGCGGTGCGTCCCTCGCCGGCACGCTGCGCGGCCATTGGCTGCCGAAGGTCACCGCCGGCTGGTTCTTCCGGGCTGAATCGTTCTACTCCGTCGCACGCTATCTCGACCGGGCCGCGCTCGAAGATCCGTTCAGGCCGCCGCCGCCCGATTTCCTGTCATGGTCGCATGGCGAGGGCTTTATCCGCTTCTTCGAGGAGCGTTGCCGCAGGCAGGGCATCTACATCCTCGACGAACCCGAAAGCGCGCTGTCGCCGACGCGCCAGATCGAACTGCTGAAACTGCTTCAACGCATGGAACACTCCGGCACCGCGCAGGTGATCATGGCCACGCACTCGCCGCTGCTGATGGCTTGCCCGAACGCACGGCTCTTCCGCATCGGCCGCTTCGGCCTCGACCCGCTCGATTTTCAAGACACCGATCATTTTCGCATGATGCGCGACTTCTGCAGCGATCCGGCTGCCTTTCTCGCCGAAGCGCTGTATGAGGACGAACCATGAATCACGATACCTACGACAACAGCTACATCGCCGGCATCCTGAATTCAGTGAAGACGATCGCCATGGTCGGCGCTTCGCCCAACGATGTGCGGCCAAGCTACTTCGTGCTGAAATATCTTTTAGCCAAGGGCTTTTCGGTGTTCCCGATCAATCCCGGTCATGCCGGCAAGCAGATCCTCGGACAGACGGTCTATGCGAGCCTCGCCGACCTGCCGCAGCCGGTCGACATGGTCGACATCTTTCGCGCTTCCTCGGCGGTGCCCGGTATCGTCGACCAGGTGCTGCAGCTCGAACCGCTGCCCAAGGTCGTCTGGATGCAGCTTGGCGTGCGCAACGATGAGGCGGCTGCCCGCGCCGAAGCTGTCGGCATCAAGGTGGTGATGAACCGCTGCCCGAAGATCGAATACGGCAAGCTGTCCGGCGAGATCGGCTGGACCGGCGTCAACTCCGGCGTTCTGTCGTCGAAAAAACCCCTGATGCGCCAGGGATTTCAGAGCTTCGGCGTAAGACAGAAATAAGCATGCGGTAGTTCGCGCAAAATTATTCCGGGACGAAATGGATTTTCCCAGGCGTTCGTCGTAGATCGCGCCCCGAACGGTATTTTCTTCTTTGCATTCCCGGCCGCGCTTCGCCAAGAATGCCCGGCGATTTTCGAACGTTAGGAGAGGGATTTCGATGACTCGTGCGCCTGGTTTCAACACTTTGGCCGTTCATGCGGGCGCAAAGCCCGATCCGGCGACCGGCGCTCGCGCCACGCCGATCTACCAGACCACCTCCTTCGTCTTCGACGATGCCGATCACGCCGCCTCGCTGTTCGGGCTGAAGGCCTTCGGCAACATCTACACGCGCATCATGAATCCGACCCAGGCGGTTCTCGAGGAACGCGTCGCGGCGCTCGAAGGCGGCACCGCGGCACTTGCCGTCGCCTCGGGCCACGCCGCGCAGGTCATCGTCTTCCACAATCTGATGCAGCCGGGCGACAACTTCGTCGCCGCCAACAAGCTTTATGGCGGCTCGATCAACCAGTTCGGCCATGCCTTCAAGAACTTCGGCTGGGAAGTTCGCTGGGCAGAAGCAAACGATCCGGCGACTTTCGAGAGCCAGATCGACGAAAGGACCAAGGCGATATTCATCGAGAGCCTTGCCAACCCTGGCGGCATCTTCGTCGACATCGAGAAGATCGGCGACATCGCCCGCAAGCACGGCCTGCCGTTGATCGTCGACAACACGTTGGCTTCGCCCTATCTGGTGCGGCCGATCGAGCACGGCGCCGACATCGTCGTGCACTCGTTGACCAAATTCATCGGCGGCCACGGCAATTCTATCGGCGGCGCCATCGTTGACGGCGGCACTTTCGACTGGTCGAAGTCCGGCAAATACCCGATGCTGTCGGAGCCGCGCCCTGAATATGGCGGCCTCGTCCTGCACGAAACTTTCGGCAACTTCGCCTTCGCGATTGCCGCCCGCGTGCTCGGCCTGCGCGACATCGGCCCGGCGATCTCGCCCTTCAACGCCTTCCTGATCCTGACCGGCCTGGAGACGCTGCCGCTGCGCATGCAGCGTCATTGCGACAATGCCGCGAGCGTGGCCGGCTGGCTGTCGAACCATCCCAAGGTTGCCTGGGTGAACTATCCCGGCCTGCCAAGCGACAAGAACAACGCGCTGCAGAAGAAATATTCGCCGCAGGGTGCTGGCGCGGTGTTCACCTTCGGCCTCAAGGGCGGCTACGAGGCCGGCATCAAATTCGTCGAGGCGCTCGAACTGTTCTCGCACCTCGCCAATGTCGGCGACACCAAATCGCTGGTCATCCATCCGGCCTCGACCACGCATCGCCAGCTTTCCGACGAGCAGAAGGTCAAGGCCGGCGCCGGACCTGACACCGTCCGCCTTTCGGTCGGCATCGAGGACGTCAACGATATCGTTGCCGATCTCGAGCAGGCGCTCGGCAAGGTCTGATATGTCGGCCTTTCTTGCGCTCAACACCGAGACCGTCGATCCTGAGGCCGGCGCGCCGCTGCCGGACCGTGTGATTTCGGGCGATCCCAAATTCCGCACCTGGAATGTCGAGGAGCGCGACGGCGGCCTCTATGCCGGCATCTGGGAAGCGACGCCAGGCAAATGGCGCATCGTCTATGACGAATGGGAGTTCTGCCACATCCTGTCCGGCGTGTCGGTGATCGCCGAGGACGGCGGCGAGGCGCGCACCGTGCGGGCCGGCGATAGTTTCGTGCTGAGGCCAGGGTTCAAGGGCACCTGGGAAGTGCTCGAGACGACGCGCAAGGAATATGTGATCCGGCTTTGAGTGGGTTTCCGGTTGGCGAAGGCCTATCGCCTCGTCATTCCATGGCGAAGCAAGGAGCGAAGCGACGCGCGCAGACCATGGAATCCATGCCGCGACGTTAAGACGGCCATCACGGTGCAGACTTCTGCACCGCCGCATCCTTCGGTCAAAGTAACGGCATGGATCCCCGGGTCTGCGCTCCGCTTTGCGTCGCTACGCCCGAGGATGACGAAGTCGGCTACGCCTCGCTCAAAAACTGACAGTCACCCGCTCCAGCCCATGAAAATGATAGCTGTCGCGGAAACGCGGTTCCTCGGCCAAATGCAACTCCGGAAGCCGATCGAACAGCCTCTTCAATGACACCTGCAGCTCCAGCCTGGCCAGCGGCGCGCCGATGCAGAAATGGATGCCGGCGCCGAAGGAGACGTTCTTCTGATCCATGCGGGCCGGACTGAAGGTGTCGGGCTCGGCAAAGGCAAGCGGATCGTGGTTGGCCATACCGAGCAGCAGCGCGACCATCTCTCCGGGTTTGACCAGAATGCCCGGCGAAACTTCCATCTCTTCATAAGCGTAGCGCAAAAACATGTGCAGCGGCGCGTCGTAGCGCAGGCATTCCTCGACCGTCGCGACGTTTTTCTCCGGCGTTTCGAAGAAACGCCGTGGATCCCCGCCTTGCGCCAGGATCGAGCGCACCGCATTGCCGGTCTGGTGCACGGTTGCCTCATGGCCGGCATTGAGTAGAAGGATCGCCGAGGAAACCAGCTCGTCTTCCGAGAGCTTTTGGCCGTTCTCCTGGGCTGAGATCAAGAGCGACAGCAGATCGTCGCCGGGTTTCTTGCGCCGCTCCGCAATATAGCCGCGCAGGAAGTCGGAAAAATCGCGTGCGGCGCGGTTCGCCGTCTCCTCGGTCTCGCGCGTGCGGCCATGCATGTACATGGCGACCATCTGGTGCGACCAGTCGAGCAGTTGCGGCCCCATCTCGACCGGAACGCCGAGCATTTCGGCGATGATGGTGATCGGCAAGGGCGAGGCGTAGGCGGGCAGAAAGTCGACGCCGTTTGGCTCGAAGCGGTCGACCAGCTCGTTGGCCAGCACCTCGATGCGCGGCCTGAGGCGCTCGACCTGGCGTGAGACGAAGGCGCGATTGACCAGCGTTCTGAGCCGCGTATGCACTGGTGGCTCGAGCTCCAGCATGGAATTGGCCTCGATTGCGTCGAAGGCGACGAGGTGCGAGCGGTCGTCGCCGACGCCCCGGCTGTCGGGAATCCCCGCCGGATTCTGCCGGCCGAAACGGCGGTCGCGCAGCAAGCGGTTGACGTCATCGAAGCCGCCAAAGCACCAGAACCCATAATCTTCCCAGAAGAAGGTGTTCGCGGCACCGTGCAGAAAGGCGTAGGCCTCATAAGGGTTCTGCACGAAGGCTGGTTCGTGCGGGTCGAGACGCAGGCGGCGGCTTTTTGGATCAAACTCCAGATAGGCAGATATCAAATCGGTCATCCCAGACCATTAGCGCGCCTTGTCGACGCGATGCCAGACCGTATTTTGGCCTGTGAAGTCCAGGCGTTGAGCCAGACGAGCGGCGTAGGCATTGCGAGCTGTCTAAGGCCGGGTCGCTCAAGGCCGGCAATAACGTTTCGACGGCGACATCGCTCCAGTTTGATAGCCGGCTAAATGATCGAGCGTCGCGTCAGTGGCCCGTCTTCAAGATACCCGCCACTTTGGCTGCAATCGCCGCGTCGAGCGCCGGCCAGTTCGCGAGCAGCTCGCGCGGAAAGCGATAGGTGAGGCTGAGATCGTCGCCGACCTGGATGTCGCGCTCGCAGGGCGCCAGCGATTCCCCGGCACTCGGGCCGCTCAGGCAGCGGGCGACGAACGGATCTTTACCGGGACGCTCCGCAACAGCCAACACCTCGTTGAGATAACCTGATTTTTCGCTGAAGGCGTAAACCGTCGTGCCGCCCGGGCCGGGCGTCCCCGGCTTTTCGATCAGAGCGCTGTAGATGGGCGCGAAACGGCCGCTCATGTCGCGCGACATCATGCGCGGCTCGAACGACAGGAAGATGATCTTCCTGGTCGTCGCATGGTTGAAGTCGTCGCGCGCGGCCGTGCTGTAGCCGTCCATTTCGGGATAGCGCAGATAGAGGTCGAGCCGCGAGGCGATGCCGTCGCGCCTGGCCTGGTCGAAGCGGATGAAGTTTGCCGGCACGCTGATGAGGTTGTTGCCCATGACGATCTGGCGCACCGTCTTGTCATCCGTATAGCCGGCCATGGCGATCGATCGTCCAAGCCATTTGCCGCCGACGCTGATGGCAATCGAAAGCAGCGCCAGCGCCGCGAAGATATAAAAGACCCGCTTCATCAAGGTCGAGTTGACGACCTCGAAGTCAGCGATCTCGGCAACATTTGCCTCTCTCATTTGCTCTTCCCCGATCCGCCCACCTGTCTTTCGGCGGCACAGCCTGCGCGGCATGGCTCTTGCAGCGCGTTGGCACGACTGTGCGTTTTCATGGTAAACGGTTAGTAAACATGGATCCTGTTGTGCTTGTTCTTTACGCTTTCGCGGTTGGTCTAACGGCTTGCGGGCTGGCCGGATCGGCCATGGAATTGCTGGCCGGCCGGCGCCTGGCCTTTGCTGAACCCTATGTTTCGCCCGTCCATATCCTGCGTTCGCTCGCGGCAACGGCCTGTGCCGGGCCGTTCATGCTCACCAACGAGACCTTGGCCGCCCGGCGCGAGGGTCGCATCGGCACGATGGCGCTGTTGTCCTGCGGGTGCACGGCCATCGCCTGGGCGCTGGCGCTCGGCGTCGTGCTCATCGCCATTGCATCCTGGGCGACCGAGAATTTAGGGTCCTTCGAATTCTCTGGTTGAGACGATTCGGAGACGAACAATGCCGATCTATGCGATCGATGGGAAAGCGCCCGAGTTCGAGGACGCCGATACGAACTGGATCGCGCCCGACGCCACGCTGATCGGCAATATCCGGATCGGCCGCAATGCCGGCTTCTGGTTCGGCGTCGCCATCCGCGGTGACGGCGAACCGATCATCATCGGCGCCGATACCAATGTGCAGGAACACACGATCATGCACACCGATCCGGGCTTTCCGCTGACCATCGGCGAAGGCTGCACGATCGGCCACCGCGCTTTGCTGCATGGCTGCACGATCGGCGACAACAGCCTGATCGGCATGGGCGCCATCGTGCTGAACGGCGCCAGGATCGGCAACAACTCGCTGGTCGGCGCCGGCGCCCTGGTGACGGAAAACAAGGTTTTTCCGGACAATTCGCTGATCGTCGGCTCGCCCGCCAAGGTGATAAGGACGCTGGACGAAGCGGCGATCGAGCGGCTGCGCGTCTCGGCGGCCCACTATGTGGCCAATGCCAAACGCTTCAAGGCCAAGCTCAAGACAGTGTGACGGCGGCGGGCAGCAACTCCGCCTGTCTTCATCAGCGGCGGCTGTTCATCGCTTCACGCAACAGAAGGGCGCCGGCTTCGAAACCGGCCTCCTCCGCGCCTCCCAGCGCCGTTTCGTAGTCGTCGATGCGGGTCCGCAGCGACGGGTTCGCGCCTGACAGGAGCAGCAGACGGATCGCCTCGGCGTCGCGCCGGGACACTGCATAGTGCAGGGGAGTCCAGTCGTTCACGCCGCGCATATCCGGGTCGGCGCCATGCGCGAGCAGGATATGGATGACGTCCAGCCGGTCAGGCCGTTCCGTCGACAGCGCGGCAATGATCGATGGAAACCCGGCCGGGTCCTCGTAGTTCGGGTTTGTACCGGCATCGAGCAAGGCGGTGATGAACGCGGCCGGGCTCCAATAGATCGCATATTCCAGCGGATGGCCAAGGCCGAGCTCGAACGGCATCCGCTCGTCGAACCAGCGCGCTGAGCCGCCGAGCGCCTTTCCAAGGCCTTCGAAGTCACCCGCCTTGAAGGCGTCGTCGATAGCCTTGAAAAGGCGGTGTCTGGCGCCGCGATCCTCAGGGACTTCCAGCATCGCCTTCATCCGCAACGAACAAGCCATACTGCTCCCATCCGCCTCGGCGGGGAAGGGCGTGCCGACCATGGCGCTTCGGCAGCTGAGCGCCGATTGGTTCAGCCGGCGGGCGGCGACCGAAATGGCGGAGCCGGCCCCGGGGACAGGGGCCGGCTCCTAAAACCCGTTCGTTGGGGAC